>JADYXS010000364.1 GCA_021772155.1 Candidatus Obscuribacter sp.
GGCACTTCCGGCTCGCTGCCTTCCACAGGACCCCATGGGTTACGCAGAGTTATTCTGCAGGAGCCCGGATCCCAGTTGATGACACTATAGGCATGACATTCAGCAATTCTGGTGGACGTTGACTTGGATGCAGCCCACACTGCACGTCTCTCCCGAAACGCCTTAGTGAGAATTGCGGCTAATTTCTCAGGCGTGATGCTTGCTAGCGGCTCATACTTTTCGTCCTGACCAGTCAGAAGGTTGAACGGATCCAACCATCGCTCATAAGCATCGGTATTTTCGGCTGGCACCAACCGCGGAGTCCAAGCCATCGATCTGTTGTAAACACCATAAGCCTTTTCAAGGATGGCTGGCCAAATACCGAATTCCGTCAACCGTGTGTAAAGAGCAAGTTCCACAATTGTCGGGCGAACCACAGTAACTGGCTCCAAGCGAGCACCTGGGAAAGTAACGGTGTAAGTATTGTCGCTGTTTTCTTTTATCATGCGCCGCACAATCATCGGATTGGTGGCCACCACCGATCCAAGCGCTGCAAGGAAATAGCAATTACCAATTTGACCTTGCTGAATTGCTTCGATATCCACATCCCATTCGTCATGGTGTGTTCCGTACAGAGACAGATCGCTGTCCACGATGGCGTGTATCCGCTGCATGATTGAGCGAGCGTTTCTGGCGAGCTTAGCGGCTCGCTCAGCAGGATCGGTTATTTTTCTGCTTGCATGCCTCCCAAATCTCAAGGGTTCATGAGCGGTCACCGGTCGTGCATCATTGGGATGTTTTACCAGAACATTTGCAAGCTCCAGAATGTCAGCCAGCGACAGAGAGTCTTCGATCCCATTGCGATGATCCTTGTGCAGGTCTTTGATTTCATCGAACTCTGCTTTTAGAATTCCAACAATTTCCGCCAGGTCTGGTGGCACTGCTAAATCGATCACCGCTTGATCAATTTCAGTCTCGCTCAACACACCATCCTGATTTCGATCTAGCTGTCTAAAAGCCTCGACAAGCGTATCTTTCGAAAATTCGGTAGTCTCGTTTTCTTTGGGCTTGTCCATTTCATTACTAGTTCCGCGCAAACGATCTGCCTAATCATTATCGTTTGCCGGATGTAGCAGACGTGTTAAGGCGCATCAAAAATCAATATTTCCATCGCTAGAAGGCGAATTTACACACCAAAGCGCGACCGGAGATATACAACCTTGCTTGGACTGCATAAGGACAGTCCTGAAGTCTATTGATTGGAACAAGTAAACTATCTGCCCCGTTCGACATCGCAAAGGTGCTCTGCCCGCGTATCGATCTCGGTACTCTGTGCAAAACGGAATGCCACGGCAAGCGCTGCACCGAAGAGTGGCCGCTTAACGGACTTGAATGTTGGTATTGCCGACTGTGAGGATGTCGCCACAGCGCAATCTCGTTCTATTGACCACCGGCTTCGAGTTGACCATGGTCGGACTGACTTTGGCTTGATTGGTCACCCAATACATATCGCCGTCCCATGTGATCATCGCTTGTGACTTTTCGACCAGAACATCGTTCGTCAAACTAATATCGTTCATAGTATCGCTACCTATCCACACCGATGCCTGGCGGAGGTCAAAGTGTTCACAGGAAGTCCCAATGGTCAGAAATGAAACCGTTACGACCGAATTTTCCGATAAGTTTTGATTTGATTGCATCTGGATGAAAAAGAGTTCCTCAGGATCATCCACCGCAGTCGATTCACACTCGGTCTTGCCGCCTTTTAGCTCATATCTTTGATAGTGTTGTACCAATTGAGTGGCCTCGGCATGGCATGTTTGTTCTCGGTACCTCGCGGATTGCGTACCGAGCAAGCGCAAAACTTCCGGACTGGATTTTCCGTAGAGTTTCGATTTGATCTCCACGGCACGAGATAGACACGTTTCAGCCTTATCGTACTGTGCATTCATCATGTACAACTGCGACAATTTGATCTGGGTATTGGCTACTTCTACACTGTTCGGTCCCCAGAGAAACGTCTGCGTTTCAAGTAGACTCTGGGCTTTGCTGATACGTTCTATGTCCATGTCGGTTTCCCTTGCTGCTCTCGTCCCATGCCAACAAAAGATAGACGCCAATAAGCCGGGCGGTGTAACGCCACATGATTGGCTGTCATCGAGGAATGAACTAGCCCGGCTGCTGATGGACGATGCTCATCAAGGCAAACAGGTCAGTCCAAAGCCACGATGACAGAAGATATCCAACAAAGGCAATTGGAAAATAGTCGCCAATTCATGTGATTACTAATACCGGCACCTAACCAATCCGAATGGTGGTTACACCAACAGTGAGGATGTCACCACATCTCAATTTGGTCTTATTGAGCACTGGTTTCGAGTTGAGCATGGTCGGACTGGCTTTGGCTTGATTGGTTATCCAATAGTCGTCGCCCTCTTTTTTGATCATGGCCTGGGATTTTTCAGCCATGGAGTCGTCCGGCAAACTAATATCGTTCATCTTATCCCGACCTATGAAGATCGATCCCTGAGGAAGTTCGAAACGCTCGCCGGAAGACTCCGTGATCAAGAATGAAACCATGTTAGCGGGCTGTTGTGCGGACTTTTGGGTTGATTCCGGGTAATTGCCGAAGGATACTTCAAAAGCACCTGCCGCCGGTGTCCCTCCGCATTCCGTGTTGCCGCCTTTTTGTGCATCTCGCTGATAGCATCTGCCCAACAGACCGTCCTCAGCGCGGCGTGCTTGCTCATTCGATCGAGCAACTATTGTCTCAAGTAAGTGCAGCACCTCAGGATTGTTGGGTCCGTACAATTGCAACTTGCTGTCCAGAGCACGCGCCAGGCATACCTCCGCTTCAGCGTAGTGCCCCTGGATCCAGTACAGCTGTGATAACTTGAGCAGCGTATTTGCTACTTCGACACTGTTTGGTCCCCAGAGCAATTCTTGTGATTCCAGCACACGTTCGACTTTGCTGGTGCGATCTAATTCCATGTCTTGGCTCCCTCTGCTACTGTAGATTGCCAACTACAATCAGGCGCCAAGGGACTGGCGCGTTTCACGTCTCATGATATGACTGTGTCGAACAACGGTTCGGTAGGCATGGCTGATGACTATCAGGCAATTAACTTGCCAGTCCACTGCAACGATGACAGAAGATTTCCAACAGGGGCAATTGGAAATCTTCACCTATTGCAATGTATCAATCAAACCCGTTGCGGGCGACCGCTGCCTCGGCGCGCCGTCATCTTAACGGCTCATGAGCCACCCCGGGCGCGTCGCGACGCGCCTCAAATGCCGTCCCTACAGCCGGCGCTCTCCAGGTGGTGGCAAGGCCCACGCGCAAGGGAAAGCAACCAACTAGTCGCCGA
>JADYXS010000365.1 GCA_021772155.1 Candidatus Obscuribacter sp.
CTCGGACCGGGTCAGAACATGCAGATGCATGGTCTGGCACTGCTTACCGGCAACTACAAGCCGGTGCATCAGTGCAACCCGCTGATGACCAACGTGGAGCAGTTCTTGCACCACCTGCTGTTCCAACCGTCCGCGCGTGACGGTCGGCAGGTGGAAGAGCTGCGCACGCGCATGGCGTCGAACTGGCAGTACAACTTCGATGCCATGGAGCGGGATTTGCGCCGCGTCCACAGCCGCTACAACCTCAGCCTCGAGTACGAGGTGGCGAAGCGGTTGGCCAACACCGACCGGTTCGGTGGCTGCTGCGAAGCCATTGTGTACGACATGAGGAAGCGGCTGTCGATGTGCGTTGGTGCCTGGCAGGCGTATTACTGGAACTGGGAGCTTCATAACCAGATGCAGTCCAAGCGCATGCAGCCAACGCGAACGGCGACAATTCCTCTGGCCATGAGCTGCGAGGATTCGAAGCGCACCTATCGTCGCACACCACTTGGTCAGCAGTGTCTGTCCGAGCTGGCGTTGATCGAGCGGAAAGCCACTCGGGCTGACCAGTACCTGGAAGACTGCATCGGTCAGCACTGGGATGAGTTCGACGCAATGGTCGCTCAGAAGAGGCTCAAGAACGCTGATTACCGCCCTGATCGGGAGCTTCTGCCCGATGACCTGGGTCTGTCCTTCGACCTGGTGCTCAAGCTGTTCAGCGGTGGCCGGGCTCCTGGACGTCCTGACGTCGAGTCCTTGTCGGCTGCCCTGGTCAAGCGTCTCTACCTTGTGCCGCGTGACATGAACGGCTATGTGAAGGAAAGCGCGCCCCGGCGCAAATCCTACACGCGTGCAGAAGAATTCGAGTACACCTGCGAAGACGAAGGTGTGCGTATTCGCACGTGGCTGCGCAGCGGTTCTTACTTCACCACGCTGGCCGGCGTGTTGTTCGACACTGCCGATCCGGAAGAGCTGGAAGTCGAGACCGCGACTGCTGTCGCTGAGTAAGGGGGAACGTCACCGGATGTGGTGGCGCTCCGTCTTGTTGGTGTTGGTTGTTTTCGTGCCTGGTTAGAGAGGTGGGCCGCGGGCTCGCCTTCTGCGTTCCAACGTTCCAAGGCCTGAGGGTTCAGATGAAAATCCTGGTTCAGTTCGACACCAAAGCGACCACCGATACGTTCGGTGCGTTCATGCTTGAGGTTCTGCGTAGTGCCTCGGTGAGTCACGTCAGTCCGCGCCGCGGCCAAGCGCCGGCGGTTTACGTGCACCTGATCGATGGTGCTCCCGACGCGCAGTTCATCGCCGATGGCTACCAGCGCAAGTACGGCGCCGCCATCGTGATGACCAAGGTCTCGTCGGCCAGTTAGCATCATGCGTTCGCGCAACTTGGTTGCGCAAGTCAGATGCGGCGACCCTGACTGCTTAAGCTCTGCTTGGGCAGCTCGGGGTCGCCGGTCGTTAGTGGGTGACACAGGCAGAAGTGTCGGTGGATGCTCGCAAATTGTTTTCGGGTGAGAAGACGGCAATGGCCGCCTTCTCACTCTTTTTTGACGGAAGATACTATGGCTTATAGCATAATTACTTTTAGAAAATTGGCAATGATTCCAGATGCTGAGTTTCAATTTGGTATATTCTTTGCGCCTGCATAATGGGAGGTGCTCATGAATGACTTTGGCACTGAAGTAACCGATGGTGGAAAGACCATACGCGTTCAACACTTGCTGCCAGGTTCCATCGAGAAAGTGTGGAATTACATATCTAAACCCAGCAAAGATTGGCTTGCCACCGGCAATATCGAATTGCGCGCTGGTGGCAACATCGACTTGTATTTTGACACGGAGGAAGTGCCGGAGCGCAGAAATGGCGGCGCTCACATTATCGGTGTGGTAACTGAGTGTAGACCTCCCACGTTGCTGGCGTATACGTGGAACGATGCCGAGCACCCGTTGTGTTCAGAAGTGCAGTTTCAGTTAGAGCAAGAGGCTGAACATGTGCGCTTGTTCGTAGTGCATTCGGGGCTTCCTGCAGAATCAATTGCACAATGCACCGCCGGTTGGTATGCGCACATTTCTATTTTGAGCAGTCTGCTTAAAGGCAAAGTGTCAAAACCCTTTCCAGTTGTTTACCAGGAATTACAGCGTATGCATGAGCTGGAAACGACCGTGGACTCAATTGCAAGGCAGAGCTGAGATCGGGCGGCCAGCGTATCCGCGCCACTATCGGCGGTGACATCGAACCGAATGCTTGGACTTGGATGTGCAAAGCGGTTTGGGCTTTCCGGGGATATCTTTGTTTTCTTCCGGTTGCCGTACATGATAAGAGGAATGATTTTTCGCAGCTGGCTACCATGTAGGCTGTCGTCTCATACGCCGGTGGCTCGATGACTGAAGAAAAAGTACTCTTCACCAAACACTCACCATAGCTTCTTAATCTACAAAGAGGGGCTGCAAAATACAGTCCATTTACTAAAGAACTTATCGTTCCACTTTTGAGGATCGACCATATGGCTATGGAAAGTACCACCCCTTCCGTTAAGGAAGGCGGGGCCGAGGGATATCGCTGCCAGAGCGGTGCTTTAGACGTGCATGAATTGCACGCGGAGAGGGGGACGCTAGACACTTCTCCAAAACGGCCTCTTCCGCCTGAGTTTGCAGACGCACCAACTTTGCATGACGATTCAGCCGAACGCGGCGAGCGGAACGGACGAAATTTCGGGGACCAGATGAAGTCGCTTGCACCAAAGCTACAAGAGGCTTTCATTGAGGCCCTTCTCCAAACATTGAAAGAAGTGATGCGGCAATTACGCGCTATACAAGAAGCGTTCCAGAACCTCTTCGGCAATCGTGGACAAGACAGTTCAGGCGGAGGGCACCGCAACCCAGGCCGTAATGGACACTCAGGCGACGATTGCCACAAGCCACCCACCACGACTAGACCAAGCGATGGTGATAACAGACCACCCGGTCCGAATCGACCAGGCGATGGTGACAACAAGCCATCCGGTCCGAATCGACCAGGAGATGGTGATAACCGACCACCTGCTCCGAGTAGACCAGGCGATGGTGAAAACAAGCCACCCACCACCAATAGACCAGGCGATGGTGATAACAAGCCACCCGCTCCGAATAGACCAGATAGGCCCGCAAACGGCACGGCTGTGCTTGATTTAGATTTTGATGGCGGAAATAAAGGCGACGCCAATGTCGATCGCAGCCTCAATAATAACAATAACGACGACGATCAAGACGGTGGCAGTTCGATCAAATATGTAACTCTCGCCGACGGTAGAAAAGTCGTCCAATTCAACATCGACAGGTACTCGGATCGTCCGGCGGAGGAAGGAAAAAATTATCGCTCGGAGCTGACTTCCTTTGCTCCGGAAGACCGGTTGAAGCCCGGTCACACATATTCAACCAAATGGAACATGCAACTCACGGAATGGGAGCGCGATCGTAGCCCATGGGGCGAAATGTTCCTGCAAGTGAGACAATCAAAAAATACCGGCGTGCCCGATACGGCTCTCGGCGTTAAAGATGACAAATACTCCATATTCATCCATGGCAAATGGACTGATTTAGGTTTGCCACCTGTCAGCGAAACTATAGGTGATTGGCAGGAGTGGGATCTTAAGATCAAGATGCCAGAAGCAGACGGCTCAGGGGGGCAGCTTGAGGTCTGGCGAAATGGCAAGAAAGTCTACGATATTCCTAACTACAAACTGGATAGCGGATACGCGGACGGTAATCCGTATTTGAAATTTGGTATCTACAAGGCTAGGTGGAAAATCGACAATGTGGCCACAGACTCAGTCAAGCGACAAGCCAACTTCGACGACTTCCGTCTTACAGACCTTGGCCGCTAAGCGGAGTTAAGGCAACCAGTGCGCGGCAGTGACAGTTAATTTAGGACGCAGCTTCAGTAAACTAACTGCTGAATTCTTCGCCCAATGCGTGGGATGCAGCGGCCAGAACTGCGGCTCCGATGGGCAGTGCAGCCTCATCAATGTCAAAAGTGGCTGAATGCATGGTCCGTCTGCTGCCGCGCAGTTCCGTGCCGAGCAAGATGAACGCTCCCGGCACTTGCTGTGTGTAATCAGCGAAGTTCTTGGTCCAAGTCTTTCGCTTTATTCGCAACACATTTGCCTCACCGAGCAAATTGCATGCCGCAGAATAGACGGTTTCAATTGCTCGTTCATGTTGGGCGAAAGCATTTTCATCCAGTTCGGCATTGATCGTGAAGGAGGATTCACCGAACTGTTTATCGCAGTAGTCGCATAGGTGTCTGAGCATTGTAGAGGCGGCGGAGATGGATTGATAAGCGATGGTGCCTCTGATTTCGGTGCCTACAGCTGATTCTAGATTGCTCATGCGCATTTCTGTAATGCTTATGCGGCACTGATGCAGTGCAGCTTCCGCTCCGACTTCGTGAAGCTTGGTCATCAAGAGTGTGCCTGCTTTTACGTGATCCATCTTGCTTGCTGACGTAGACACAATTGAAAAGGCAGACATCATGTCGGAGGCCGGCTGCACCACCACCCCGATTCTGCCTACAGGCATGGTGGCATCTACGTGCAACCCAAGGATTGCTTTTACATCGTTCAGTGCACCGGCACGGATCATCTGCAGCGAGGCTCTGTCAACTGTTTCGGAATCATGCTCGGCTGGTTGAATGATGATTCTGGTGGATCCGGAAATGGGTGCGTTAACCAATATTTGGGCTGCACCGACTACGCAAGCGGCGTGGGCGTCGTGTCCGCAAGCGTGCATTATGCCCGATCTGCGCGATCGGAAGGCTAGGTTAGTTAGTTCGTTAACACAAAGCCCGTCCATATCGGAGCGAATCGCAATGATTGGATTCTTTGTGCCGAAATCGGCAATTAGTCCTGTTGTCGCTATCCCTCTCCTGGTGGAGTAACCAAGCAGCTCGAGTTGTTGCTCGATAAGGGCGGATGTTTCGAATTCTTGGAACGCCAGCTCTGGATTGGTGTGAATGGCTCTGCGCAGGGCGACTATGTCGAGAAGTTCGGCGGGTGATTGTGAGAAAGTAGACGAAGTTCTGCTGATCGAATTCATTCATGTGTCTCATACTGCGGACCAATTCTCAAGCAAGCAGGCAGGTTTGAACCGCTGCGCAGAAGTTGAATCCGGGCCTTCCATGAATCAAGCTAACGGAAGCTACCTGAAAATTTCCTGAATCGTCAGGCTACCAATAAGCAAATACGAAGTGAGGCCAACAGCACCAGTCTCAATTTTGATCACGGAAATAGAGTAACCATCACGCTTAGGTTAGAACCAAGTTGCGCACACTGCTAAGACAAACAGCCGAGAACTTCTCCAGTTGGGCTATTTACAGACGCCTGACATCCTGTCACAATTGCAATACATGCGCAAAGCGGCGTGATTAGACGATCCGTAGACTTACCCCCGGACAACAACGCATGAGGGTCCGGGGAGGTTTCATATTGGCTTTCCATCTCAAAACAATTCTGACTGCAGCAGCTATAACCGCAAATTTAGCGGGCTTTGGGCTGTCAGCCATAGCTGAAACAAGCAGGCAGGACGATGGACCGATCGCCAGCGCTTTAAACACGCCTGTGTATGTCTGGCAAGATGCGGAGAAAGAGCCACAAGCGATCGTTCTAATTATCCATGGATTAGCCATGCATGGGAAAGTATTTGACTCGTGCGCGCGGCATCTGGCCTTGCGCGGCATGATCGTGGCTGCTCCGGATTTAAGAGGCTGTGGCAAGTGGTATCACAATCGCAAATCGGCGACGTTCGATTTCAGAGAAAGCGAAGACGATATCGTTGCTCTAGCTAAGAAGCTCAAAGAGACATACCGGGCGCTTCCGCTATTCTTAGCCGGAGAAAGTCTGGGTGGTTCGCGGCCGTGGCAATTGAAAATAGACCGAAAAATGGTTCCTAGCTATTCGCGTGGGTATAAAATCTGAGTGCTTACGTTGGGAGCGGAGAACGAGAATTTCTACATGCTGAGTGACCAATATACGCAGACAGACCGTCATTCATGGTTCGAACGGGCGTGCGGCTCCATGTTCGGTGCCCTCTTGGGCCTGCTTTTGTTTTTGGGCTCATTCCCACTTGAAGTATGGAATGAAGGGCGAGCTATTAACCTCTTTCGTGCCTTGGAGGAGGGCGCCAAATCGGTGGTATCGATTGCCGCCGACAAGATTGATCCAGGCAATGAAGGCAAACTCGTACATGTTTCTGCTGCTGCCAGCACCAAGGAAGTGCTTCACGACCAAGCCTTCTGCGTGTCGCGTAATGCCCTTAAGATGCAACGCCGGGTTGAAATGTATCAGTGGGACGAGAGGACGGACAGCCACGAGCGTAAGACGCTAGGTGGTGGCTCGGAGACAGATACGACGTATACCTATGGCAAAAAGTGGTCCGCGACCCCTATCGATTCCCAAAGATTTCACCACTTCGGTTATTCCAACCCACCTCGTTTTCCCTATGAGAATAAGGTGATGGCGGCTCAAAACATACACATTGGGCGCTTCGTACTCAATAGGAAGGGTATCGATGAGCTTTCGGAGTACCAGGAGCTGCCTTTGTCTTCCTGCCCGGCGAAGGTGGACGATGAACCGGCTCGCCTGGCGCAGGGAAGAATATTTGTTGGTAGGAACTTGGACCGGCCAGCCGTTGGGGACTTGCGGGTCTCTTATAGCTTTATACCGATTGGGCCACTTTCTGTTGTGGCGACACAAAAAGGTGACTCATTCGCTCCATACGTGGCTCATAACGGTACGTCTTTCGAGCTGGTTCGAACCGGAGTGGTCGCTGCCGATTCCATGTTCAAAAAGGCCGAGGCCGATAATGACGTTATTACATGGGTGCTCAGGGTTGCCGGATTCATCCTTGCGTTTCTTGGACTTCTGCTGATGGGCAAACCGATTGCTGTGGTTGCAGATTTGGTACCGATCTTCGGCGATATTGTCGAAGGCGGTCTGGGGTTGGTGGCTTTCTGTAGCGCATTATTCTTAACGGGCATAACGATAGGCATTGCCTGGTTGGCATTTCGCCCGATGATCGGAATTGGCATCATCTGCGGTGGGATAGTATTATCGGTCCTCTTTGGATTTATCGGTGGACGTCGCGAACGTGGAAGACCCTAGCTACTCGCGATACTTATCTTCCTTCTTTGGTGGTCAACTATAAGAAATAATAGAAAAGCTCAAAATAGACGAAGGGTAGGGTGATTGGTTTTCACCCCACTCTTCGTCTCAGAGTTCCTCCGTCAGCGGCCTCAGCGCATGAGAATGGCATCGAGTTTGCTCCTCAAGGCCTCATCGGTGCGCATGCGCTCCTTGTACGTGGCGACGGTGGCGATGACGGCGGGGCTCAGTGCCAGGCAGTCTTCGGCGGTGAGGGCACCATCGATGAGAGCGGCGAACGCGCTGACCTTCCAGAAACCGAACTTGGCCCCGCGGGCGACCATCTTGTCGTTGAAGGTTTCCAGCGAGCTGATGGCGATGCAGGGGAGACCGCGCGCGGCGAGGTCCTGGACGACGACGTCACCGTGGTTCGGTCCGTAGAGTTCGCCATCGCAGAGAACGAGGTCGTAGCTGGTGGGGTCGATGTCGATGTTTTGCTTGTCCAGCCCGATGCCGATGAACGGTTCGAACGAGCGAACACCGATGAGACAGTCGGCCTGGTGGCCACGCTCATTGAGGGTCTTCTGGATCGCGAGCGCGATGGGCTCGAAATCCTCGATGATGAGAACTTTCATGATGTACCTTTCCAGATTGGGCTTGCAGATCGGCATTGACGGGAAGAGCGAGTGCTCTATAAGTTCCGTGTTTTGCTAGTGTGCGAAGCCGTGCTGTTGGTTGGTTGGGGTTTTCGTTGAAGGTTAGAGAGGGAAAAGATAAGGTTCAACCTACGCTTGTGAACCTGAGGAAGCAATGGTAACGCATTGGGTATGTAGCATGATTGATGAGAGATCGCCTCGCGAAGCTCGCGGTAATCACGACGGTCACGTCAACCCCTGACCATTCGCACAGGGGAATACCCCCATTACCTTAAGTTCTTCATAGAGATCTCTTATCGATCGCTTATTGATCACTACACGCCCGTAATGGCATGCTCGGATTGTATCTTTGTTCCACCCCCAGTTGCCCCTTCGGTGTTTATTTCCCGAAGCCCCATGTCCATCGGTCATAAGTAAATTCGGCGCAGGTGCGCTTTTATTTATGCCGAGCTTAAGAGGTTTACGTGATGGATGGTACTTCCCTTGCCTTGATTTTTGGCGCGGTGCTGGTGATTCCTGTCGTTGCCCTGGTCCTGTTCGAGCGGCGTAAACGTCGGCAACAGCGCAACCGATTGACTCGGCTAAACGGCATGATTCACACGCACCGTTTGTTCATTGATCGGTGCATCACAAGGGACTTTCGCAAAAAGGACTGCATCACTTTTGCCAGAGAGTCTTTGAAGCGGGCTGTTCATGCCCTCGAATTCGATCGC
>JADYXS010000366.1 GCA_021772155.1 Candidatus Obscuribacter sp.
GAAATGGCCTGGAAAGATCGCGTGCCGGAAAAAGAATTTGTCTACGTCTACGCCAAGCTCGGCGATGTCTTGATCGCCGAGAAAAAATACGCAGAAGCTCCTTTGTACTTGATCCGGACTCTTCAGTTCAACAATGAGTTCCACGCGGATGAGGACACGAACATCGCTCAGTTGCGAAAATTGGTTGGTGCTTACGAAAGATCGCGTGATTACGAACAGGCCGCGCAAACTCAGCAGATACTGGTGAAATTCATTGAGTTTCAGCGTAGCCCGCGGGATCCGGACTTCAAAGTTGAAGCGACAAATACGAAGAGTTAAAACACAAACTAGCGCATTTCATGACACCAGTTGTGAAGGAAGCGATGTCTACAGCAGCGCCTGCCTCAGAAAAGAAGAAAGACGAGCCGATTCGCCAGGAGTTGCTGCAGGGCTGGCACTAAAATCTTTGCTTTGTGCCAAGACCATGTTTGGTGACAAACCCCAGAAGTGTCCTGTATTGCTCAGGTAGAGTCATATCATCGTAAGTAGCCGAGTGTAACTTGCCTTTGTAATCAACCTTGAATTCATAAAAGAATAGGTCCGCGGCATTAGGCTGCGTTTTCGTGACGGAGCCGACGTCCAGAATACCTGTGTTACTTACCAAAGACTGAAGATCGCCTTTCAATGGCTTGGCCAGCTTGTTCGAATCCAACGTGAATGTCTCATTGATGCCGGCAATGCCACCACTTTTTGTGATCGTGATCCCATAAACACCGCCGTGTGTTTTCTTCGTCTTTGGTCCGCCAGGACAACTCTTAGACTCTACCGAAGGAATCGCAAAAAGGAATGCTGTCAGCAACAGCACGATGATAGTACTACGCATCTGAATTCACTCCTTAGCTCACTGAGTTCTGACGGTATCAATCTCATGGACGACGATTTGGATCGTTGGCTTCGATTGTAGTTTCGAGCGAATCGTCTTGCTTGCAACGTCCCGAACAGCTGCACGCAGGCTCGTTATGTCAGAGCCTTCCACTGCCCTGTGCCTGGTCAATACATCCTCGATGTTGTTGAACAGCTCCTTCCTGGTCGCTGCCCAATCACGGCTATGGACGAAACCCAGCGCAGCCCCTTCCATACTTGGTGGCTGGACCAAATTCCACTTACTGTCCACGATGCAGGCAATCGTCAGAACGCCTTCGTTGCTTAGCGACCGACGTTCATTCACAGAGAACCTGGTGACGCTTTCAGCCTGGTCTCGGTTGAAGAATACCGCCTCATATTCAATGGTTCCGGCCAGCGCCGCCAAACCGTTAGATATTTCAATGACAGCGCCATTTCGAATACTAAATACATTGTCGACAGGAATTCCGAATTCCGTGGCCAACTGCCCGTGGTGCTTTATGTGGCGGCCTTCGCCGATGGCCGGAACAAAGTAACGCGGTTGGGTGACCGACAAAACCAACTTAAGCTCTTCCTGGCTGGCATGGTTGCTTACGTGAACGCCGCCTCGAGCACCTATCACACCGGTAATGCCCATCGACAACAGGTGGTCTTGAATGGTTGCCAATCGCCGAGATTGCCCGGGATAAATATCGGCGCTGAAAATTACCAGGTCACCACGTTCAATTGAAAAATCTTCTCTGGGCTTGAAAGCCAGTTGGTGAAGCAACCCCAGGGCATTACCGTCTTCGCCGGTGGCGACCACCAAGATCTGTTCGCTAGGTAGTTTATGCAGGTCTTGGAGAGTCCCTTCAATCGAGCGGTCGTAGTTCAAATTACCGGTAATGACAGCAGCCACAGCAGTCTGGACAAGCAAATCACCGAAGAGGACAACCTTGCGGTCTGTCCTTTTGGCAATGTCAAACAAAATCTGTAGGCGGTGAGTGTTGGTGCCGTTCATGACGACTATCGCCCGTCCGTCAGCTTGACTGATGTGCCTTTCCAACGCCGGCGCTATGGATTTTTCCGATGCCGTGTATCCACGATTTTCCACTCCGGCTGAGTCGCTGATTAGCAATGTAATCCCCGTGTCGCCCAGTTGCGCAAATCGTCCTATATCCATTAACTTGCTGTCTACCGGTGTTTGATCCAGCTTGAAGCTCGAGGTGTATAAAACCACGCCTTCGGGTGTGCTGATCTTCAATGCGCAGGCGTCGGCGATTGCATCGTTGACTTGAATCCACTCGACTTCGAACGGCCCAATGCGATAACTCTGACGCGGCTCGATGGTATCACATACGGTGTCATACACCTTATCGGTTCTGTCCGCCAGTGTTTGTGAAACAAGCGCGGCAACAAAATGCGGCGCCATAATACGCGGCACCTTCAAATGCTCAAGAACATAAGGCACAGCACCGCAGTGCTCTTCGTGTCCATTGGTCAGAAGCAGAGCACTGATGCGTCCTTTGTTGGCCATAAGAAAATTCATGTTCGGCAGAAGCAGATCGACACCAGGCAGATCCGTCGGCGGATAAGCTGCTCCAGCGTCGATCAAAAGGATCTCACCGGCATAGCTCAAGGCCCACAGTACCATGCCTATTTCGCCCTGACCGCCCAAAGGAACAAGAGAGAGTCGATCGTATTTGAGTTCAGTTACGCCATCTGTTACTACTGCCATTTAGTTTCCCAAGCGGGCATTGTGCCCTAAGTATTGCTACGGAATGCGTGAATCGACTTTGTTGTTCAGGTAATCAATCTGCGCTTTAATCGCCGCAGCTTCCGGGTGGTCCGGTTTTAGTTTCAAAACCTGTTGATACTCTTTGGCCGCCACCTTATCTTGATGCTTGGCTTTCAAAACGCTTGCCAGGACAAGGTGCGCCGCCGGATCGTTACCGTCGATTTGAACGGCAAGACGAGCCTGTTTTTCGGCCTCATCCATCTTTTTCTGCCCTCGTAGCGCTTCCGCCAGCCCGGCCAAAGCCTCCACCGACTTGGGTTTGACCTTGACTGCAGCGCGGAATGCCTTTTCGGCATCTGCCGGTTTGTTGCCTGTGATCAAGGCTTTTCCGTAACCGGACTGATACTCCGCATTGGACGGCGCGGCCTTGGCGGCAAGCGCATAGTGCTTGATGGCATCTGTCACTTTGCCCTGGCTCAACAACAGATTAGCGTAGTTGAACTCACTCTTGCCATATCCTGGTTTTGCTTTACAGGCAAGCTCGGCGTATCTTATCGCTTCGCTAACATTGCGCTGGGAAAGATGCACAGAACTCAGGTTGTTGAGGTAATCAGCATTCTTGGGATCAACCGTCAAAGCCTTTTTGAACTCAGCAATTGCTTCAGTCACTTTCCCGGCATTGTAGAGCCTGATGCCTTCTTTGTTATGTGCATAAGCCTCTGCTGGCACACCGGCCTCAGCGGGCAGCAGCCAGTTGCCTGAACAAATGAGGCACAGCGCGACCATGACATGTTTTACGCGCACTGAATTACTCCATAGATGAACGGGTATTGCACTAGAACCTGGCCCTTGATGCGTTCATAGGGGGCAGGCAGCCTAGATTACGGATTGCTCGCGGTAGGCGCCCCATACCTCGCGCATGGCGTCGCAGATCTCGCCTAACGTGGCGTAGGTTTCCACAGCGTCCATAATTTGCGGGAAAGTGTTCTCATTGCGCCTGAAAGCTTCTTTCAAAGCGGTTAGTTTTCGCTCCACCAGCACATTGTCACGGCGTTGCTTGAGCGAAGACAACCGTTCAGTTTGCCGATGCTGATACTCCGAACCAATTTTGAGAATATCGATCTTGCTGCCAACGGCTTCTTCTTTAAAGCCGGTCAGTCCGATGAAGACAAACTCGCCATTGTCGAGCTTTTGCTGGAAGCGATAGGCGGCATCGGCAATCTCTTTCATGAAGAAGCCTTTCTCAATGCCGGCCATCACGCCGCCTTGCTCTTCAATCTTACGGAAATAATCAAGCGCCCCTTCTTCCATTTTGTTGGTCAGCCATTCAACGTAATAGGAGCCGGCCAGTGGGTCAACCACAGCTGCTACGCCGGTTTCATAACCGATGATTTGCTGAGTGCGCAAAGCGATGTGCGCCGCCTTTTCAGTTGGCAATCCAAGTACTTCATCCATCGAATTGGTGTGCAGCGACTGCGTCCCACCGAGCACTCCGGCCAGCGCTTCAATTGCCGTACGAATAATGTTGTTCTCCGGCTGCGGAGCCGTCAATGTACACCCGGCTGTTTGCGTATGAAAGCGCAGTTTAAGCGAACGCTCATCCTTTGCTCCGTATTTGTCGCGCATGATGCGTGCCCAGATGCGCCGGGCAGCACGATATTTGGCGATCTCTTCGAAGAAATCGATGTGCGCATTGAAGAAAAACGAAAGTCGCGGCACGAAATCATCCAGCTTCAATCCGGCTTCCAGTCCGGCGTCAACATAGGCAAAGCCATCAGCGAGCGTGAAGGCTAACTCCTGAATCGCCGTCGCGCCTGCTTCGCGGATGTGGTAGCCGCTGACAGAAATTGTGTTCCAGCGCGGGACATTTTCCGTGCAATAAACCATCATGTCCTGGATGAGCTTGAGCGCCGGACGCGGCGGAATCAGGTAGGTCTTCTGCGCTATGTATTCTTTGAAGATGTCATTTTGCAGCGTGCCATTGAGCTTTTTGAGGTCGATACCACGCTTCTTAGCATTGGCTAAGAACATGGCGAAAATGATTACGGCCGGACCGTTGATAGTCATCGAAGTGGAAATTTGGTCGAGCGGGATATCGTTGTAGAGGATTTCGATATCTTCCAAACTGTCGATGGCCACGCCGCAAACACCAACTTCACCGGCCGATTTGTGGTGATCTGAGTCGTAACCCATAAGCGTTGGCAGATCGAAAGCTGTCGAAAGACCGGTTTGTCCTTGACTTAGCAGGTACTTAAAGCGGGCATTAGTCTCTTCCGGTCCACCGTAGCCAGCGAATTGGCGCATTGTCCACAGCTTGCCCTGATACATGTTTTTGTGGATGCCCCGGGTGTAGGGAAACTCGCCTGGTTCGCCCAGATCGCGCTTGTAATCCCATCCAGCCAAATCCTCAGCCGTGTAAACGGACTTGAGCGGAATGTCTGAGAGGCTGAATCGTGTTTCGTCTGCCTTAGGCTTAGCCATCTCTTGAACCATTTTTCCCTCTTCGAATCTGATCGCCGGTCGTTCATAGTAAGATCTTCAAGTCTACAACACAGGCTAGATCTATGATCTGCCTGAAAGTTTTCCTAACAAGTGTGAGCGTTTTGCGCCCAGTGGAGAGGCAGTCATGACAACAGTAACGCCGACAGCGAAACAATCTGAAATCGTCCGAGCTATTCTCAACAGTAAAGGACCGATAGACGTAAAAGCGCCGCACGGCACTGAGTTGAGCACCAAGGGCTGGATTCAAGAAGCCGCTTTGCGCATGTTGCTGAACAATCTTGACCCGGACGTTGCCGAAAACCCTCATGAGCTTGTCGTATATGGCGGTTCCGGTAAAGCGGCCCGCAACTGGGACGCCTTGAAGGCGATTGTCAATTCGCTCACCGATTTGGAAAATGATGAAACTCTTCTTGTCGCTTCCGGCAAGCCCGTTGGTATCTTCCGCTCACACAACGACGCGCCGCGAGTGCTAATTGCCAACAGCAACCTGGTTGGAGTCTGGGCCAATTGGCAGCATTTCCGCGAACTTGAAAAGCTCGGATTGATCATGTTTGGGCAGATGACTGCCGGTTCATGGATTTACATCGGCACCCAGGGTATATTGCAGGGCACCTATGAAACTTTTGCTTCAATGGCCCGGAAACACTTTGGCGGCACGTTGAAAAATCGAATCGTCGTTACCGCCGGGCTTGGTGGCATGGGCGGTGCCCAACCACTTGCAGTCACCATGAACGATGGCGTGGCAATCTGTATAGAAGTTGACCAAACACGTATCACACGTCGCCTTGAAAGCAAATACTGCGATAAGCAAGCTAAGGATTTGGAAGATGCAATTCGCTTAGCGCAAGAGGCAAAAAAGAAAGGCGAAGCAGTGAGCATCGCCGTTCTCGGCAATGCCTGCGAGTTGCTGTCTAAGATGTTGAAAATGGGCTTGAAACCAGATGCCGTGACAGACCAAACCTCAGCACACGATCCCTTGAATGGCTACATCCCAGAAGGCATGTCCCTTGAGACAGCTGCCGGGCTTCGGCAGGCCGACCCGACTGAATATCTGCGTCGGTCAGTTGATTCGATCAGCAAACATGTACGCGCAATGCTTGAATTCCAAAAAAATGGTTCTGTAGTTTTTGACTACGGCAATAACATTCGCCAAGTCGCCAAAGATAACGGCGTAACTGATGCATTTGACTTTCCGGGCTTTGTGCCGGCATTCATTCGACCACTATTTTGCCAAGGCAAAGGTCCCTTCAGGTGGGCAGCATTGTCTGGCGACCCGGCCGACATTGCCACCATTGACGAAGCCATCTTGAAGAATTTTCCGGAAGATATTGCCCTGGCGAAATGGATAGACATGGCTTCCAAAAGGGTCAAGTTCCAAGGGCTCCCGGCCCGCATTTGCTGGCTGGGTTATGGGGACCGGGCCAAGCTTGGACTGATCATCAACCAGTTGGTCGCAGATAAGAAGGTAAAAGCACCGATCGTTATCGGGCGCGACCACCTGGATGCCGGCTCTGTTGCTTCACCCAATCGAGAAACAGAAGCGATGAAAGACGGTTCTGATGCCATTTCTGACTGGGTATTCTTAAATGCGATGATCAACGCAGTTGGCGGCGCCAGCTGGGTGTCGGTGCACCATGGTGGTGGCGTGGGAATTGGGTATTCACAGCATGCCGGACAAGTAATCGTCGCTGACGGAACAGATGAAGCAAAAGCCCGCTTGCAACGCGTTCTCACATCGGATCCCGGCATGGGGGTAATCCGTCACGCTGACGCCGGTTACACCGAAGCTCTGGAGTTCGCCAAAGACCATGACGTCCGCATACCGATGCAAGAGCTTTAATCATCTTCCAGAGCGGACAAAAATATATCGGTGCCTAATTTGCCCTTAAAGGTGCTAGCTGTATGACGTCGTCAAAAATATACGACATCCGGCGAACCACCTGCGGACTAATACCTGCCAGCTCACTCTTTGCAAGTTTGCGCTGCACTGCCGCCTCTTGAACATGACCGACCTTTTCCAAGCAAGCCGTGCGAACGATTCTACAGCACACTAATCTCGGATAATCGCCATTCAGACTTGCTTTGTTCATCGCAGTTGCATCGTTCATGGCCTGATCGCTTACCAAGAGGGCTTCTTTGTACTGACCACGCAAATAGAGTGAACAAGCCAGTCCGCACTTGGCCTCAGCAAGCCAGATTAGACTTTGTCTGTCTGTTTTATTCCTTTCGATGGCACTTTCCAAATTGGTAATCGCTTGCATGTACATCTTCTGTGCATCCGCAGTAGCACCCAAGTGCCGATAGGCATGCGCGCGATAAAGCGTTACCGAGCCGACACAAGTCTCAAGACCTTCAGAATTGCCTAGAGCTTTTAACCATTGTTCTGTAAGCCTGACACACTCTCGATAACGACCCGTTGCAAGGTATAGTTGCGCCAACCCAAATACGGGATTGTAATAATCGATTACCGATTCCATCGGACGGACAGCAGGCAAGATCACTGTCCGGACTGGTTCCAGCATATCTGTCCAAGTCCGCTCACACTTATCCTGATTGCCTTGTTTCAGATATGACTGACCCAATTCATAACGCAATATAAGCTTGTTTGACGGAGAATCTGCCGGGTTGCTTAGCTGTTGCAATATCAGCTCTGTAGGATCTTTGCCAATCTGACGGTAGCACTGTACAAGCTGGTGATAGGCAACTCCTGGAGCTTGCTTGGTTTTGATTTGTTTAGCTACTTGCGGCGATAGAAGCTTTATTCGCTCGTTTGCATTTGCTATATCATCGAGCGACCTCAGCAAAGATCTGGCCTGGTCCACTTGCCACTTTTCTTTTGATCTCGTGATGATTGATTGCAGCAGAGGCCGCGCTTCCGCGTAGCGTTTGAGCTTCATGTAGTCGACTGCTAACAGCACGTCAATATCGCACTGACGACTTCGGCTCATGTGAGGAAAAAGTTGTTTGGCTTCCTCAAGCCGGTGGACCAACGAAAGTTCGCCACCAGATACAGAGCACAACGCATGGTACCTACTCAATACGAAAACATAGTTGTCGGGCTTGCTTGAACGGACCTCACTTTTTAGAGCAGTGGCAAGGGCGGACCTGAGCTTTTCCGTTTCGCCTATTGCCTCATATTGATTCCCAAGAAGGAGATAGGCAGCGAACAGAGTGTCGGTATCAATGGCAGGATCATGGCGGCATTGTTCCACGGCTTGGGCAAGCTGTTCCACTTCTGCTGGGCTAAGCGGTTTGAGTTTGACTCCATGTGAATGTTCCTGACTGTGAAGCAGGCTCATCATAATTTCCTTCGGCGAACTGAGGGCAGTGATAGCGCCATGATTCGCGCGTTGGGGCGGTGCCTTGTGCGCTGTGGACCAAAAGATTCCGGCAACCAAGGTTAAGGCGCATGAGATCGCTAAAACTGGGGCTACAAGCAACTTCTTGTCCGAACGTTTTGCTTGGGCAGCATAAAGATTCTCTGGGTTCGTTGCAGAGGCAACCGGGTTCTTTGAAGATGAAATGCCGATAGCAACAGATTCCGACTGGGCAGCTTGACGCAGACTATCTTTTACTTCGCCACAGGACTGAAACCTATCTGCCGGTTCTTTTGCCATGCAACGGGCAAGTAAATTCTGCAATGCGGCAGGCAAACTGTGCCAGCCAGATGTGTTCTGCACAGGTTCGTTTACCTGTTGAAACATCACCGCCAACGAATTGTCCGCACAATATGGCGGCTCACCAATCAGGCAATGATACAACAGGCAGCCAAAGCTATAAATGTCGGAGCGGTGATCTATGGGCCTGCCCGAACATTGCTCCGGGCTCATGTATAAGACGCTGCCCAGTGCCGTATTCGCTTGGGTCAGTTGCTGGACGTCTTGCCCAGTAAGCTTCGCCAAGCCAAAGTCGATGATTTTCAAGATCAAACGACCTTCCGGTCCGGTGCTCAGGATGACATTCGTAGGCTTTATGTCTCGATGGATAATGCCGTGCATATGGGCATGCTCCAATCCGTCGCAAATCTGGCGAGCATATTCGATGGTCTCTGGTAGCGGCAAAGGAGCGTTCTTGGCCAGCAACTTGTGCAAACTCTCTCCGACCAGACGCTCCATCGCAATGTATGGAAGTCCACTCCATGTGCCGTATGCGTAAAACTGCACTATGTTGATGTGGGAAAGTTTGCTAAGAATCAGCGCCTCGCGCTCGAAACGCACGACCTCATTTTTGGACTCTTCCGGCACGCAAGAAAGCAGCTTCAAAGCAACAATACGGTCGAGCCCAAGCTGATGAGCTTCATAAACGACGCCCATACCACCATGTCCGATGGTGCCCCGCAGTTGAAATTTTTCATCAATTAGGCTGTCTTCAGCGATGAACATAGTCCCCTCCACGAGCTTTATTCCCGTAGCAGCGATGATTGCCTATCGGGAAATCGCTCTCACGGGAAGGGATTGTTTAACAGCACAGCAGGGCATCAGCCAGCCTTTTGAAAGCAAAAAGGGGAACTTAAGCTGAAGTGACTAGTCTATCCACACACAGATCGAGACCAGCTAACTGAAAGGGACCAGCAATCCCGACTTTAGCAGCGTATTAGGTTATATTCCGAAAGGCTGCCAAACCACCCCATCTGTTCCAGCTATCATTGGCGTGCGGCCGTGCTTCCTGACGTACAGGAAGTATTCAAGATGCGCCCACGTCCTCAAAATTTGTCGAGATAAAAGTGGGAATTTAGCCATGGGACGACTGGTTCAAAAATTCGGCGGCACATCCGTCAAGGATGTTGAACAAATTCGCAATGTTGCAAAGATAGTAGCGAAGGCTGCTAGTGAAGGTAATCAAGTGGTAGCTGTCGTATCAGCTATGGGTCACACGACGGATAACCTAATAGCGCTGGCAGACGATATTAATCGCGACGCCCATGAACGCGAAATGGACATGCTATTGACTACCGGTGAACAGGTGTCGGTGTCCTTACTAGCTATGGCAGTTCAATCATTAGGACTTAAGGCAAAATCATTCACTGGCGGACAGGCCGGCATCATTACTGATGGCAAACATGGCAGTGCCCAGATCAAGGAAATTCGCACCGAAGCCTTGGAAGCCTGTTTGAACCGCGGTGAAGTGGCAATAGTTGCCGGATTTCAGGGCATCACCGAAGATGGTGAAATTTGTACATTGGGCCGCGGTGGATCTGATACCACTGCAGTGGCCCTAGCAGCGGCCCTCAATTCGAAAACCTGCGACATTTATACGGACGTAGACGGCGTTTACACAGCCGATCCAAGAAGCTACACCGGTGCCCGTAGGTTGGACATCATCTCGTTTGAAGAGATGATCGAGCTGGCTGCTGCCGGTGCCCAAGTATTGAATGCACGGTCGGTGGAACTAGGCATGAACATGCAAGTGCCGATTCGTTGCCGCTCAACCTTTGCGCCGGACGACGAAGGAACGTTGATCACCCATCGCAGCCAAGCACCGGATTACGTTGTCTGTGGTATTGCTTGTGATACTAATCGTGTGTCCTTTAACCTGCGCCTACCAATGCGCCTGGTCCGAAAAGTTGGTAGCACCACCAAGATGCATTATCTGGAAGGTGTTTCCCGGCTGTTCCAAGCGTTGAACTCGCAAGGCATTCTTACAGATATGGTGACCTTACTCGGACGAGACAATGACACGGCGCCCGAACTAATTTTCACGGTTGATAAGAGATCAGCTCGCCGGGTTGAGCAGATAGTTTCCGATTTAAGCGAAGAACTTGGTCATCCGCATGTAACAACAAACAGTGATATCGCCAGAATTTCTGTGGTTGGCAGTGGATTAAGTTGCCGTAGAGGTGTGGTTGCAGCTATATTTGATACTCTGTGCAGTGCATCCATACCTGTCCAGATGTTAACCACCGGTGATATCAGAGTTACTGCTTTGGTGCCTGCTCGATACAAGAATGAAGCTATCGAACGCATCCATGAACGATTTTGTATATACCCGCCGGTCGATGCCAGGATACTTCCAGAATCGAGAATTGCATAAATGCCTCCATCTTTTTTTGACAAGGTTAAACAAAATACTTCTAAAGCTGCGCAGCAAATGAACCTGGCGACGCGTATCGCCAAGCTCAAAGTAGAAATTGCAACGCAGAAGAGCGAAAGAGAACGTCATTTAAAAACGATCGGCGAAAAAACTTATGGTATCTTTTCCAGAGACAAACGATTGGATGGTGCCTCTGTTGAAACTGAGACGGCCAACGAGCTGAGTCTCATCGAACGTATAGACAGTCATATCAACGAGTTGACCAAACAGATATCCGATCTGCAATCCGAGTTCCGCAGCAGCGACAACAAAGATAATATTGTTGTTGATGCAACGGAAGTAAAGGAAACCGACGAATAGCTCACGAGGCTGCCAAACGCATGAATAACAAAAATCAATTACTTGTGGTGCTGGCTCTAGCTACCACGAGCGTTCACGCTATACCGGTATATGCAGACGCCATCTCTCCGCGTATCAAGAATAACGGGAACGTATACAGCAAAGAGCCGGCCAACACGAGCTACTACGGCACCGGAGTTGGTGGCAGAGCTGTTGAAGCGATGAATCTACGCTTCGAAGTTGAAAGATTGCT
Organism: Candidatus Obscuribacter sp.; assembly: GCA_021772155.1. Classification (GTDB taxonomy): domain Bacteria; phylum Cyanobacteriota; class Vampirovibrionia; order Obscuribacterales; family Obscuribacteraceae; genus JADYXS01. The sequence continues at coordinate 11,724 of JADYXS010000366.1, forward strand.
TGAGGACGGTGAGATCGACCTGGCGGTATCCAAAGGCAAAAAAGCTTGCCAGCTTGATCCTGGTGATCCCACGTGCCATGTACTGCTGGCCCGCGCCCTGACACGCAAGTTCTATGGAAAAGACGGCCCGGTTGACGAAAAGCTTCTCAAAGAATGCCTGGCAGAATGGAAGCTAATTTGGTTCCATGATTCCGATCAATGGGAGCAAATGGAGGCCAAGCAAGAAGCACGGCGCATGATGAAGATCGCTAAGAATCTTCAGAAGAAGAAAGACGAGGAAGCCAAAGAGCGCCTCGCTACCAAACTAGAACTAGCAAAGCACAAGCAAGTTGCATCAACAACTGGCAAGACGGAAGCCACCGCCACAGCTGGCAAGACCGGAACTGCCGCTACTGCTGACAACGCTGTTTCAGCAACAGCAGAACAGCCCAACAATAGCGATGAAGAAAAAGTGGCGGACACTAAATCTGAAGATGGCGTACCGATTGCAAGCAAGAAAAAGCGCTTCGTGCTGTTTTAGTCTTTCGACCAAGCAGTTGCACCAACTTCTAAAGCACCGATCGTTGCGATCGGGCGTGGTTTGACCATTGGTTCCCAGCGTCCTGGGGTCAGATTGACAATGTTATCCGAGCGGTACTGCAGAGGCGATATCACACGGCTACGCTCCAACCATTCGGCCATCAAAGTGACTTGAGAAAGAGGGATGGACTCAGCCTGTACGTGCTTTCGCACGGCCTGTTCACCCCCGACGCGCAGTGCAAATCCAAACACGCCGTTCTTGTTCCACTTTTCCAACGGATGATTATAGGTCAGCACCTGATAAGACTTCGCCTTGTCTATCGGGACAAAGTTTCCGGTGCTTGCGTCAACGACCTGGATGCCATCGATTCTAGAGCCGACTGGCTTAGACAGATCCATCCGGTATTTCAGGCCTTCTGTCTGCAAAAAATTTCCTGGGTAATCGTGGAACGGTTCTTGCAGATAGTCTCCGAAGACTTCTTTAATCGCCCTTGCCACCTTGGGCCAACCTCGTTCGCCTTGCTTTAAATGAATTGGAGTGGGAAAGTCTGCTACACCGAAGTTAAGCGCGCTCTGCAGCTCTTTGCCGGTCATCGACACGACCACCAGTTCGCGTGTTTCGCGCTCAACGCTACCTGTGTTCAAGAACATTTTGGCAATTTGGCGCATAGAGGGCACGCCTGCAGGCAGAGCCTCCCGAATTTCGCCTGTGTGCTTGAGCATGATGGGGATCGGTGCAGGCGGTTTGAACTCAACGCCACTGCTAGTCATAAATGGAATACGGCGGTTTACTCCGTCCAATACTGCCTTTGAAATCAAAGTGCCAAGCTCAGTTTGCCTTCCTTGCGAGCCGCGAACTCCATCCATGTCAAATATGCTGGTTACTGTGGCATTGACTTTCTGATTTTCAAGTTCGGTCATCGAGCCTAGCTC
>JADYXS010000367.1 GCA_021772155.1 Candidatus Obscuribacter sp.
CGCCACTACAGACGGGTTCACCTCCGCATACGGCACCTGGAACTCACCAGGAACGGGGGCGAATTACCTTGCGCACAACATGTGCCGACTTAATGACGACGGCACATGGATGATCGTGCGCGGCGGCATGGGCACGTTGACGCGTTTGATATCGCAAAAGGCAATCGATGATGGTGCCACCATCAGAACGAACGCCAAGGTGCAGAGCATCCTGCACGAGGGCGGTGTGGCCAAGGGTGTCATCCTCGAAGATGGAACCACGCTGCGTGCGTCGATCGTGATTTGCGGTTGCGATCCTTATCGCATTCGCGACATGGTCGGTGAAAGCAGCGTCCCGACTGACTTCAATGCCCGACTTGCCGAGTTTAGCAAGTACCCCGGGTCGAGCATGAAGATCAACGTGGCGCTGCGCAAACATCCTACTTTCAGCTGCCTGAGCGAGGATCAGGGTCAGTTCGTCACGACGACGCACATTCTGCCGGCGGTGCCAAACCTTGTCGAGACGGTCATTCGCAGTTTCGAACAAGCGCATGCAGGGCGGCTTCCGGACTGGCCGCTGGTGGAATTGATGTTCCACTCCAAGCTTGATCCATCGATCCGCGGTACGGGAGGCTATGAAACGGCCGGCATCTTCTGCCAGTGGGTGCCAAACAAGTTCCATGATGGCAGCACCTGGGCGGACAACGAAGCGAACGCGGTGAACCGCGTATTCGACATCTGCGAGATGTACGCGCCGGGCTTCCGCGACCTGGTTGTGGACTACGATGCGCTAACGCCGGACAGCATCGAGAAGAACGTTGGTATCACCAACGGTCACATCTGCATGGTGGACCACCGCTTCTTCGGTGCCCAACGGGTGCCTTTCCGCTGGCCCGGCATCCAGGGTCTCTACACTGGCAGCGCAGCCTGCCATCCGGGAGGCGGCGTCACCTGCTGTCCGGGCGGTGGTGTCGTCAATGCGGTGCTTGCGGACCTCGGCAAGCCTTGCTACCAGTTCGTCAAGGAAACGGCGTGAGCCGAAAGGCAGCGCAGAATCCTGAACAGAAGAGATCGTCAGAAACACACTTCGGCTTGAAATGGGGAGCCAGCCGAAGTGAACAACCACTACCCCACTAACTTCTACCAAGGTGATTTATGAATCCATGGATTGCTGCAGTTTTGTTTACCGGGGCCATCGCTGGCGGCATCGCGCTCGGGGCCTACCTCGGACACTGCTTCGCCAAGTACCTCGCAAAGCAGACATGCCAGACCTTGATCGGTCGGGTGTTCTGCCACTTCGCTTTCTGGTCCATCCTGACCGGTCTTCTAATGTGCACTGCGATGCTCGTCACGAACATCAACTTTCTCGTGTCCTTCGGGCTGATGGCGCCGATGATGTTCACCCTCGTGGTGGCCATGGACCGGGAGCCCCCGCGCAAGGTCTGCAAGTGTTGTGGCAACTAACCGCAACCGGCCGCAACCTCATGTATATAGTGCTGGTGACTGGATTGTAGGGCAGCGCCATGCGCTGCGCTGCCCGGGTGGCGCATGGCGCCCACCCCTGTCTCTAATTCTGACAGCGCTTATGGATGTCTTACATCCGGCGCTGTCAGTCCACATTTCTCCTCATTTGCAACTGGGGGTTTGTGGTCGAACAGGTGGTTGCACAAAGCATCCAACGGTATCGCACTGTTGGAGCTGGAGGTCTCTCAATGCAACTAGACGGTAAAACAGGCCTCATGCTCATCATCGCCGCAGCAATATTGGGCTTGGCATTCTCAGGTGGCTGCGGACGCCAGCCAGAAAGAAAGAGCGGCGTAGTACAACCTGTCGAAGAGCATGATGGTGCCAAAGACAAATGCTGCGTGGTGCCATCCCCCGAGAAGCCGCTCAGCTTGAAGGTGATCGCCCAGAAGGACAAGCAGACCCTTGGGTTCGGTGCATTCACCGACAAGCTTCTGGAGTTCGACGTCATCGTCGTTGGCGAGCAGCACGACCGGGAGCTGCAACATTTAGTACAGCGGCAAATCATCAAGGCGCTATACGCTCAGGACGAACGGCTAGGGGTCGGCATGGAGATGTTCCAGCGACCGTTCCAGAAGGCGATTGAGCGCTACTTCGAAAAGACGATAGACGAGGACGACTTCCTCGAGGAGAGCGAGTACAAAGAGCGCTGGGGCTACGACTGGAAGCTCTACCGTCCAATCGTCGAATTCTGCCGACTCAACCAAGTGCCTGTAGCGGCCTTAAATGTGCCGCGCGAACTTACCAAGAGCATCAGCAAGGTCGGCTTTGCCGGGTTGACTGATGCCGAGAAGAAAGACCTCGGGCCTGTGGACTTCAACGTCAAGGCGCATCGTGACCACTGGTATCCCCAGTTCAGCCACGGGCATGGGCAGAACAAGCCCAGCGCAGGCCAGCAGGAGCGTAGCTACCAGGTGATGACGGCATGGGATGACTACATGGCCCAGAGTGCCACCAACTTCAAGAAGGATCGGCAACTAAAGCGAATGGTCATTCTCGCCGGTAGCGGACACGTCGAATATGGCTTCGGCATTCCAGACCGGATTGCCCACTATGGTGGCGGACGCGTAGTCACAGTCGGCATCGCCGAAATCAAGGGACCGGATGATGAGAAGGAAGCCCGAGAAATGGGCTACGACTACATCATCTGTATTCAACCCTGATACCACAGTGGTTAGCCCACTAATAGCATTTGAACCGGCGGTCATTTAAGCCGCCGGTTGTGTCGTTACTGAACGCCCAGTTTCTCCTGTTTTCGCTCCGGCAACCAGCCGGAGGAAAGGCATGCCATGAAACGCATTGGTATCTTCAACCAGCTGGGGCTGGCTCTCTTTACCCTCGTCAGCGCGTTTGCCTTCACTGACACCACCGGCGCCAACGACTTACACAGCACCAACTGTGCCACCTGCCAGGCCCGCATGGAACGCGCCCGGATGATGGGCACCGATGATTCCGGCAAGCTCACTCGCCTTCCGCAAGGTGTGACCGCAAATCGCTACGAAGTCACCTGGGATCTGAATGTCGAGGAGCGCAGGTTCACCGGTGAGGTGACGATTCAGGTAATCGTCAGTCAATCGACTGACACCATCGTAATGCACGCGCTCGATCTCGATGTGACCCGTGCGCAATGCTGGCGCGTCATCGCCAAGAAAAATGCCATCGATCAGCCTGGGCGCGACGACTTAGTTCAGCTACCGCAGGTGAAAATCGACAAGAAAAACGAGACCATCGCGTTGAAGTTCGCAGACAAGCTGCGCCCTGGCACCTGGGCATTGAAGCTCAATTTCAAAGGCAAGATAGCGGAAGATCGCATGTCCGGTATCTATCTAACCAAGTACAAAGACCCGGACGGCTCGCAGAAAGTGCTGGTGACCACGCACATGGAGCCATTGGATGCGCGCCGAGCTCTGCCTTGCTTCGACGAACCGCATCACCGCGCCACATTCAAGGTAAAGCTAATCATCCCCTGTGCATGGAAGGGCGGCAGCAATGGCGCACTGGTGAGCAACAAAGAGATCGGTGGCAACAAGCGGATTCTCGAATTCGCCACTAGCCCCTCGATGTCTAGCTATCTGCTAGCCTTCACCGTCGGCGAACTCGAACACACGGAGACCGTAGAATCCAATGGTGTCAAAATCAGGGTTTGGACAACCAAAGGCAAGTCTCACCTCGGCAAGCTCGCCCTCAAAGCGGCTGTCCACAGCATCCAGTGGTATGAAAAGACTCTGGGCATCAAGTACCAGCTCCCGAACCTTGACCTTGTGGCATTGCCGGATTTTCCAGCCGGTGCAATGGAAAACTGGGGCTGGGTAACTTTTCTTGAACCCTACCTCTTGGTCGATGAAGTGAATGGTGCGGAGTCCGCCAAACTTAACGTGGTGATGACCGTAACGCACGAGATTGCCCACCAGTGGTTCGGTAATCTCGTCACCATGCAGTCTTGGGACAGTCTCTGGCTCAATGAAGGATTCGCAACTCTTTGCGAGCGGACTTGCGCCGACGCGATGGTGCCTGAGATGAAACCGATGCATGATTTCCGCATGTACCGTGCCAGCGCACTCATGGCGGACGGGAAGGCATCTCCTCGATCCATCGAATCGGTCATCGACAATCGCAAGAAAGCTGAAGACGTGTTCGATGGCATGAGCTACACCAAAGCCGGGTCGCTGCTCTACATGCTCAAGGAGTATGTAGGTGAAGAGCGTTTCTGGCGTGGTGTCAGCAGGTATCTGATCCGCAACTCTTTCAAAAACGCCGAGCGCGGGCATCTCTGGAAAGCGCTCGATGAGGTCATTAAGGAGGAACCAAACGGACGGGATGAGCCGGTTGGCTCCTACATGGACGAATGGTTCACGCGCCCCAACTATCCGCTCATTACGGTGACGGTGGAGAAGGGCAAACTGCAAGTGAGTCAGCGGCCGTTCCAGTACAAGATTGATGAGAGCACCAACGGCCGTGTGTGGAAAGCACCGTTGTTCATCACAGCCAAGGTTGGCGGGAAGGTCATCGAGCGGATTCTCATGCTCACTGAAAAGGAAGCCACATTCGACCTTGGTGGCGAGGTTGAATCGGCGCTGCTTGAGCCCGGCAAGGCATTCTACCGGGTCGCTTATTCGGAAGGCCTGCTCGACTTGATCCGCGTCAAGCGGCCGGAGCTGACTGCGACTCAGCACTTCAGCCTCATCTCTGACTCCTGGGCTGTGTGCCAGGCAAATGGCAGCGAGAAAGCCGCTCAACGCCACCATCATATCCTGCGCCACTTCGGGCAGAAAGGTGCGGACAAGCACATCGGCACCATGATCGAAGGCAGCCTGAAACAGCTGCACCAAATGTTGCCGAAGGCAGATCGCCCATGCCTGAAGTCATTGCGGCAAGAGCTTCTCCCGTGAGTTTTGTATTTTTCCAAACACCGTGCTATGTCGAGCAATCATTGCAAGTTGGGCTTGTAATGATTGCTCGACATAGCGCCATTTTGCACTTGAAAGGAATTCTCCTATGTGTTGCAATGAAAATTCGGGTCGCTCGTCTATCCAGGCGATCCAAAATTGGCTGTTGATCGGATTCTTGATCTCCCTGATCCTCATGGTCCTTACGATTGCCTATGCGGCTTGGGATCGACATAGCAAACAGAACCAGGCGATCGCGGCTTCTGAAGCCGCGGACATCGCGGCGAGGGCTTTGGAAAAACAGCCTCCGGAAGGCGTTACCTGGGAAGTGTTCTGCATCGAACACTTCGCCGGCTCTGTGCCGAAGTCTGTGCGGCAGAAGGAAGTCACGGACCTGGTGATGCCCGACTACACAGGCAAAGTAACCTTCCAACGGATCGACCGGAATCGTCCTTTCGCGCCAGGCGAGGGACTTCGCACGTTTTACGAAGTACCGCATCTACTCATTTACAAGCAGTACAAGTACAAGGACGGCACGGTCCTCTTCAGCGTTACGGAGTCTACCGGCGTTGGTGACTACTTCATCGATGCCGATCGCCTGCGCAAGACTCTGGACGGCGCGCTGCAAGGATACATCAAGCGCGACATGCTTCAAGAGCGAATCGACCAGCGCAAGTAAACAACAGAACAGTACCAAGACCGTCCTTCGATTGTGTGGGCCGCTGGCTTACCAATTTCAAATTTTTCTCAACCTCAACCAAAGGAGTTCTCATGCACACAAGAGCGAAAATTTTCATTGCTGACTGCGCCATTGGTACAGCAATTGGTGCCATCCTGGGCAGTTTCCTTGGCATCGTGACAGACTCATCAATTGCCGGCTGGCTCATCACCACAGCCGCTATTGGACTTGTCATCTCCGGAGCCATCGGCTCGGGGATGGATGCCATACAGAAGAGGGCCCGCGCTTTGGGCTCTGCCTGTGATGGAGCCATGCTGGGCGCCGTCACAGGCTGGATCACGGGCTACATAGCACTGCTTGCTTCGGCATTCATCCGCGGTATGACACAGAGACAATTCGGATCGGAAGGAACCTTTTTTATTTTGGCAATGACCGCGCTGATTATTGCGGCTCTCGGCGTTTTGGTCGGGCTGTTCATCAATGGCGCGATCGCCCGATTGGGCAAACAAGAGCAGCCTGAAAGCAGCAATCCGTAAAACCAATATGAACAACGAGTAGGGGCGGCACGTGTGCCGCCTGCGGGCGCGTCGCGACGCGCCTCTACGCACAACTTCTAACAAAGGAGTAGGTATGCACTATCTCTACGCAATTCTCATCGGGGCTCTCATCGGCCTGGTCCTCGGTGCTTTCGTTTGTGTCGGAGGCTGGGTCGTGGGATTTATTGGTGCTTTCTGTGGGGCTCTTTTCGGCGCCCTGGTTGCCTGGGGAGGCCAGGAACGGAACGACGATTAGAGCCCAGTGATTTCGGTGCCTTGTGCACTGAAGACGATTCATTTCGGCGATTAACCTCCGTCATTTTTCGAACAACAATACTCTTGTCTAAGGAGCTGATGACAATGCAACAAGTCGTCGCCATGCTTGCCTGCTTGAGCGGTATCGCATGTGGTACCACCGTGCTTGTGTCGGCGAGCCGAGATCTGAGCATCGAAGGCACGTCACTTGAAAAATCGGTCGGCGAAAATCTTAAAAAGCTGGCCCAAGATCATTACCCAACCCGAGAGCAAGCCTCGAAAGAGCTGGCAAGCATGGGAATCGAAGCCCTTCCGTTCCTCCAGAAGGCCCTGAGTCCCGGCAACGAGAAATGGAAAAAACAACAAAGTGACCTCGAATGGACGCGTCGGATTCAGGCGCTGGTGATGCGAGTATTCGACACTTACTACGAACTTGACCTTTTGCCTGACGAGTGCAGGAGCGCAAACAATTCTCTTACGCTTCCACTGCATGCTCTGCCAGCGGTGGGGCGGCTTGCCGCCATGGCGCGAGTCGACGAGCAGCAGGCCGCCTTGCGCCTAAGCCAACTGGACATGCTTTTGGACTGCGCAAAAGAGCTAAATTCCCCCAGCCAATATGCGCTGCTTCAATTCAATTTCACCCTGCAGCGGCAAATTCTTCAGCGAGAAAAGGGATTCAAGCTACTTTATGTAGAGCCCTCCAATTCGGTGCTCCGACTGTCGCCTGGCAACCGAGAGTTGTTCAAGGGACTTGCGGAACTGGACTTTATAATCCGCCTGGACCTCCAAGGGTTGCCGGTAGAAGATGCCGACCTGAAACATCTGGAGAAATGTCAGCAGCTACAGGAGCTTTACTTGAGGTATGCCAATATCTCCGATAATGGACTGTCCTCGTTAGGCAAACTGAAGAATCTGACCAAGCTTTGTCTGGCAGATGTGACGCTGAAGGACAAGGGTTTGGCTCAGCTGAAAGGCTGCACCAAACTGGAGTTTCTGGATCTGAGTCAGGCAACAATTCAGCAAGATGAGACCCTGGCAGGACTGAGTGAACTCAGCAATTTGAAGACCTTGTACTTCGACACAGTGTATGGTGATTTCACAGAGCAAGGCTTCAACGATACCATTGGCAAGTGCGTGCAATTGGAGGATTTGGACCTAAGTGGTGGCACGGCCAGCGCGGCAACGCTGAATCGTCTCAGCGGACTCAAGAGTCTTCGACGACTGACTCTTATAGGCATGAAAGGTGTTGTTGACGGGGAGGCCCTGTCTAAGTTTCGAGAGCTCACGAACCTAGATCTCGGCGCCACCAAGATATCGGACAAGAAGTTGAAGTTCTTCGAAAAGCTTACTAAGCTTGAGTCGCTCGACATGGGCTTCAACGAACTAATCACGGATGAGTCGCTAAGTGACCTTGTTCGGTGCAAGAAGCTAAGGGTGCTGCACCTTTACACCACCAACATCGGTGACAAGGGATTGGCAGCAATCGGCACTCTGAAGAAGCTGGAGTCTCTCAGCATTCAACAAACCAAGGTGACCGATACTGGCATGCAGCACGTTGGCGGATTGCTGCAGCTCAAAAGCCTTGAGACTTCCGGCAACCCTCAATTGACGGGAAAGGCGCTGAAGCACCTTACCAATCTCGAGAATCTGGAATATCTCGGCTTAAGCTACACAAATGTGGATGATGCCGGGCTGATTCATTTACACGGATTGCAAAATCTCAACCAAATCGACCTGCGCCAGACCCTGGTAAGCCAAGAAGGAGCAAAGGCTTTGAAGGAGAAGCTCCCGAAGTGCCGCATTTTGGCAAACTGACCAAATTTAGTGTCTAGCATCATTCTTTCAAAACCCCGATCGAGATCGCCTAAAGAGCATCTCGGTCCAAGGAATCCGAAACATGAATCCGTTCAAGAATCTTTTGATTGCGCTGCTCGGAGGCAACCTGGTTGCCATTGCGACCATCTTCGCTGATTGCGACGCCAAGGAAAGCAGCATCTTTTTCGGCGTGACGACCGTAATCTTTTTCTTTGGTCTGCACGGCCTTGCGGCCAAGAAGAACGTCGCTGCAAAAATTGAACCCACCCTGGTTGAATTGCTGGCGACCGCCGATGAAGACATGCAAACGGCTCACTGGGACGGTGCCATCGGCGGCTACCTCGAAGCACTAGAGGTTGCTCGCACGCAGTTTGGCAGAGATAGCATGGAGCTGGTGCCAATTCTGGTGAAGCTATCAGATGCCTATACGGCTCGTGATCAGGCTGAATGGTACGACGATATCAACCCAAATGAACTGCTTCGCGCTTTGGCCATCAGCGAGCAGCACCATGGAGTTCTATCACGCGCCAACGAGCCGTTGCTGGTTGCGCTGACATCCTTCTATGACTTGATCGGCGCTGAGAACAAAGCCGTAGCAATGGTGCGCCGACTGGAGCAGCTGGACGGAAGAGCGCTTGTGCTCCCAATCGAATCCGGAAATGAGGAGCCAGAGGCGAAAGTCGACGGTAAAAGCTGGGAGGCAAAGGCGTCGCAGGCAAGGCAGCTTCTCATCGATTGCAACTATAAAGAAGGCATCCAGATGTTCGAGGCCGCAATCGAATTGGCGCATACTGCCGTCGGACCATACGGAATTGCCCTAGCGCCGATGCTAAATGAGTTGGGACTCGCTTACCAAGCGCGCGACGACGATAAGAACGACACCACGACTATCCCGGTCGATTACCTGCGTTCACTGGCTGTCTGCGAGCGCGCGTACGGTGTCTTCGCTGCCGAACTGATTCCGGTCCTGAGTAACTTGTGTTCATTCTACGACCAGATTGGCGAGCATCATCGCGCCCAAAGTTACATCGTGCGGCTGCAATTCCTCGAGCGCAAGTAGTAACGTCGAAGTAAGGGCGATGCCATGCGCCGCCAGGGCAGCGCGTGGCGCTGTCCCCACACACAACCTTCGGCTGAAGCAGGAAAAAACCATCGCCGGACATCTCCGGCAATGGTTTTTTCCCGTCAACATTACTACCTCTTATCGTATTAGCACGGCACTTTCACAGCGAATTGCCGGTACGGCAATCACCACGCCCCGTCCTCTGCTAAGGATCTGCCAATCACACGGGAATATCTGCAAGGACTGCATGTGCGTTCGCCCTTCTACTGCCACTTGTATTTTCCCCACTTATATCATCAGGTCGACTAGCGCAAGTGTTGATACCCAACAGCGAGCAAAACGCCTATCGCTGCACCTGTGGCACACGCGTGCGAACCTAGCGCGCGTAGCGTTAACTCCAGATTATTAAACCGTATCTAAGATGGGAGCACTACGCAGACCAAGCGTGACGACTAGATCCAATGTGAGGTGGACTTTAGCTACGCTGTCGGTATCTCTAAACCAATTCTTTTCGAAAGGAACAACCGACACAGCTTTTTCAGCACTGACCCTACCCTCGCGCCTGCCACAGCCTTCTTTCGAAGCCTGAAAATTGGCATGCGGTGGAACAGTTGCTCGAAACGCACGCTTGCGCGCTTCGGCAGAAAGAAATTGCAATGGACGAGTCTCACTGTCAGACGGTCTGGTCGGTGACTCCTGCTGTTGATAGCCCTGTGAAATTCCCATACGCGGAAAATCCCAGGCTACACAGTCAGCGTCTCCGTCCACCGCCAGTGAGTCCGCCCTGTGGGTTTTTGAAAGAAAACTTGCGGAAGGCAGGACCGTTGGCGTTTTATTGATTCGATCGAACTCTGGATGTAGCCATAATGCCGTTAGTGGACCAGGGTTCAAAACCTGCTTTCGCATCTGGCGAATCAGTCGGACACAGTCTAGTCCGGGCAATACCTCGATGTTTAGGTATGCCAAATCTTCGACGGACTTTGACACCACAAATGGTGTACATAGCCGGTGAAGGAAGACCAAGCCAGTTCTTTTCCGCGGCAGTGGAAAGTGCTGGTCGGGAGCTTGAACCCGTTGATGATTCAAGTGCTCAAACCCTACGCTGAGTGGGAATGATGCAGATTTTGGTCCTTGGGTCAGGGACATTTTGGTCAGCAACACCATGGCAGTTCATGCGGCGCGTTGGGGAACGGCGCTTCTTGGGCTGCCTGTGGTGTCCTAACTCTATTAACTAAATTAGCCTTTTATGTCTTGAAAAATTCAGCTGCAAAATTGGCAGCTGAATTCGCTGGAGTGCGAAGGCAGGAGAACATGACGAACTCCTGTTGTCGTGCGAACGTGTTGCCCTTGGCACCACGTTCTCTTAACCGTCCCCCCCTCACGATGGATCACCCAGACGTATCGAGGCAAGCGTCTGGCGAGGGCAGTGCATTCTGTAAAATAATTACAGAATGCTTTTTTTGCAAGCCGCAAGAATCTGGACCCCAGATTGCTGCGGTGGTGCTTGTCGTCTTGTTCGCGACAAGTATCAGTCCAAAACTCACACACCGAATCGGGATGGCTTTCAACTCCTCATGTTTGAGGATTGAGGTTATCACGCGCATGTGGACTATGCGGACCGGTGAGACGTTGCAGAATTAAAGTGGCTCTGTGCTGCTGATCTGTAGCGACTCAAACTGGTCGTCAGTGTGGAATCGGCCCCGGTGGTCGGTTCATAAAAAAAGCGCCCGACGAGCGCACCCATGCGGAACAGGCATGGGCAAGTCCGCTCAGACAACAGCAACCGTTATGACCCGCGGTTGCTGTTGCGCTGAATAGCCTGATCGACGAGTACAGGCTATCAGGACAGAGTCGAGGACAGAATTGAATTCTAGGCGGCGGAAACTCCTGCCGCGACAAGATCCTCTTTTTACGAAACCGTCACTCTTACAACGGAGGAAGGCACCATGTCCAAGCAAACGCGGATGCGCAGCAACCGGCAGGCCACCTTCCTCTTTGATGAGGACGGCCCCTCAACTCCGGAGGTTCTCGGAGGCAAAGGCGCTGGGCTCGCAGAGCTGGCGCGGATCGATGACGTTCCGGTGCCCGCTGGCTTCACCGTGTCAACCACGGTGGCCCGGGCGTACGCGCAACACAAGCGGCTGCCCCAACGACTGTTCGGGCAGCTCCAGCGCAACATCGCGCAGGTCGAGATCGAAACCGGCAAGGGCTTCAGTGCCAACCGGAACCCGCTGTTGCTCTCGGTGCGCTCCGGCGCTGCCGTGTCGATGCCGGGGATGATGGACACCGTGCTCAACTTGGGTCTGAACCGTGTCACGGTGCACGGGCTGGCGGCAGTCGGCGGCGCGCGCTTCGCCTTCGATTGCTACCGGCGCTTTCTGTCGGTGTTCGGCGAAGTGGTGCTGGGCGTCGAGGGCAGCCAGTTCAAGCAGTTGCTGGACGAGATGAAAGCGCGCTGCGGCGTTCAGGACGATCACAAACTGGAGGCTGACGCCCTGGTGGAACTGTGCCACCAGTTCCGGTGCCAAATCGAGTCCGCCACGGGCAGCGCCGTAGTGGAAGATCCGTGGGAGCAGCTGCAACTGTCCCTGGTCGCCGTCCTTAAGTCGTGGGACAGCGAGCGCGCGCAGCAATACCGAAAACTGCACAACATCGCCGATATCGGCACGGCGGTGAATGTGCAGTCCATGGTGTTCGGCAACCTTAACGACAAATCGGGAACCGGCGTTGTCTTCAGCCGCAACGTCGCCACCGGAGAGCCCGGGATGTGGGGTGAGTTCCTCGCCAATGCGCAGGGCGAGGACGTGGTGTCAGGTAGTCGGACCCCGCTGCCGATTTCGGAGCTGCTGAAATGGAACCCTGCGATCTACGCTGAGCTCGATGGCATCGTCAGTCGCCTTGAAAAGCGCCGGCGGAAGGTCGTCGATGTTGAGTACACGATCGAGGACGGCAAGCTGTACACCCTGCAGGTTCGCTCCGCGAAGATGACGCCGGAAGCCACGGTTACAAGCGCAACCCATTTCGTGTGGGAAGGCTTGTTGACCAAGGCCGAGGCGGTCAAACGCGTGAGCGCGGAACACCTGAAGGACGTGCAGAAGCGTGGGTTCCAGCCGGATGCGCTCAAGGTGGCGATTGACACTCGCTTGCTTGGTCGTGGTCTGGCCGCTTCGCCGGGCGTGGCAATCGGGCGCATCGTGTACAGCTCAGAGGAAGCTGTGGCAGCGGCAGCGCTAGGGGAGAAGGTGGTTCTGTTCCGCCCGGACACCTCCCCCAAGGACCTGAAGGGAATGATGGCCGCCGAAGCCATCATCACCGAAGTCGGTGGCACCACCAGTCACGCGGCGGTGGTTGCACGTGAGTTGGGCAAACCAGCGGTGGTTAGCTGCAAGCTCACGAAGCTGCCGACACAGTCCGTCGTCTCCGTGGACGGGCATGCGGGCGTGGTCCTCGACGGTGCAGTGGAGTTGGCGCATCTTACTCGTAAGAAGGAGATCAACCTGTTCCTGAAGTGGGTCACCATCGAAGCATCCAAACGGTGGTCCGCTCCGCGACTGGCATTCGACACGGTGCGCACCTCAGTGCCGGTCGGACTGCTGGTCAACGACTTCTACCTTGCAGATCGCATGTGCAGCGAAGCTAAGGGCACGGCGCTCGAGGCAGACGCGCTGCAGCTGCGAACGCAAGTGCACACGCGCGTGGCCGAGCGTGTGGCGATGTACCTGGTGGTGGCAGTTGGCGGTGAACTTCGCCATCTGTTGCCAGACACTCGGGTAGCGCAAGAAGTCGCGACGTTGGTCAAGACCTTTTCCATCCAGATTGACGGAGACTCCCAGCCGGCCCAGATGCAAGCTGTCGCAAAACTGTCGACGCTCGCTCTGCCGGATCACCAGGAGTTCGTTAAACTGGCCGAACAGGTTTTCCGCATCGGGCGCTGGACATCGTCGTCGTACGGCGGTCCAAAATGGGCGGAAATCGCCCAGGCAGCGGTCCTCTTTCTCAGCGGCAAGCTCAGCCACAGTGTGTTCGCGGACCACGCGTTCGACCTCGAGCACAACACCGGATCGGTGTTCGGCAAACACGTGATGATCGACGCAATGGACTACCATGCGCGCTATGCGGTGAAGCGACAGCTGGAAGCGAAAAAGCATGCCGACGGCGTGCTGGATCTGCATCGCCGGCTGTCGGTTCATTGCGGCAACTGGTCACGTGAGGTGGACGCACTGTATCGAAGGGGACTGGCCGTCTGGAAGCAGACGCCAGTTGCACCGACTACTCCGCCGCGGGTCCACAACGCGTTCTGGTCCTGAGAACGCGCAAGCGTTTTTCAGGACCACCTGAGGGTTGAACCGCGGTAAAGCCTGCGGTTCGACCCGCGCCTGTAAGTAGGTATCGAGATTTCCGGCCGCATCGTCAAATGCGGTCAACACCAGGCGTCGCTCAGCGACGCCGTCTTCCTATGAAAAGGACAACTACCATGACGACCGACATCTCCAAGTTCACCGCGGCCTTCGGCACCGACATCTTCGCGATGGCCGGCACCCAGGGCACGGGCCTGTTCATCGTCGTCGCCGTGACCGACCGCGGGCGCGTCGGCTTCCGCGACTACAGCGGCAACGGCGACTACCGCGTGCGCGTCGAACCGCTGAACGACGACGCCGCCGCGCAGTTGCGCCCGTTCTTCGCGCAGGCCCAGGCCGGCTTGCCGAAGCCGGGCGCGCCGAAGCGCTTCAGCTGGAAGGTCCCCGGGAACGGCGGTCAGAACCGCTTCTCGACGACCTGCAACGCGGAGCAGCTGCCGCAGGTCCTCGAGATCGCGCTCGCGGCCTTGGTCGGCGGCACCACCAACGGCATCGTCTCGGCCAAGGACGTCTGCCCCGAGTGGACCAAGGAACTGTTCGCCAAGTGCACGGCGGCCGGTGCCGGGCAGGAGTTGCGCTCGGGCCTGATCAAGCGCGTCCGCGAGCTGAAGCTGCCGGGTTGCAACGCCTGCAGCCGCTGGAGCACCGCCACGCTCCAGAGCAAGGTCGCGGCGGCCGACGCGTCGTAACCGGGGCTCACCGGGCAAGGTAACGGCCCTCCGGCAGCCGTTACCTTGATCAAACAACACAAACCAAACAATCCACGGAAAGAGCCCGAGTTCGCTCGGGTTCTTTTCCTTTTTCGGCCCACAGCGCGTCTAACCGGGCGCTGGTTCTAGTCTCTAGGTATCGATTTCACGGCCGCGTTCAAATGCGGTCAACACCAAGCGTCGCATCGCGACGCTTACTCTCTATCTAAAGGACAACTACCATGACGACCGACATCTCCAAGTTCACGGCGGCCTTCGGCAACGACATCTTCGCGATGGCCGGCACCCAGGGCACGGGCGTGTTCATCGTCCTCGCCGTGACCGACCGCGGGCGCGTCGGCTTCCGCGACTACACCGGCAACGGCGACTACCGCGTGCGCGTCGAGCCGCTGAACGACGAGGCCGCCTCGCTGCTTCGCCCCTTCTTCGCGCAGGACCAGGCCGGTCTGCCGAAGCCGGACGCGCCGAAGCGCTTCAGCTGGAAGGTCCCCGGGCAGGGCGACGAGAACCGCTTCTCGACGATCTGCAACGCCGACGATCTGAAGGCGGTCCTCGAAATCGCTTTGACGGCGCTGGTCTGGCAGGGCACGCCCGGCTTCGTCTCGCCCAAAGACGCCTGCCCTGC
>JADYXS010000368.1 GCA_021772155.1 Candidatus Obscuribacter sp.
CAGTAAGAGGTGCAGGAACATGATTTTTCCTTTCGCCGCCTGCAGTCGGTGGCGCAAAACGGACACATCGATCGTAAGAAAGAACCGGTACGCCGACAGGGGATTCTGAGTGAATCCCCTGCCAGCGTCGGCATCAGCAGTCACTCACTCTTGCACCCCTTACTTTTGGTCAGGGTCCGTCAGAGTAAGCTTGGATGTGAACCGCGCGCGCCACACCCAGTACACGGCACCGGGAATCATCCACGCCACGAAGCGAATCCATGCCGTGGCAGGCAGGAAGGCCATCAGGGTCATACAACCTGCAACTCCCAGGACTGGGATGATCAGCAGTCGGACGTAAGTCCACGTGGTTTTCGTGCCGACGAAATCTTGCAGGCGCTGTCGACCGGCCGATGCGCACACCAGGATGAAGGCAGCCAGCGTGCCGATGTTGCACAGGTGGGCAAGCTCATCGATAGGCAACAGCGCAGCGGCAGTTGACACGACTGCGCCGAAGATCAGCGTTGACCACATTGGCACCTGGAAGCGGTTGAGCTTCCCGAACACCGGGGGCAGCAGCTTGAACATTGCCAGGCTACGAGCCAAGCGGGTCAGCCCGTACTGCGACATGAGAAGGACCGACAGCAAGGAGATTGACGAACCGATGGCAACGAAGTAGAAACCCCAGCCGTAGCCGAGCTTCTCGAGCGCGATGGCCATCGGCGCAGCCGCTTCGGAACCACCAAGCTCGGTGTAAGGCACAGCTGCTACCAGCACCGTCGAGACCAACATGAAGATCACGATGCAGATCGACAGACCCCACATGATAGCGCGCGGGATGTCGCGTTGCGGATTCTTGCATTCGGCAGCGCTCGTTGTTACTGACTCGAAGCCAACGTACGCGAAGAACACGTTGGAGGCACCGTGCATGACACCGGTCCAGCCGAACGGAGTGAACGGTGTCAAGTTGCCGCTGTCGAAGTGGAGCGCACCGAGGCAGACGAACACCACCAGTACCAGCACCTTGATCACGGTCAGAATGGTCGTGATCCATGCGGCTTCAGATACGCCGCGCAGCAACACGAGGGAGACAAGCCAGACAATCGCCATTGCTGGCAGATTGACGCTCTCCAGTGTGGAGAAGAACACTGTTGCCTGCCAGAGTCCCACTGCAATTGCAGCAGCGCCGGCGAGTCGGGCAACCACCTTCTTCTCACCGACATTTCGCTGTGCGCGATGGAGTAACCAGGCGCCTACAGCGAAGCCGAGCCCCATAAGCGCGAAGGAAGTCCAGTCGATCGCTTCGGGGGATTTCGTGAGGTACTCGGGCATGTTCACACCGACCCTGCGCAGAAGCACCGTCAAATTGGCGCTCCAACCGCAAGCCACGGCCGCCGAGCCGATGGACACCTCGCAGAAAAGGTCCCAGCCGATCATGTAAGCGGCTAGCTGACCAATGCTCACGTAGGAGTACGTGACGGCGCTGCCTGCACCGCGTACCTTTGAGGAGCACCAGGCATAGCAGATACCTGCCAGCAGGGCGACTGCGCCGGACTGGAGAAAGGAGATCATGACGGCCGGACCGGCGTAGAGGTTCGCGGTTGTGCCCGTCATGACGAACACGCCGGCGCCGATCACGTTGGCGATTACCATGCACACCAACAGCCCGAACCCGAGGGTTCGCGCCATCTGTCCGAAGACGTGTGTGTTCTCGAATTGTTCGAGTTGGTTGATCGACAGCGTACGAGTGGCATCCTTACGGACGCCTGACCACCAGTTAGAAATATCCATGGGGTTTAGCAGTCTGTGTAGGGGCGAAGGGACAACAAAGAAACGTTCGTTGTTGTTTTGCGCCAGTTTTGGTGTTGACTCGAGGATGGATTTCGCTAACGCACGCAAAAGTAAGTGCTCAGGGACTTTCTTTGGTTTGGGTTAGGTGTTGAAGCGCGTGAGTGGGCGAAATACCGAGAGTCTAGTGAAAAAGGAACGTATTTCCACTCTAGTTCGCGCTTATATATCCGCGCTATAAAATGATCTATTTATGATCGGCATTCATTGATTTGTTTCGTTGAAATCACGCATAACTTGGTAAATTCAGGTTGGCCAACCTAGCGAAGCCCTAATTCAATAACACTTAGCGATAACGTTGGACCTGCATCAGTGGTGCAATTACGTAGCCGTATGAGCGGATCTGCTGATAGTCGCGGAAGTGTTCCCCTGCCCGGTTCTTCGACTCGCACGAGCTATCGCTATTTTATATTTTCGCGAAACCATTTATTTAGACGTACATTGCCTGGGCGTAACACCGGTGGCTAGAGTGGATCTTATCATCCATCTCTCTTCTGAAAGGACCCTTCTAAGCACCAAAACAAACACTGTCCTTGACTGGCCACTTTAGTAGCTGCGATCCCTGCGGATTAGAGCAGTCTGGCTTGACTGTTTTTTGCTGCAAAATTTGGCTGACCAGCCCCCGCGGATTAGAGGAAACTTCAATCCGTAGCAACTGTTTGCGCCGCTGAATCATCGCTGATGAAGCGGTTTTAAAGATGGTCCGATGACGCACCCATGGTGGTGTTGTTGACGGCCATCTCGGAGTTTGAAAATGAGAAATTTTGCCCTTACGGCAGCCCTCCTGTTCTGCGGCTTGTTCGCAGTTACTCAGGAAACCCAAGCGTCTCCCATCCGAATCGGCGTGGGCGTCGGCTTCTCCAATGGAGGAGTTCGCGTCCAAGTCGGTGGCCTGAACAACCAGCGCTATGTCGCTGCTGGTATGGCCGTGGTCTATGAGCCTTACTTCTACAACGTGCCGGTGGTCAATGTGACCACCGGACGCGTAGTGATCGTGCAACGAGTCGGATACAATCGACGCCAAGTTTGGCTGTATCTCGACACCTGGAGCGGTTCCTACGTTTACTTCGACCGGTTCGGCAACTTGATGCCGTATCGCGCGAATCGATGGTAGTGAATCGAATTCGCTGAGTCGAAGTTTTGTGCTTCGCTGAGGCGACACCACGAGCGGTGCGCGGATAGGTTCGCCTGTCCGCCACCGTTGTGGTTTTTGTGTGCGGCGCGACTGCATGGAGCGCTAGGATCTCTCCCGGCAGTCGTGCTGCACACTAGGTTTTTCGCGACCGACACACTCAAGCTGCGTCGCGCACGTCCGTGCGTGATGCATTGTCTTTTCCTAAGGGAGACGAGAGAATGATTTCGCAGAAGTGGAAATTCTTGATCCCGATGTTTGGTTGTCTGGCCATTTCGCTGGCTGGTTGCAGCGCGCTCAGCCGAGTGCGCAATAGCCCACATCCAGTCGTGGTGCCGGCTGACGAGGCGCTCACACCCGGCACGATCGTTACCGAGATTCGTCCCGACGTCGACCACGTCTATCGCCAGACGGCATTCCACCCGGATGGCGTGACGGCACGTCTGGTGAAGCACTGCTTCGTTAACTTCCGTGGCAGTTACTTGTCTCCGCGCGGCAACTACGTTGTCTACGAGTATCTGCGCCAGGACGGCACGTTGGAGAAGCAGAAGCTGGTGAAGCCGATCCCCATGCTTAGCTCCAGCGTGATTTGCAAGTATCGTTGGACTTACTATGCAGCCGACGGCAAGACCGAGCTGCGCAGCGAGGTTTACCGAGCCGATGACACGCTCGGTGCTTCGTCCGACGCTGCCAAGAACAGTCATACTCAGTACAGGCTCGATGGTGTGACACTGCGCCAGATCCAGTCGTACGACGGAAAGAGCTATCAGGTCGTCCACTTCCGTAAGGATGGCACCACCAAGTGGTGGGAGTTCGACTACGGGACCGACCGCGGGACTGTGCACTTCGATCGCGAAGGCAAGGCGATCAAGAGGACGTTCACCCGTAACAGTTTTGGCTCCTACTCCATGGGCAGCGACGACCCGCCCAAGGAAACGCACCAGGACAACTACCTGCGTGCTGATGGCACGTTAGAGTACCGTCAGACGTGGTGCCATTTCTATTACCAGAAGACTGACGATTTCTACGATGCGCTGTGCCGCATCCAGGTATTCTCCGCTGACGGCAAGACCATCGTTCGCACCCTCAGGCTTGAGCCTCGGGCACACACTGGCCAGTTGTTCATCAAATCGTCAACCATCGTCAACCAAGACGGCACCTTTCTGCTGCGTTACTTCTCGTCGCCAGGTGTGCGCCAAGCCGAACGTCTCTTCGGCAAAGGCCCATTCTCCAGCAAAACGCAGTTCGGTCCGAATGACGGCTTCGAGGAGCCTGTTGACCCGATCTGGTTGCAGGGTTTCGGTCCTGGACTGAACCTCTACGGCGACGACACTGACTTTAACGACAAGTAGTTGCTTGCTCAATTAGACCAAGCGACACTTCGTGCCATGAACAGTGACTCACCGACATGGGTAAGGGCGCAAGCTCTATCACTCATTCGCTTCGCTGCAATTTTGCCATGGCATGCCCCTCCGCGGAGCCGCTTATTCAGCGGCTCTGCATCCTTGCCGCTGGCATGTTGCTCGCGGCACACTTCCTTTTCATTTCATGAAGATCAAATTCACAATCATTTCATTCCTTTCCGCGTTGGCTGTCAGCCTGGCAATCTCGGGCTGTTCAACGCGGGAGCCACAGGAGTCATCATCTCCACCAAGTCAGGAGAAAACTCAGAGCAGCCAAACCGGCAGCGCTGAAAAGCAGGATGACGAACGGGCAGCTCTCGCCCGCAGTTACGGGCTTCCCGAGAACTGCACCGACAAAGAGTTGAGGCAAGCCATCGACCGAGAATTTCAGGCAATGCGACGTAGGCAAGCGGAACTAGCTGTGACGGCAACAGATGCGGAATTGCGCGCGGCGACGGCCAAGAGTTATGGGTTGCCCGAGAACTGCACTGACAAAGAGTTGAGCGAAGCCATTGAGCGCGGATTTCAGGCGCTGCTTCGTCGGCAACAGGGACTACCTGTGACGGCAACAGATGCGGAATTGCGCGCGGCGACGGCCAAGAGTTGCGGGCTGCCCGAGACCTGCACTGACAAAGAGTTGAGCGAAGCCATTGACCGAGAATTTCAGGCAATGCGACGTAGGCAGCTTGGATTGCCGGCAAGGCCTTAAAGAGGCGTGCCGACTCAGTGCTTTCGCTGGGTTACTCGTCTCGCGTTTCTGTTCATTTGCCGCGAAGATCACTGTGTTCTGGCGGGAAAGAGAGAATCGAGGATCAGCCCAGCATGGGGCTCTTCTTCCTCTCTCTTTTCTTTGGAGCCTTTCTGCGATATGCAATAGTAGCCATAATTTTAGGACTGCGCGCAAATAGGCCCCGCCCGCCAAATATGAGTAGACGTGCGGCGTGGCTGGGGCAACCTCCTCGGTGCGTCACTATACTGCACCATGGCTGGTGCGTCACTATACTCAATGGTCTTCTCGATAACTACTCAGCCATGGCATGCCACTTTCGCGGAGCCGCTTCACAAGCCGTTCACAAGCTGCTCACAATACCTAGTGCCAGCGGCGCCACTTCACAAACTGCTCACAGAACCTAGTGCCACTGCGCCACCACCAAGATCACATTAGATCTGCAAATCGTTTCAACGGTAGGCAATAACTGTTGCTTGGTAACTGCTATTGCCGGTAGTTTCGAAATATCAATCAGTTTCATTTCACCAAACAACAAAAGGAGAGCGCGGCCACAACCCAGCGAAGTATCTATCCATTGTTTTGAGCTGACCAAGGTCGGCAGGTTTTACCTCTGCTGTGCAGAGAAAGGTCTCACGATGATCCTCACGATTCTGGCTTGGTTTGTGGCGTTGCCTGTTCTTTCCCTGGTGAGCGTGCTTGTGATGTCCCGATGGCTGAAGAAGACTTGTCGCAACTGGTCGCGTTCCAGGCGCCTGGTCTGCTGGTCTTCAATTGTGGGCTGGTACATTCTGCTCGTTGCTGGAGTGACGCTGTGTTCCTTGGTGGTGTCGGCTGCTTGTATCGGCCTTAGCATCGCCAGTCCCTGGCTCATGCTTCTTTGTGCCTCTATCGATATCGACATCAAAAACTGCATCGTGCGACGATTGCCTATCCGTCCTTTGTAAGTCGCTGTCTTCGGTCTGAACGATGTTCGACCTTCGGGAGGACCTTCATCCAGAAAGGAGGAACCATGTACAGTGCTAAATTTTGTCCATCGCTCTTCATAGTCTTGCTTGCATGCCTCGGGGGGTGCGGTCAACTAGACAGAACACTTACCGAAAGGCCTTCCATCGTGGCTCTTGCCCGCAGCGAAGGTGCCGCGCAGTTGGTGCGCAACGGCCATCCATTTTTCATCAAAGGTGCTGGCGGCGATGGGTCGCTCAAGCTGTTGAAAGAATGCGGCGGAAACTCGATACGGACCTGGCATTCCGACAATCTCGAGAGTCGCCTTGCTGAAGCTCAGGCTCTCGGTCTGACCGTCACTGTCGGCATATGGCTTGGTCACAAGGAGCACGGCTTCGATTACAACGATGCCACTGCTGTCGCCGGGCAGCTAGAGATGGCGCGTCAAGCCGTTTTGCGCTACCGAAATCATCCGGCGCTGCTGATGTGGGGAGTGGGCAACGAGATGGAAGGATTCGAGTTGGGTGACGATCCCAAAGTTTGGCGTGCCGTGGAAGACGTCGCCAAAATGATCAAAGCTCTTGATCCGAATCACCCGACTATGACGGCAGTAGCTGAAATCGGCGGTGACCGAGTGAAGGCGATCCATGCGCTCTGCCCGAGCATCGATCTTGTCGGTATCAACAGCTATGGTGGGGCTCCCTCTCTACCGCAGCGGTATGTAGGAGCCGGTGGCACAAAACCGTATTTGTTGACCGAGTACGGACCACCCGGCTCCTGGGAGCTCAACAAAAATAGCTGGGGCGCTTGCGTTGAGCTAAGTAGTACCGAGAAGGACGCGTACTATCGGAGGACCTACCAAAGAGCAATCGTCAGTCAACCTCTTTGTGTCGGTAGCTACGCGTTCATCTGGGGTAGCAAACAAGAGGCCACAGCTACCTGGTTTGGGCTGATGCTCCCCGATGGAAGCAAGCTGGAGTCAGTTGATACGCTGACGGAATTGTGGGGTGGACGCAATCCGGCTGGGTCTTGTCCAAAAATTATCAACCTGTCCATCGATGGCCCACCGAAGGTCAAATCCGGTGAAAGTGTCAGCGCGCACCTCCGGATGTCAGAATGGCACGGTGAGCCACTGAAGGTGAGTTGGGTTCTGTCCTACGACCCAGCCGTGTATCCATTGGGTGGGTCCACCGAGCCAGTTCCAGCTCAGTTCGCCAATGCTGTGGTCCGCGGAGATGCAAACGGTGCCACTCTTAAGATGCCGTCCGTACGAGGAGGTTACCGACTCTTTGTTTACGTGCGCACCACGCGCGGTGCCGCTGCCACTGCAAATATCCCGCTGTTCGTAACGGACGGTGAAACCCCGCCTCCGTAAAAACAAATGGTCCGGCAGGTTCGTGCCGTCGGTCACAACCCGCCGGACCATTTACGAGATCCATAGTTCTGTCGAAAGGAGACAATGTATTTTCCGTCCAATGAAGCACTCGCGCTGTACGTCGGCGAGAATCCGCATCTGTCCTGTCTGATAGTGGAGCACTGCCAGGCACTCACGCTTATTCCGAAGCTACCGAGCCACCTCGGCTCTCTGCACATCTTCGACTGCCCCGGTCTGGTCAGCCTGCCGGAACTGCCGGGCACGCTGGTGATACTGCAGGTGGTGAAGTGCCCGCGCCTCACAAGTTTGCCGCAGCTTCCGAAGAAGGTCAGCATTCTGCAGGTCTACGACTGCCAGGGGCTTGCGTCCCTGCCTGCATTGGCCTGCCCTCTGACCAAGCTCGAAGTCGACAGCTGTCCCGGCCTGGTAGGCCTGCCGGATCTGCCTGGCACCCTGAGGTTTCTGCTGGTGTCAAACTGCGGTCTTCTCACGGGCTTACCGGAGCTGCCTGCCCATGTGGCTTCAATGGTGGTTACGGCGTGCATCGCGCTCACTGGTCTGCCGGGTTTCCCTGACGCGTTCGACTCGTTGCGCGTGGATAATTGCCCCGTCCTCGTGCGCCTGCCACCACTTCCTGCCACCATGACGTTTTTGCTGG
>JADYXS010000369.1 GCA_021772155.1 Candidatus Obscuribacter sp.
AAAGACAAAACAAACTCACCGACTCCCTCAGCTTTGGGGACGGAGTTGTACTTCCCGACGAGATAAAGATAACCGCCTCGAGTTGCATACAGATAATGGATCATTGACGCCTGCCTTTCCGACCTAGCCGGGGACACCTGATACCGCGTGAGCCAACTCACTCGGAACACTTTACACCATAGTATGAAAGCATACTGGTGCAACTAACTGTAATAATAACTAAAGGTTTGCAAGTGGCGCTCAAATAAGCCTGTGTTCAGCTTAGCATGGCGCAACATGGTGGTACCGGGTGTGGTGACGTCTATCGACTCCTAACCGCATATGGTGGCGTCAGAGACTTATTGGTGATGGCGCACGCGCCGGCGCCTGGGAACGTTTCCAGCTGGCACAACGGTCTTATTTACGAAATTTACGTCATCGCCGGCAATGATAGTTATCGCGGCCTGAATATCACCGACTGATGCGTTGACGATTTCTCCTTGCTGCCGCAAATCCGACCTCACTAACTTGGCCTCATCTGTGTTGCCCCGCTGAGCAATAATTCTGGTCTTGCTTAAAGGCGCACCATAAACGTCCGAATGTGACTTATAGGAGACCACGTTGTAACCGCGAGCCTGAAGATACTTGTACAGCTGCCTGCCGCTGTCGGGGTTAGACGTAGCGTTTTCAACAAAGACCTTGATCGAATCGCGACTGCTCACTGGCATAGGCTGACCCATCAAGCGAGCAACAACGACGCTTACGTCCCCATCATCGACAGCCCAATCGCCACCAGAGAAACGCCCTGGCATCATGATCATCGATTGATTTTCTTTCGGGACAGCACGAGCGAAAGTGGCCAGCTGCATTAGCTGCGGCGTGCCCAGATCAGTCAGTACGTATTTTTGCGCGATCTGAAGGAGCTTGGGCACCTTTGCCCAACTTACAGGATCCAATCCCTTCTCCTGAACTGCCTTCAAAAATATCTCTTGCCTTTGCACCCGTCCGATGTCACCAAGTTCATCATGGCGAAAACGAACAAAACCCATCGCCTGTGCGCCATTCAGCATGTTCGGCCCGGCCTGCAGATCGATGTTTAGTTTCGCCGCCCGATCTTTGTACTTCATGCGCTTGGGAATCTCAAGATTGATGCCACCAAGTTCGTCGACCAATTCAACCAGGGCATGCACATTCAAGACTACGTAGTGACTGATTGGAATGCCCAGGAAAGAACTGACTGTATCCATAGCCAGTTGAGGTCCGCCAATTGCATTGGCTCCATTAATCTTCTGATGCCCGTGCCCAGGAATATTAACAACCGTATCGCGCGGGATCGACAGCATTGTCACGGCATTGCGCATCGGATCGAGACGCGCCACCATAATTGTGTCGGAGCGCCCGGTAAAGGCATCCTTGTCGGCTCTAAGTGCGCGCCTTTCCTTTGTATAGACTACGTCGGTGCCAAGAAAGAGTACCGTAATCGGGGATGTCATCCCGCCAATCCTGAGCACCGGTGGGATTAACCCTGGTTTGTAGATCAACGTCACAAAATAGCCAGCGACAGCGCCAATCAAAGCGCAGACCAAAAACACGGCTAACCAACTTGTAGATCTCAAAAACTATTCTCACAAGGACTGGGATATTATACGTCTCGTCTTCTACATGTGTGCGCCATATCAAGCCCACCGGAACTCGGAGCCGTTCAAAGTTGGAATCAGCAGCGGACAAAAAGCGATTGCTTGCGATCAATTTTGGCGGGTTGGGCGATGAAGTCCTGTTCCTGCCCACCTTAAAGAGTATCAAATTAGAGCACCCTTCGTGGCACATTACTCTTCTAACAGAGCCGCGCGCTCGCTCCATCGCAGATGTAACCGATGTCATCGACGGTAACATTACATTCGATATCAAGAAAAAGCCTCTGAAACCGGCGGATTATGCGCATCTTCTTGGACTGCTTCGGAGCGGAAATTTCGATCTCGTTGTTTCTTCCGGCAGTTCTCCGCTTGTTGCGATGTTGTTGTTTCTGTCGGGAATCAAACAACGCATAGGATATGCTACAAGCGCAGTGGCAAAGCTGCTGTTGACGAATCCTGTGACGCTTACAAGAAATCAGCACGCCGTTTTCATGTATCACGATCTGGTTAAAGGCCTGGACATTGGCAGCACCGCGCAATGTCCAGAAGTCACAGTCAATCAAGAAAACGTCCAAAGAATGCGCCGGTTGCTCCCGAAAGATGGCGGTGTTAGCGCCGGCAGACGCATTCTTCTTCACCCGGGAACAAGCAAATTAGCCCTCGAAAAAGGAATTATCAAAACCTGGGATCCGCAGAACTTTGCACACTTGATCGTGCGTCTGCTGCAATCGGGAGCAGAGGTCGTTTTGGCCGGTGGGCCCGAGGACGAGCAAACAGTTTTGGATATTCAAAGCAAACTGCCCGACGCCAAGCATCCGAACTTATTGCTGGCATACGGCAAGACTGCAAGCTTGCGCGACCTGGTGGCATTAATTGAGTTGTGCGATCTAATGATCTGCGTCGATTCTGCACCGATGCATCTCGGCGTCGGGCGCAATAAGCCGATGGTAGCGTTGTTTGGGCCAACAGACCCGGCAAAATTACTTTGGCCGGCAAAGCACTTCGTTTCCTTACGCGATCAGCAAGCCGCCGCTGCCGCCGGAGACGATCCTTTTAAGAACGCAGCTAAGAAGCGCTCTGAATCTTCTCCGCCTCGGCCGCCTTTCGTGCAGATTCCGCTAGATACTGTTTTCCAGACTGCAATGGATCTATTGAAGTCAATTGAAGCCCCAGAAAACTCTCAGGAATCCCGCCGCTCGTAAGGTGTTCACCACTTTCGCCTACAACGTCCATCAAGGCTGACACCATCTGCAGATCGAATTGCCGTCCGGCGTACTTGCGCAACTCCTGGCTTGCCCGCTCATAACCAATTGACTTGCGATAGGGCCTATCGCTGGTCATGGCGTCGTAAGCGTCAGCAACCAGAATGATCCGAGCGCCAATTGGAATTTTGTCACCCTCAAGGTGATCAGGATAGCCGGAACCATCGAGGTACTCATGGTGATGCTTAACCGAAGGCACCGAGCGCGCAAGATGCGGAATCTCTTCAATCATCTGTGCGCTACGAACAGGATGC
>JADYXS010000370.1 GCA_021772155.1 Candidatus Obscuribacter sp.
GATTAGTCCTGTCCTTTTTTTCTTCCCGCCGCCCAGTTGTCCTACATTAGAAGCTGGCATATCCAAAAATTGCGCAAGTCTCTCGCGCCACTGATCGATCAGCTGAGCTCTATGAACAAGAATCAGGGTATTCACGTTGCGTTGAGCCATAACATAAATCGCAACCACTGTCTTACCGAAAGCTGTGGATGCGCTCAGGATGCCCAAGTCCGTGCGTAGGATTTCTTGCGCCGCTTTCACCTGCTCATCCCGCAATGTACCCTTAAAATTCGCTTGCACGGGCGAACCGATATAACGCTCATCAATCTCTTCAACAGTAATGCCATTCTCATGAAGCAGCTGTTTAAGGTCAGCGGCACATCCACGCGGAAGAGCAATATGGTCAGGCAGATCTTCTGCGCAACAAATAATTCTTGGAGTGTCGTATGTCGACTGCCGGGTTGCTTGCTTTTGATAAAACTCAGGATTTTGGAAAGCCGCCAAACTCATTATTTTGTTCAGCGCGGCCGAACCAAAACCGGATTTCGGGACGTACACCATATTGCCCAGGACAATTGACAGCTTCTTCGTGAATGGCTCCTTGAGCGAAC
Organism: Candidatus Obscuribacter sp.; assembly: GCA_021772155.1. GTDB lineage: Bacteria > Cyanobacteriota > Vampirovibrionia > Obscuribacterales > Obscuribacteraceae > JADYXS01. The sequence goes on from JADYXS010000370.1 coordinate 591, forward strand.
TATCCAGCGACTGCCCTGAAGGCTTTCGGTTCCACGGCTCTTCTGAATCTTCATCATCCGATGACAGAGGAACAGCTAGTATGGCGTCTCGCGCTGATGCTTCGCGAACGATACAGTCGAGATCGATAGAGCGCATCCTGATTATGGAGCTGAGGTAGGTCCACTGATCCTCAAACGGTTGGAAACTTCGATCTACGAAAACGCTATTGCCAGCCCTACTCGGCGTTAACTGCAGTGGAAGGGCAATAAGATTGCCATAGCCACCTTTAGGCATCGTGTCCTGATTCGGAAACAGTCGATCATAAGATTTGAAGTCCAATTGGTAGCGACGCTGCTTCGTTTCGGAAACGAGGAAAGATCCAAGCAATCTGGCTTGCGAGGCTCTAACAGGTCTGTCAAAAAAGATCCAGACATGGGCACCGGCTCCCGATCTCGATCTCTCTAGGTACGCGGGGACGCCAATCCGATCACACGTGTCGAGAAATGCCAGCACATCATCAGTCCAATTGGCCTCATCGAAGTCCACTGCGAGCAGGCAGCACGTATCGTCTTTGAGAAGCGGATAAATGCCAACCGTTCTTTGCCCCCTGAGGTGCTCATCAAGCACGCGGTCCGTCAACGGTTTAAGTTGACATGTTAAGCCGCAGATTGACCTGCCCTTTGCGTTCTTCGTGTGGCTGTCCCAATCGTGAAGCTTAGCCGGGGAGTAACTTGAAGCCCCATCCTTCTTCTCCCACCGTTCGGCGTAGACATCATCTCGAGCACAAAATAGGCTCCGGAAGAGCTTGACGCGATAGTCCAGCGCAGCTTGTGGGGATGCGGGCTCCGGTGCCGAATAGAATGTTGTGGGCTCTGCGACTTGCCGCTTCTGTGAGGCGGGCTGAAGTTGTTCCACCTGCGCCTTTAAGATTGCGTTCTCTTGTCTGAGGCTCGCATTTTCGGTTCGGAGAGTTGCGTGCTCCGCCCGGAGGCTTGCGGTTTCTACACGTAAAAGCTCGCAGTTTTGCAGAACTTCCTCAAGGAACGGTATCTGCAGTTGGGTGGCACCACCATTTGTGGTCAGCTTCCGCCGTTTGCCCGAGCGAGCTCCATCTGAATTCATCCACTAACCCCTGCCAGTCAACAAGACGCACAGTCGACACTGTGCTGATCAAGGTATTGTATTATCTCCGGCGCCATACGCAAGCAAACGGCTACCAAGCGGACGGACAAATGCCCGATTGTTCTTTCGACCCACCAGCCAATCAAGCTTAAGGCATACCGAATCCGAGCATGTCATCGAAGCAGGTTCGGTATCTTACTTCTCCTGAGCTCTTCGATGATTTTCTCTGAAAGCTTCCAGGGCTCTCCTGCAATCCGTCCTATCAGATCAAACCAGACTTTACCGAAGGCGACGATTGCATCGTCGTCGGTAAATGTGATTCCCGCCGGCAGCAGTGGTGCAACATCTTCGGTCAGGCTCTTTTGAAGCTTCTCCAGCATTCGCTGTTCTGCTGTTGCCCGAGTAATAGACTGCCCCTGAAGACACAGATAATGTTCAAAACACGCGACCAATTTGGCTGAATCCATCGACAATTGCTTTAACCCTTCATTCAAATCGAACAGGTCGCGATTCTTGCGTCGCTGCAACAATGCTCGCAGCTTTGTCCCGAACAGTTCCTCTGGTTCATAGGACGCAATTTCCGCCTGCGCTCTGTACCATTGGCTATCAACATCGTACGGGTATTTTCTGATCTCGTACAAATTCTGATGCTCACGAGTATTGATCTCAATCTTCACCTTAATCGCCGTATCTGGAGCTGCCTCCGGCGAAAACTTAAATATTAGATGGGTGGAATGAATGGCTTGGTCGTACTTGAAGTCACCCAGCCATGATAGAGCTCCACGAATAGCTTCGAGCGTGCCACGGATCGGCTCCGGTTGCGTTTGCACGAGATCGATATCTTCCGAATAACGCAATGGTTTTTGAAAAAGTAATTTATTAATCGCTGTGCCACCACGGAAGGCAATTTTTCCGGACAATGCGGGCGAGTTGAACAGATCGCATAAGGCGCGACAAATGATCAGATCCTGCTCAATCTGCCGAGAATCCGGCCAAGGGGCCGTCGAACTCCACTCTTGCACATACGCGCTTGGAATCACTGGTCGATCTCCACCGATTCATTGATTGCAAGCATCCACTTGCTGTTCTTCTCGGCAAGATCATCCGTCCCTTCGATTAGCGGCTTTATTGATGGGTCTAAAGGCTTCATTGATTTTGCCTTCGCCGCAAACGGCACCAGGACCTTTGACTGTCGCTTTTGACCAAAATGATCAAACAGATAGCCTAAGCGCCGAACGGCCGAATTCTCATACCATGCTGCGGCTTTAGCTAGTTCGCGCGGGTCGGCGTTGCTTCCGAGGTCATGGACAATTTGCGCAACGCCATTAATACCACCCGCCCTATGAAAGTAGCGAACACTATCCAAGAGCAGTAGTTCTACGCCAGCGACGTTGGCGAATCCGGCCTCGCTTTTTAGCCGCTGCAACCACTCCTGCTGGTTGGTCTCAGAGAAAGCCGCAGGTGCCTGGTAGATGAACTGTATCCGGTGACGACCAATATCGAACCCCCGAAGTTGCTGCGGAACAATTACCTGGAAAACCATTGCTGCCTGATGTGATGAGCCGTGGAAAGCGGCAGCCCTCAGAAGCGAAACTCGATAATCCAGTTTCAGGTACTTCATTAGCGGGTCAATCCAACGAACCGGGTCTGGCGCTCCTGCAACCCGATCTTCTGGGCGTAGAATCAAATAGAATCCACGCCAAGGACTAACCAACCTATGTTTCTTGATCAACCTCGTGGCAGCGGCGGTAAAGGCCTCTGCCGTAAACCCATGCGCTCTCAGTGCCTCATCCTTGGAGAAATAGGACCGGCCCCGGCTGAGCTGCTCATCGAGATAGTGATCAAGGATACTCATACCCCAATTATATGCGAAAACCGACAGTTCGTGAAGGTATTTGCATATAACTGGGGAAGCTCTAGAGTACTTACGCGACTGTTTGGGGAGTACTGCAGGGTAGTTTCGGGAAAACCAGACGCATATCAGACACCTAATCAGATAAAGCCAAATGCAAATTGGCAAAGATTGGGAATAACAGAATCCGTCGCTCGAGCAGTGCACATTTTAGACTGGGGTCATCAGTGCTCGCCTCGCACGGCATCACCTGCGGTGCGCAAACAGACACGTCTCGCTGCACGCGGCTTGGGTGAAGTTGTAGCGCAATAGCCAGAGAGAGCGCACACTCTCCGGCGCTCTGCTCGACCAGGCACCTGTCATTGGTCATGCAGAGCGCCGGGAGCATGGTGTAACCGCGGTTGAACCTTGCGCCTCAGCAGGTGTATACACCTTTCTTCGGACAGGAGCATCCTTTAGACCCTGCTGTATACGTGGTGCTCAAAAGTGTATACACGAAACACCTTTCCCACCAAGGCTTTTGAGCATTTGTATACATCCTTTATCCTGCAATTGTCTTTTCTCTTCGTTCCAAGCCAATTGTCACTGACATTTGTCAGTGCCCACTTTCGTGCCTACTCGGAGCCAGTCAGACATGAGTATGTATGCCTCATTCAGAAGGAAGTCGAACAAAATCACCGCACCTGGAGAATCACCGGATCACTACCTATCCGAATGCCAGATTCTTTCTCAAGCTTGAAGCGACACAACTTTTCCAGAACATCTGAGACGTAGTGAACATGCCACGTTTGCTTCAGATTATCCATATCTAGACTTTCGTAGCCCGTCCTATTTCTAACTATGTGTGCGATAGAATTGCGCACGCCCTGCTGAATATATGTGCCAAAATCTTGAGAGCGTTGAGCACTATCAAAGTGTCGCGTATCAAGGGCTTCCTGTCGGTAAGATCCTAAGTCTATGTTCAAAGCGGGGGCATTATCGGTAACGAATCGAACAGCCTCTTGCTCGCTGGTTGATGGATAGACAAGGGTATGCCAATAAAAGAGAACCTGAGTAAATGGGTCGTTGACTGTATTGGCATGACGGAACAGCCTGAGTAAAACCTCCTGCTCCTCGTTTTGCACCAAAGCAATCTCCGTTATTATCGATCGTCGATCTTCAACTGGGATTGCACGACGTTCTACCTGCCTTATGTTCATCTGTTCGATCGGAGCCACTAAAAGCACATCGGTGAGGCCACCCCCAAGCTTTACTCGGGAATGATCAACAAACGAAATTGCACTGAACAGTTCATAAGCCTTCTTGTATGCCCCAGCATAATCCAGAGTCCCCATCTGGCAGATAAGATTATCGCTGTCCGTCATGTTGTCCGCAGGCGTATAACGAAATAGCGTCTGCTTATACTCTAACGTCATTGGCACTGTGTACTGCACGGACGAGTGCACCGCGAATGTACAAATGAACTCGTTGCCTTTAGGCATTTAGGGGTTTGTTCCACATAGACAGTTGGTGTGATAGTTGTCCATTAACTAGATTTCGGTTGCGGCTGCCGATGCATTTTCGCTGCTTCTCTGAAAACATTTTTGTTTCGATGAAAAGACTTTTGTAGAATATAATCGTCAACCCTACTCGATTACAGTAAGCAGACTTTCTTGGGACATCATTATACGCCCCGCGCGCACTTGAAGCGATTTGAGATAGTAAACAAACCCGGCTGGATTTGGAGATACGATCGCAACACTGGTGTGTTCAAAGACTTGCCAATTCCGGCAGTTGGTCAGGAGAAAAACTTCTACCCTGATGAGGTAGAAAGGGATTTAAACATTTTGTTTGAGATTCCCAGCCACGGTTGCCTATCGAAGATTTTGGCGAGAAAATCGCTTACGGATCAGGAAAGATTAGACTTCGCGCGCTACATGCTCACAATGATGTCGCGGGGACCACGTCGGCGGAAGAAATCGTACCAACTTGCGAAAAGCCTTCTTCCTGGAGTAACTGAGGAGGTCCGGTCTAAACTAGTGGAAATTCTTGCAGACAGTGAGGCGGATGCACTGTCTGCAAAATGCAAGGAACTGGATGAACTTCAGGTGCGTTGGGAGCAAGCACTTCCAGGCGATATTGACAAAGGGATTCGGACGCCCTTTTTCAGTGCGAGAACAGTCGACAGCATCTTTCGCATGACCTGGGAGGTTGTCCCTGCGGGGACAGACCGATATTTCATCACAAGCGATGCGCCGGCCCATTATTTTGAAGGAATAGGGATCGACAAGTTCGAATCCGAGTTCACCTTCACGCTGTCAAAAGAGATTGCAATTGTCGGTCACCATCAAGGACCACAAACAACAATTAGATTTCGCAACAAGCTTCAATCGCAGTTAACCAATGAGATAAATCGCAGAATCATCAGCACCACAGATAGATTCATTTTTACCCCTAAAGCCGACGAGTGGATCAAACAAATGGCCGACAAACAGAGCCTGCATTTAAGTTCGATTCAATGGTAAACGCACACAAGGTCGCCTGCCATTGGAGCCCCCGCCTGTTCTCGATGGAATAGTAGGTATTACACGGGAACGGGATAGATGCGGGAGCGAGCAAACCTCGTAAGTGTGACGCCACCATTTATTTCCACCAGCACGCCAATAATCAGTGCGCATAATTTGCAGCGACAGCATGTTTATTATGCCGTATCTGATATCCGCAATAAAATGCAAGCAGCGGCAAGGTCATCGGACGCCATCGCATGACGGTTAACTGCGGTCACTTCTTCCTGTAGACTCATTGGTTGCACAATGACACCAGAACGAGTTCACGATGGATAGCTACCGACCAGTTGGAGCAAATACACTGTGAGTGTAGGCAACGTCTGGCAGATCGAGATAACGCTGCAGAAAATTACAAGAAAAAACGCATCGGTCGAGTGACATGAAATTCAGAGCCACCACAAACGAAATTGCTGACGTCGTAACCGCGCTACCGCTGACATGTCTAGGCAACAATCTGAAGGTCGAAAGCGGCTTCTTCCAGCATCAGGTGTCCAAGCTGCCTCGAGAAGAAACGCTGTCCCTCTGCGCAAAACTCAACACGATTTTCTGCTACACAACCGACAAGAGAGAACCAAACTTTCAAGAGAACGTGCTGAGGTTGCTGTGTACACAAAATTGGTTAGATAACTCCGACCTGCAGCGGATGTTGCAGTACGCGAAAAAGCAAAAAGGCACTCTGGACGAGAATCTGTTTTTTTCGCGGCCTAGCTGCCTGGAATTGATGAGATGGTCCGCCGTATGGGCCAAGCGGGCAGAGACGGGCGGAATGAATGGAATCTCGCGCAAGCACGGTTTTGCCCGCTCTATGTTGATGGCATTTGAATTTTGGTCGAATCGAACGCAAAGGCGGATATGGCAAAGCGATAAATACGAGCAGCTACCACAGGAGCAACAACACTTCGAATCCCTGCGAATTCTGCGCGAGGCAAGCTTATGGCAGGTGCCAACCTTCAACCCACTTTGGCAGCTCGGCCGGGGTTACGAACTATACATTGAGTTGTTTTTTGCAAAGAATCCCGAACTAAGAAGAGAAGTAGAGATAGAACTCGGAATGGATCTGGAAGATTACATAACGTGCGTCGCCGGTTTGCTGTCGATGCAGCAAGAGTGGTTCAACAAACAAGCAGGAATCATTGACAATTTCGAATTCGATCCCAGCAGGCTTTGCGACAATGCGCCGCATATGAAGACGGTGATGGAACAGTTCATGAGCAGAGAATCGCAAAACCCTGAGCAACTGGCAAAATCGTATGAACGCCAAACGCAGGATCAGTGCGCATTGACCGATTTCCGCCCCTTGCGAGAACGCCCGATTCTGCTTATAGATGGCGGGCGCCGAGCGACGTTCATTGACACAACCTTTGTCGCGGAACGGGCCTCCAATGGACTCTTGTTCAGATCCTCGCGGCTAATCGGCGACGAGGCCATGAAGGAATTCGGCGTTGCTTTTGAGGAATACGCCATTCGAAGGCTTACGCGCTATACGAACTCACTTCGAGCAAACGGCCACGCTGTAACGGGACATCCAAGAGTTGGTGCGAAGTCCTTGGCTTCGAGTCAGCAAGTCGAATTCAGCGACTATTTAATAGTATGCGGAAGGACTCTTGTATTGATTGAAATCAAAGGGAAATGGCTTCAAGACAAAGCCATCGCGAGCTTGACTGCTGAGGATTATTGGAAGGAAATCTACAACAAATACGTTGTTGACGATTCCGGTCGCAAGTCAAAACGAAAAGGCGTTTCACAGTTGGCTGACTCCATCGAAGGCTGGCTCGATGGGCGTCTTGCACCGGAAATCACCTTGCCTGTAGCAGACTTCGATGCGATCATTCCAATCATGCTGGTATACGATTGCCACTTGCCAGTTCTCTACCATGGAAAATTTCTGGCACGGGAACTTCAAAAATTGCTGCCCGGCGCGCAGACTGAAGCAGTACCACACATATACATCAAAGGGAAAACTGTACTCAACCTTTGCCTCCTGTCCATGGACGATTTCGAGGAATTCGAAAACCGAATTCTAAAGCGCGATTTGGCAGACTTAATGCGTGAATACTCCGCGAAGTATCCAACTCGCGACGTGTCCGCCGGCGCCTTTCTAGCGCGCATTCCTTCAGAAAAATTCCCGCCTCAACCAGGGATTGTCGCGGAAGGTCACGCGGCGCTCGATCAAGCTTGTAAACGCCTGTTCGGTAAAACCACCGACGCATGGTGAACCATCCGAACTCGCTTTCAGATGGGAGACAACTTCAAAAAGAAGAATGCCGAGAACCTTCGTTCCCGGCATTCTTTGGTTATCTGTTCACTCATCGGCTATGTAGGATGTGTGTAGGATGAACCGGATGTTGCCTTCGGAAATGGTGGAGGCTAGCGGAGTCGAACCGCTGACCTTCTCCGTGCAAAGGAGACGCTCTACCAACTGAGCCAAGCCCCCGAAGACTGGGCCATCCTGGACTCGAACCAGGGACCTCACCCTTATCAGGGGTGCGCTCTAGCCACCTGAGCTAATAGCCCTCAGAGAACGATAATAGCACCCCGCTTGTGGTACTTCCAGAGCCATCACGAATTTGTCACATGCTCGCAATGGCGCAACCGAAGGTCTTATTAAATTGTATGAATCCTAAATAGGCAAAGAGAAAGGCGGGAAATTCCCGCCTTGACCCTGAATATTTGGAGATAAGGGGATTCGAACCCCTGACCTCACGGGTGCGATCCGTGCACTCTACCAACTGAGCTATATCCCCATGGTCAGACTTCATCAATCAATTCATTATAGACTGTGCCCCGTGCCTGTACCAAGCCTTGGCGGGGCTGCATGACACTAAGACTAGTCAGACCCGCCCTCACACTAGGAAAAACAAATGATTGGCAAAATGAAAAATGCTGCCGCAGCCGTCTGCCTCGCGTTGAGCCTGGCAAGTTGTTCAGAAGCTCCGCAAAGCAACTCCGCGCAGGTCTCCGCATCCGGCGAAAAAGTTGGCTCCGTCGCGGCTGAGTTGCCACCCGGATTAGATCTTGGAAAGCCGGCTCCAGACTTTACACTTTCGGATTCAAAGGGCAAGTCACACAAACTGTCCGACTATAAGGGCAAATTCGTCGTTCTGGAATGGGTAAACTTCGAGTGCCCATTCGTCCAGAAGCACTACAGCAGCGATAACATGCAACAGCTGCAAAAAAAATATACGGGCAAAGATGTCGTGTGGCTCTCGATCAACTCTTCTGCAGACGGCAAGCAAGGCAACTACCCTGCTGAAAAAATCGAACAGTTGATTTCAGAAAAGAAGGCGCAGCCCACTGCCTACTTGATTGACGCCGATGGCACTGTCGGTCAGTTGTATCATGCGACATCAACCCCTCATATGTTCATCATCGACAAAGACTCGAACCTGGCTTATCGGGGCGCTATCGACGACAACAATAGTTCCGACGCTGAAGACGCGCCCAAAGCCAAGAACTACGTAGCAGCGGCTCTTGACCAAGCAATGGACGGAAAACCAATTACAACCACTGCAACCCAAGCCTATGGCTGCTCGGTCAAATACAAAAAATAGTAAATACAAGCGGAGCTAGAATGCACAAGATCAATCTCATTTTGCCGATCGCGATGCTCGGTCTCACTGTAGCGCCGGCACTTGCCGAGACGTGGACAATCGATGGCAAACATTCGCAAGCCAATTTCAAGGTCCGTCACATGATGGTCTCGAACGTGAACGGCACCATATCCGGTATCAAAGGCGCGGCTGAGTACGACGGCAAGAATATTGCCGGACTAAAGGTCAATGCTGACATGGACATAAATACGATCAGCACCAATGAAGCCGGACGTGACAAACATCTGCGTGGGGCAGATTTTTTCGACACAGAAAAGTTTCCCAACATGTCCTTCAAGAGCAAGCGCGTTGTTAAAGGGAGTAAAGGAAAGTTCAAACTCATTGGCGATTTGACCATGCACGGAGTCACCAAAGAAGTCGCTCTTGCTGTTGAGGGACCGACGCCTGTAATCAAAGACTCCAAAGGACAAGAGCGCTTCGGCGCTTCAGCAACCGCAAACATCAATCGCAAAGACTTTGGCCTTGCGTACAACAGCGTCTTGGAAGCCGGCGGCGTTTCGATCGGCGACAAAGTCCAAATCACACTGGACATTGAATTGACAAAGGACGGTAAAAAACCGTCCCCGGAAAAAGCGCCTAAGTAAGATGGGTTAACTGAGGTTAGCCCCATGTCGCCGACTCTCTCTAACGAATGCAGGCGAAAGCCAGCATATCGCCGAGCGAGTCGGCGCATTATTTCGCTCCAGCAGTTCGATTCCCGCGCTTGACATTTGACGGCATTTGGCTAATATGTGTAGACCGACTTTTTCTCTGGTTACACCTTACTAAGTTCGCAAAAAGTTTCTCGTTCCATTTCACGGAGCGAGTCACGTCACGTTTAATAGCGGCTCTCCGTTTCCCAGGTGAGCGTGAACCCAATTCGTTCTTCGATTCGTCGAGAGTGCGCCATGTTGTCTATGAAACAAACAAATA
>JADYXS010000371.1 GCA_021772155.1 Candidatus Obscuribacter sp.
CTTCAACAACAGCGAAGGGATCGAGAAATCGGAGATGACACAATTGTTTTGATGCAGTGCATGCATTTCGAATCTTCTTCGACCGATACCATCGTTTGGCAGTGCATCAGACCAGGCCGCCGGGTGATCGACAATCAATCCTTCGGTGCCCCAGGTGAGTGCCATGCCGAAGTTATCGCTTACCAGGATTGTGGACTTGGGATCACTGCAGCATTCGACTCTCAGTTCACCTTGCCATCTTTGAAGCGATGCCAGGGCACCTGGTTGCATGTAAACATCACCAAGTTTGGTTCTGAAGATCTGTGCGTCCTCTGTCTTGACGAGCATCGAGCCGGAAAGCAAACCAATTTTACCGGAGTTGGATGCGATGAAGCGGCTGCCTTCAAGAGCGAGTAAGTGCAATGGTTTGCTTGTGCGAATTGTAGTTTCCGTTTTGTCTTTCGCTGCTGCTATTCCGGATGAGGAAAATAGATGTTTTCGCAGGCGATGCATGTATTGTGCGCCGTCTCCGGTTACGTGACGTGGTACTGTCTGCGCATAGTCTGTCAAAGAGAAGCGACTTGTGACGATACTTTCCAAAAGTGCCTGATCCTGTTTCGTTAGGTTTATGGAGAGTTCCTCACCTGATTTTAGTTCAAATATTCTATCGGGAAGCGCACCAAGCCGCACTTTGATTGGGGTGGCAGCGACCGTTGACAGCGCACGGATGGAAAGAGAATCGCCTGGTCGATAATCAATCGCGGCAGTAGATTGGGGACCAAGTTTGATGCCTGCCTCTTTGGAAGCGATCCGCATAGCGCCGGAGCCAGCGTCAACAACTAACTGACCTTTGTGCAGTGTTACATTGCTCTTGTTATTGCTTATGACCGTTCCTGGTTCTCCGTAAAGTAATCCATCTTGGGCGCCTCCGACTTTGCCATGTTCAAACTGGTTGAAGTTTGTGAACACGGACATTTGGGGGCAGGCGTTTTTGACGCGAATAATTACTTGCCGGGTGGCAGCAGAAGGACATGCGCAGCTGACGAAATCATTCTGATTTGCTCCGGTGTAGCTTATGGGAATCAGCCCATCAAGACTGTCTGCGAAGTCAGTATCAACTGTGAGAGCAGACTCTTCATCGAGTTCCTGTGTGGCTTCACCGGGCACTCCACGTGTCCATCCTTGCTCAGCCAAGAATCGATTTAGATCCGTAAATTCAACAATTTGCACGCGGGCGCCACCGACATCATCTCCGGTCGGGCCTAACGTGCCGGATTCGTCGCCTACGCTCCACGGCAGTGTATCGGTTGGCAGAATCACATTCCCTCCCCGTACCACGGGCAAATTCAGGGTCGGTAATTGAGTCGGTGTTTTTGGTGTGGGCTGCGCCGTATTTGGAACAACTTGCGAAGGTTCGCTTTGTACTGTCGGAATTGTGATGGTGGGTGTGGTGAGTTTCGGTGGTGTGAAATTCTGCGACCAGGCCGGTGCAATGTTCAGTGACATTGCTAGAAGCATTAGAGCCGAAATATTTTGTGAAAATTTTGCTGATCTCATAAAGCCCTCGAAGGCTAATTAAATGGCCAATCTGCCCGGTTGACAATATAGTCTACGTAGACTTGCTGGGAATTAGGACCGTGCTGGGTTGGCTCGTGAACGAGTTTTCGAATGCTTGAAGGTGACTGTAGGAGAACCGCTCACCCGCGTGCTAAAAATTTTCGCTAAGGTTTGAATGATGGTCGACGCCGTTTCGGTTGCCAGTTGAGTAAGCAGTCGACAGGTGGGGACATTACGGCGGTTGCCACGTGGAAGGCTGAACGAGCCGCTGCGCCCTGTTTCATGTCAAGGATTACTTCTATACATGGAGCCGGATACCATTGTCACTCTCATTAGTCCGGATGGAACCAACATGCAAGCCCAAAAAATCGCTAAAGTGTCAATATTGGCAGGTCTGGCAATGCTCACTCTCACCTGCAATGTTGCGGTCAGTGCGCCACGATCGAAAGCTGTGAAAATAGCAGCGAGTGCATCGCAAGGTACAGATGAATCAGCAGTTCGCTCGAAGATTACGACCCTTAGAGATCATGCAACCAAGCATGATGCCAAGGCGATGTCGAATTTGTGGGCTGTGGACGGAATTTATATTGATGAGAGCGGCAACAAAGCCGTAGGCCGCGAGTCTGTTGAGAAGATTTTTTCTGAGAACTTCGCTAAGAGCGGTCAGAGCAATCAGATGGTGCCAATTGAAGTAGCCGTAGATACGGTGCGCTTTCCGGCAGCCAGTGTGGCTCTTGCCGACGGTACAGTCAAGAGAAAAAGTGAAGCTGGATTGATTCCAACTACGCGCTACTCAATGGTTCTATTGAAGCAAAAGGGGGGTGAGTGGTTGATCTCCTCAGCCACAGAAGCGCCGATCGACGGGCCTAATGTGGCTGTCAATCCGCTAGAAAGCCTGCAGTGGCTCATCGGAGATTGGTCTTCTGTTCGCGAAGGACAATCAGTAAACATGAAGGCGGATTGGGTACCGGCCAAGAACTTCATAACTTGTAAGTTTGAAATAAAAAAGGGAAATGAGACACCCAAAGTCGAAACTCAGATAATTGGTTGGGATCCGCGGAATCAAGCGCCGGTTTCTTGGAACTTTGATTCGAGTGGCGGGTTTGGAACCGGCTTATGGTCGAAGCGTAACAACCAGTGGTTGGTAAATGCCAGTGGCGTGGAGCGCGACGGAAGTACGAGTACTGCTACCAATGTTTTCTCAAATGCTGGTCCAAACGACTTCTCGTGGCAAGCGGTGAATCGTCATCTTGATGGGGTTCCTGTCGCTGATACCACAATCGTTAAAGTTCAACGCGTGAAGTAGGACTGCTGAGGAGAAGGATTCCAATGAAAATTAAGTATGGGACATTCGTTCTAGCAGTTGCAGTAAGCTCGGCCATAGCGCTTCCGGTGCCGTGCATCGCACGCGGCGGTGGCGGTGGATTTGGTGGCGGCGGC
>JADYXS010000372.1 GCA_021772155.1 Candidatus Obscuribacter sp.
GCTGTCAGCCTTGAACGGTCCGACGCCTGGCCAACCTCCTTTTGAGACGATGGCACTTTCTTTGAAAGTATCAAGCGTACACATTGGAGCTGAAGTATCGTCGCTAGCTAGAGAGCTTTCTACCGAGCGCAGGCCCGCTTCGGCAGAAGGTTCAGTGGGCTCTTTGGCAGCCGCTGCACTGCTTTTTGACGGAGCCTCGGTTTTTTCCGGCTGCTTGTCGCCATTATCCATCCACATTGAATCGACCGAACCATCGCTTGCGGCCAACGCTCCTTGACTCACGCTTAAAAGTAGCAAGGCGATGGACAGGGCGATTATGACGCCACGTTTTTCGGTGTTGGATTTCATTGATTGCATATCGTTCAGCTAACTAAACAGTTATGGGACGTGCCGGACAGGGCTTACAAAGCGGCCCATACGAAAGCGTAGCATGGGGCCTTGGCGCACGGCCACGCAGGGAGTAATAAATTAACGGCTATGTGTTGACTAAATTCGACATATTTAATGCTAGCAATGCAAGCCTGGCAGCCTGCTGCTCAACTTCTTCGGACAGCGGCGTGATACCGGGTGAAAGAGTGCTCCCGGCTTTGCGCAAACCGAGCAAGAAATTCATACTGAGAATTTCTGTCGTCAGGTGGATGAGAGTCGGCTCCGGTGAGCCGGAAAGGAGCACGACATTGGCCGGGCCGCCGTCCGCTACGACAAATACGTGCCTTCCGTTTACCATGTCGAATCGCCGCACATGCAACATGCTCTCTTGAGTCTCAGTGCTCAATTGCCGCAAAGCGGCGATATCTAGTTCTGTGGACCAGTGTCCAACGTTAATAAACAAGGTTCCGGCAGTCGTCGCTTCCCAGTGTTGGCGGGTAATCAGGTTTGAGCAGCCGGTGGCCGTGACGATTAATTCAGATTCCTGCAAGGCTTGAACGAGATTGCAAATTGAATAGCCATCATAATGGGCTATCAGCTGTTTCACCGGATTGTTATCGACAACTGAAACGTTGGCTCCCAGGCGCTTTAGATAGCTAGCGACTCCTGAACCTACCGAGCCATATCCGACGACCGCTGCCTTGCGTCCGCTCCACAGTCTGCCAGTGAGTTGCGCAAGCAGATCATTTATCCCGTCGCCAACGCCGTGAAAATTTTCTATGTGCGTTTTGAGAAAGCCCGAATTGATGTCTATTACCGGCAAAGACACAGTCTTCATTCGGGACAAGGCCGTGATACCACTTGTGGTGATTTCATTGGCGGCCCAAACAAAGCTTTCGCCGTTTCTTAAACTCTCGTATGCTCGAATTAGCACCAGCCCCGTGTCGGAGATGACTGCCGGGCGCTGGCTGAGGACGCTTTGGCAAGTGCCGCTGCCAAGAAACACCTGTGCTCCAAGCGATTGCATGTATGCAACTGCCTCAGCATTTGTGGTGTCAGGATTACATTCGCTAAGCAATAACTTAGCGCCTGATCGCAACAATGGTTCTGCTGCAGCGGCAGTAATCTCGGTGAGATGACAGTGCCAGCCAATTGTTTGCTCGTGCAGATTATTGTTGTCGTGCAGATAATCTGCAAGCTTATTCATTATTGGCAACGCGAAATTGTACTTCGCCAGTTCCTGTTGCAAGCTGCTGCGCATTATGGCAATCCCAAGATCTTTACACCGGCCTGCCTTAACATCCGCACAGTCAGCGGCATTGGCAGTCCAATGATGTTGCTGTAACAGCCTTCAATCTTGTCTACGAAAACTGATGCTGCTCCCTGCAAGGCATAGGCACCAGCTTTGTCCATCGGCTCTTCTGTTCGTGCATAACTGCGCACTTCTGCAGAATCAAGGGCGCGAAAGAAAACTTTGGAGACTGCGTGATTAACCACAACTTCGTCGGACTGCGCATCTACCAGGGCCACACCGGTGAATACTCGATGGTTCCGACCGGACATACGCATCAACATCTGGTAAGCATCTTCTCTGGAACTTGGCTTTCCGAGAATTTCGCTTCCAAGAACTACTATCGTATCGGCGCCCAGGACTATGGTACGGCGCTCCGGCGTTGTTCCCTTGAGCTGCCTGGCTACCTCTTGCGCTTTTGCTTGCGCCAGAAACTGTACAACTTCCGCCGGGTCTTTCAGATCGCTACTTTCGTCTATCTCACTTGGCTTCGTTTCGAACTCGACACCCAATGCGCGCAGCATATCGACACGCCGGGGCGACTGCGATGCCAAAATCAATCTGACTGACGAGTTGGAATCCACCGTTAAGCCTGGATCAGCTCAAACACCTGCACGCGACAGTTGCCGCGGTCAGCGACATAGAGGCAGTTGTTTTCTGGATCGATAGACAGGTCCGCCGGTCCGATGAATCTGCCAGTTTCCTGCCCGCGTCCACCGAAGAAGTAGAGGTACTGTCCGTTAGTGTTGAAGACTTGCACGCGGTGATTAAGTGAATCAGCTACATAAAGGCGATCGAATCGATCGATTGCAATGCCTCTGGGCACGTTAAACATGCCTTTGCCTGTGCCCTTTCCACCGAAGGAGCGCTGGAATATACCGGCTTTAGAGAACACAGAAATTTTTGATGCTCCGTAATCAACGACATATAGCTGGTTGAAGCGGTCTAACGCCAGTCCAGTCGGCAACTGCAACTGACCATCGGAAGTGCCCTTTGCTCCGACCTTGCGTAGCCAGGCTCCACTATCTGCATTGATAACATGCACGCAGCCATTGTCCGAGTCGGAAACATAAAGTAGCCCGCTGGCATCACAAATGATCCCGCTGAGCCCTCCGTCTTTACCCATTCGGTTGAGGTATTCCTTGACATATTTGCCTTGTCCGTCAAATATGCGAATGAAGTGGTCACCACTATCGGTGGCATAGATCCGCCCACGGTTGTCTATGGTGATAGAGCTAGGCTTCGAAAAAGAGCCGCCGGCCGTTTTGGACCCTTTGGTTTGTACGGACGTGGATTCGCACATGAATTTTCCGTCACGGTTGAAAATCTGAAAGTGACGTTTGATGGTGTCACCAACGATGATTTTACCGAAGCGCGAACAAATGACGGACGGCTCAAGGAAAAGTCCTCTACCGTCACCACCGCGTCCAATTATTGCTATAGCGCGTGCCAGATCAGTATTACTGGATTCGTCGGACCCGCCACCGAGGTGCTGGGTGCGCTGCGCTGTCCACGGTTTTGCTGAGGTGTTCTTGATGCTTGCGGTCTCTTCCAGGGAAGGAAGAGGAATTCCGGCTGTTCTTGGTGGATGCGCTGTAATTGGCATACCAGGTGATTGCGGTGCCAAGTTGCCACTGAGAGACGTTCCCGGGTTCGAAATTGGCATGCGCATGCCAGTGCTCGGCGTTTGCCGAACTAGATTGAGAGCTTTTTCGTAGTCCTTGAGGAATTCAATGACGGAAAAATACCGTTCTGTCGCCTGCTTGCGCATCGATTTTGCCACGACTGCGGCAATATCGGCTCCCACCTCGGGATTGACCTCGTTAACAGGCGTTGCGTCACGCGACACGATTGCCATCAAGGTGGATGTCAGCCCTTCTCCAGTAAACGGAAGCTGGCCGGCAAGCGCTTCGTACATGACTACACCCAGAGAATATATATCTGCTCTGTGATCCACGTTTCTTGCGTCTTGCAATTGTTCGGGCGACACATAAGAAAGCGTTCCAAGCATGACACCAGGTTTGGTGAGATTTGAGTTCTCTTGTTCTCCGGAGCGGGCAATTCCAAAGTCCGTGAGTTTTACTTTGCCTGTAGGCAAAATGAAGATGTTGTCGGGCTTGATGTCTCTGTGCACAAGGTTCATTTCGTGTGCGTGCGTCAAACCCTCACACACTTGCCGGATGATTGGATAGAGGTCTTCTGGAGACAGTCGGGTTTTGGGCTGGATTTCCAGCTCGCGTCTAAAACTATGTCCTTCTAAAAGCTCCATTACGTAATAACTGTCGTCGGCTACTGTAACTCCGATGGAAACGTCGAAGATCTGGATCAAATTGGGATGATTGAGCCCGGCAACAAGTATGGCTTCCCGGCGGAAGCGTTCTTTGTACTCTTCTTTCTTGTCTGGATCCACATGATCCAGGACGAGTTGTTTTATCGCAACTGCCCGGTTAAGTCGTGGATCGAGGGCCTTATAAATAATTCCCATACCGCCACGACCTATTTCGCCAATTACCTCATATAGCCCAAAATTGATTCCCATTCCTCAATTAAGCTCAAAGACAAGTTCAGTACGTCCGAGTTTGATTCTGTCACCTGGAAAAATCTGCTTCCGCTCTGACAAAACCTCCCCATTCAATAATGTGCCATTGGTGCTGCCAAGATCCTCGACCCAATAACTTCCTTTGATGAAGAGAACCCAGGCGTGATGACGCGAGACGTAGCTGTCGTTATGCAACGATATCGTATTGGCCTTGTCACGACCTATCTTGCTGACAGATTGAGTAAGCGGATAACGTTCATTGGTTTCCTTATTGATCAGAATCGCCAGGCCCGACGGAGTTTTCAAGTTCGATTTCGAAAGGATGTCTTCGATTGTCTCGGACCTGGACTCACCGCCGTTTTGCGGAACCCCTTCCGCGACACAGTACGAGCAAGCTCCGTCTTGATTGACGGCGCCCCCACATCGTGCGCACTTGTTGCTTGTTCCGCTCATGTCCGTGGAAGTCATCTACTGAGTCGTACCTGACCAGTTAACCAGCGCCGTTTTCCGATTCGAAGAATCGCACGGCTACAACGGTGACATTGTCTGGAGCGCCGCCGTCCAGAGTCTGTTTGACCAGTTCCTCGCATGCGCGCTGTGGTTCTTCCAACTTCTCGATGGCTTCACTTATTTGCTCATCTCTGAGCACCGTAGGGAGCCCGTCAGTGCAAAGAACAATCCAGTCGTTAGATCTGATTTCGACTGGGGTCTGATCGATTTCGACCTTGTCGTCATGCCCTAAACAACGAGTGATTAAATTCTTATAAGGGTTGATGCGGGCTTGTTCTTCGGTCAGGCGACCGGCACGTACCATCTCTTGAACGACCGAATGGTCCTGTGTGAGCAGCACCGGCTTTCCGTTGCGCACCAGATAGGCTCGCGAGTCTCCAACGTGAGCAATTTGCATGTAGTGGTCGTCCGATTGCACTGCAACGACCACAGTCGTTCCCATGCCTCGTACGGATGCATCCTGCTCAGCGACGTGATACACGGATCTGTTTGCTGCGGAAACGGCTTCAATCAGCCATTGCCGGATCGCTTCTTTATCTGAAATATGCGGGGGTTTGGATTTCCAAAGGGTTTCAATCGCTTCGACGGTGAGCTTCGATGCTCTTGCCCCGCCTAGCGCCCCGCCCATGCCGTCAGCCACAGCGAAAACTCTTTCGTCAGGACTGACGAAAAAGTTATCTTCATTCTTTTGTCGCTGGCAACCGGGATCCGTTACCGCGGCTACACGCCACTTCAACATCATTTCTCTCCGTCGTCCTTACTCTTTTGTGTCTCGGCAGAGTTTCGCGCAGTCCACTTTAGCAAGGCAATGAATTTCCAGAATATTATTGCCCCTAAAACGGAATTTCCTATCAGGATATATAAGCTAAGTTGCCCATAAATTGATGATGCCACACTAGCAAAGAAACCAGTCATGCCGATAGACAGCAAAATATACGCTACGCCGAAAAGCATTGTCAGCCGGATGTTTCGGCTAAGTGCATGAATATCGCTCTTTTGATTGGCACAAAGGGCGCACTTGGCAAGCTTGATGGCTGGCTGGGCCTCAATCCCGATCGGAATTAACGGATCTAAAATTGATTTTGTTTTTTTTCTTCCAATAAGCGGAATTCCGAACTTGGCATTTTGAATTGTTTCGCTATCGCTCGTATTTGTGTTCGAAGAAATTGTCGCGCGAAGCTCCTTGAAAGCAAATTCGGCGAATTCTCTTAGCTTGCCACTCTTTGCAAGGCTCTCAATTCCCTGTTGCAAAGCCCACTTCGTCATGACCGGTCTAACTGCATTTACGAAGCTGAAATCAGGTTGCAGAGTGCGCGCTATGCCCTCCAGGGAGCTTCCTGCGCGCAGCAGGTAGGCAAGGTTGGGCGGCAAGTGGAAGCTGCGCTCAGCAATGACCTGATCGATTTCGCCTTCGATGTTCTCGAAATCCAGGGACATGATGTCGCGCCCGGCGTAGTAGTCGATGAACGGGTTGATCGTCTTGCTCACTGCCTCGACTGACGCCGAGCGGCTTACGATGCCAAGTTCCATTAAGCTCCGGGTGATAAGGTCCACGTCGCGACGGACAACTGCCATCACGCAAGACAATAGCGCACGGCGATGATCTTCAGATACTTCGCCCATCATGCCGAAATCGTAGATTATCAGCCGTCCGTCATCATCAATTGCCAGATTGCCGGCATGCGGATCGGCATGGAAGAAACCGGTCAGTACAAACTGCTCTAGATAGCAATTGACCAGCATGTTGCCAACAATTCGCAGGTCAAAGCCTTTAGCTTTGAGCTGGGCCACCTGGCTGATTTTTGTTCCCGGTATATACTCCAGCGTCAATACGTGACGCCCGGTATATCGCCAATGCACGCGTGGAATGCGAATCTCTGGCCGAGAGCGCACAAGTTTGCGCAAGCGATCGGCGTTCCTGCCTTCCTTTAAGTAATCGATTTCCGAAAATAGTGTGTGACCGAACTCGTCGGATAACTCAAGCCAGTTTGCCAGATCAAAGGGATGATGGCTTGCTGGGGCGGACTTGTTGTTTGAGGCCTGTTTGGGTTGTGGTGGCGCAGGTGGTTTGATACCAAGTCTGTGCAGAAGGCTTGAGGCAGCCAGCCACCAGCGTGCCATCATGCGCATTAAGCCGAGATCTCGATAGAACGATTCGGCCAGGTTTGGTCGCTGAACTTTGATCACCGCCCAGCCGCCCTCTTTTAGTTGTACGCGGTGCACTTGACCGATACTGGCCGAGGCAATGGGGGTCTCGTCAAAGAAAACGAAGAGGTCCTCCGGGGCAGCGCCAAGATCGGCGCAGATTGTTTCACGCACCTGATCAATGGGGAAAGGTGGGACTTGATCCTGGAGGTGCGTTAGTTGCTCGGCAAATTCTTCCGAGAGGATGTCTCTGCGAACCGAGAGAAATTGCCCCAATTTGATGAACGTGGGACCGAGATCGAAGAGGAGTTCTTTGACCGACGATGCCTTTTCGGTCTTGAGCTGAGTATCGGTCAGGCCCTTGTCTGGAAAAAGGGCGGTAATCAGCGAAGAAAAGAAGAAGCTGATGAAAGCAAAGCCAAGCTGCCAGAATTTGTGGTCGACAAGAAGATTCTTGAACTCAACAGTTCTGTCGGCCAGCAACGGATCGTATTCGCTACGGGAAGTTTCCTCCGCAATCGGCGGAAGTGAAGTGGTCGGAGTCGCTGCATTTTCTGGCATCGAGGTAACCGCCGGCAAATTCCTCTCAGGTTCTTGAGGCAGGTTCTTCATCAAAGTGGTGTTTATCTGCGTGTTCATCAATCAACTGCAGCATCAGATGAGCCGGAATAGCACATATGCCAACTCCTATCATACCTGCCTGAGTACCTCCGGAAAGCAAATGAAAAGGGCGCGTACGCGCCCTTTTCGAAATTCTACCGAACGAACGATTATTATGCCGTTGCGCGGGTTTGTTTAATCTCAGCGATTTCAGCACGGAGCGTTGCAAGCTCAGCGCGAAGTTCGTTGATTTCAGTTGCATCGCCCAGAGCATCGAGCGAGAAGTCTGCAACCTGACGGCGAATTTTTTCGCGTGTCTGGGTCTCGAGAACTTCCGAACGCTGCCAAACTTGTTGGTAGAGCTCGTTAGCAACTTGTGATACCTGGTCTTTGGATTCGTGAAGTTTTTCAGATCCGTTGACTTTGTATTCGCCGGCTTTTGCTGTAAGGGCATCGATTGCGTCTTCGACGCGCTCGCGGCCTACTTCCATTGCAGCCCGACCTAGAAAAAATACTTTAAATAGTGGCCGAAACACTGGCTTTACCTCCATTGGCATTATCCCAATCCTCTTAGAAAGGTGTACTTCTCAAACCGCTGATCAGTCCGATTAAATAAGCTTGTTCGTAAGGAGAAAACTTCCCAATTCGTCGCCTTTCGGCACCGTCTGGGACTCCCACGTTCGCATCAAAAGGATGAGACAAAAGCTACGGGAGATTATACACTAGAGGCCTTCCGATGCCCGATGCAATATACGAGGAAGTGCACGACGGCGAACAAAACGCTCAACTGCACTACCCGCGAGCTTTCCGCCGTATGGTGTGGCAAGATGTGTTGAATCAGGTAATTTGCCAGTCGTGATTGTATTTCGCCACGGCAGCGCATTTTTCCCGGTACAATGGCAATTAGAAGGTTCCGTTTGGGTGAATGAAACCAAGATGGTGAGCCATCAAAGCCCGGAGCTAGTACATGAATGATTTAGACAGTTTTGTGATCAACAAAGGCACTGTCAGCAAAGCCGAAAAGCAGTTGGGCGCAAAACGTCCAAAACTCAATTCTGTGACACTTATTTACGTGCCGCTATTCTTCGGAGGCAAGCATCGGGGAACGATTATGGGCCCGGCTGCAGTGCGCGTCGCCGAGCTCAGTGATCGCCTACAAGGCATGGGTTTAGTAATTCACAGCGAAGTGGAAATCAAGATCCCGGCAGCCCTTGGCTGGAAATCGTGCCCGGCTCCAGAGCCGAAGTGCGTCCCTGAGATTGTCGATGTTTGCTCGGAATTGGCGGAGGCTGTGGAAACTGCCCTGAACAATAATACGGTTCCGATCACCATCGGCGGCGACCACAGTATCGCTATTGGAAGCATAGCCGGAGCCTCAGCTTACTACCGCAAGCGGCAAGAAGAATTCGGATTGGTCTGGCTCGATGCTCACGGTGACATCAATACACCTGAAACCAGTCATAGTGGCAACGTCCATGGCATGCCTTTTGCCGTATCGCTTGGTCATGGCGACCCACGCTTAGTCAATCTTGGTGGGTTTGCGCCTAAGTTGAACCCTGACCGTTCGGTATTAATTGGTATACGCGATCTTGATCCAGAAGAGCGTGAAATGATCACCATGTCCGGTATCACGGCATTTAGCATGCGAGACATCGATCATATTGGATTAGGCAGAGTGAGCGAGCTTGCGTTGAGTGCCATCGGTCCTGATGTTTCCGGATTACACGTATCATTCGATATAGATGTAATGGATCCTGATGTCGCCCCTGGTGTCAGCACACCTTCCCCAGGTGGGCTCAACTATCGTGAAAGTAGCCTCGCGCTGACGTTCCTGGCTGAAACAGAACTAGTTCGGTCAATTGACATTGCGGAACTGAATCCGGCGTTCGATGTGAAGAATCGCACTGCAGAAGTTGCAGTCAATCTTGCTATGACCTGCATGGGAAGCCGCATTCTCTAGCACCGAAGCTTTCGAAAACGATATCAAGAAATAGGGTAGGCGAAAAAAGTCTGCCTCTATTTTTTTTCTTTGGCAAAAATTACGCTAGACACGATCGATCGCTGATACTATACTTACGTATGTGCCCCCTCGTGCAACAAGAAGGCTGTTCATTGATGAGTATCGAAACGCTGCCACCGCGGCAAAAACAGGTCCTCAATCTGATCGTTCAACTGACTGAAGAGCATGGCTATCCTCCAAGTCTGGCCGAGCTTGCTACAGCGATGGGGCTGCGCAACCGCATGACAGTTCATCAACACGTCGTTGCTCTTAAAAAGAAGGGAATGGTCATGTGGGAGCCGGGGCTGAACCGCTCATTGCGAGTGCTCAATTCCATGGACGCGGACGTTTCTTTCCTTGGTGGCGAGAACCGGGCAAATGTTGCCGACGAACAAAGCCAACCGAGAGGAATCCCTTTAGCCGGCACAATTGCCGCCGGCCGTCCGCTAGATGCGGTTCAGTCCGATGAGTATCTGGAAGTGGATTCACAGTATCGTGAGACTGGCTGCTTCGCCCTTAAGATCAAGGGTGATTCGATGATCGACGATGGGATCTACGATGGCGACTACGTTATCGTCAAGCCACAGCCAAGTCCGCGCAACGGTGAAATTGTCGTTGCTACTTTGGACGATGGCACGGCAACCTTGAAGCGATTCTTCAAGGAAGACGGTCGTTTTCGCTTGCAACCGGCGAATTCTACGATGGAACCTATCTTCGTCGACGCGGCAACCAATTTGGAAATTCAAGGAGTAGTGGTGGCACTATTCCGCAAAATGTCCTGATTTACTAACCAACTCTTTGCTCAGTTGTTCAACACCCGGCGCCTGTAGTTGCCGGGATTTGGCTGAGACTTTTTTCAAAAGTTGCTGGCAGCGAACCGTTAAGTTTTGCGCGCTGGCGTATTTCCCTTGAGCAAGGTCATCCCTGGCGCATTGCACGTAATTGTCGAGGCTCACGGCGTAGTAGTTTTCGGCCTGCCGCGGTTCTTGGTTCGTGCTGTGAGAATTTGCTGATTTTTCTGCGATCTCAGCAGCCTCTCGATAATATCTTTTCGCTTCTTCCTGTCGTCCCGTTTCTTGAAGTGCGACTGCCAGATGTGATGAGCACGTCATGAATGCATCTAGATGCGCATTTCTATAAGGCTGCAAGCTGTTATAGGCAAAACTTGCCAAGGCAAGTTTCTCGTGCGGATCCTTGATCAGTCCCTGGTCGAGCATTGCATGGATGGCATGTGCCGCGCCGGCATAAGGTGGTTTGCCATGACGGAGATCGTTGTCTTTCGCTCTGCGCATGAGCTTTAAAGCAAGTGGCTTGTCCTCGGCCTGACCAAAAGCCATGCCAGCGGCCACTAACGCCACAGTCTGTCCGGCGGCAGTTAGTTGTTTGTCTTCTGCCGCCTTTTGCATGCGGTCGCCGATGGCCATTAGCTGCGCCTTGTCTCTGCTAAGGCGGGTTAGCAGATGATTGACCTGTAATTCAACTGTCCAATTTGCAAGTTTGTTCTTACGACATTCTTCTAACACTTGGCTTGCTATCTGTCCGAATTTAATCGTTCCTTTCGGAGCCATGCCGCATAGGTCCCTGAGTTGTGCGTATTCGGCCAAGAGCGTAGCGTTGGACCGAGCCTCTAAATTCGATTCCTCATCTACTGGGTCTAGTTTCAACACCATGAGCTTGAGGGCCGCATCGTAGGCTTCTTCTGCTGCTTGGAATTGTTGCGAGTCTTGCAATCGCCAGGCCTTCTCAATATAGAGATGACGTTCCTGCAAGCGGTACTGGACCGATTCTTTGGCAATTGCTATCCCCTGATTGGCAAGTGCAATGTCCTCTTTATGAGTCAATCCGTTGTCTCGACTAATACGGAGCTTCAAACTCAGCGGCCAGAGAATGTCAGTTGTATCCTGGCGTTGGACGCTAGTAAGTACCTGAATTGCCTCATCGCAGTCCCGCATCGCCTGCTCAGGCTTTCTTTCTTTCAGGTGTTCCGCTGCCATTTTGACCAGATTGTTGGATTGGCTCTGGGCTGACTGAATTTCGCTTGCCGTCGGTTCGCGTTTCCCTTTCTCGTCAAATGAGTTGCCCATGATCTGAAAACCAAACAACAGCACGGAAATTGGTGCTGCAAAAAGGACCAGTGTTCGTAACCGCCCTTGTCCAATTGGCTTGCTAGTTCGCTGGCCGGCTTGGCTTATTGTTGCTTTGAAATCCATGGTACTGGCTAAGTCCAGATCAGCCAGGCACGCCGACGCTTCGGAGGCATTCGAGAATCTCTTCGTTCGATCTTTATCCAAGAGCCTGTTGAGCAGCGGTGCCAGCACTGCGGGAATGCCCTGAGGTTCAGATTGGACGTGGCAAAGCAATGTTTCCATTGCTTCGCCTTCGTAAAGCGGATGCCCGGTAGCCGCCTGATACATGGTGCAGCCAATTGAGTAGAGGTCACTGCGGATATCGACGTCACCGCCTTTACACTGCTCGGGGCTCATGTACTGCGGTGTTCCAAGCAGCGACGAAGTGGCAGTAAGCTTTTGTCCTTCGAGCTGTTTTATCAAACCGAAGTCGATCAGGACTGCGCGCTCGTTATCGCCAGCGTGAGTTATCAAAATATTTGACGGCTTAAGATCTCTGTGTACAAGACCGGCTTCATGCGCGCATTCCAGCGCGCTAAGCACGTCACGAAAAATCTTTGCGAAACGCGGTGGGCTAAGTGGACCATTCTGATTCAGTTCTTCTGAAAGGGAAATGCCTGGCACGTAATCCATGACGAAGTAAGGATTGCCTTCTGGCGAAATCCCGAAATTCAGGCACTGCACTACACAAGGATGTTTGCAAAGCATAAGGGATTGAGCTTCATTGCGAAATCGCTTAAGGATAACTTGGCTGTGCATCTGATCATGAAGCACCTTTACCGCCACTTCCTTGTTCAGAGCCTCGCTCCAGCACACGTAAACGATTCCGCATCCGCCTTTGCCAAGGGTACGTAAGACCTGATACTTGTTGTCGATAAGTTCCAAGATCGTTCCAGTGATTAGTTCTATTCACTATGCCCAGTTCGTGAAGAACGATGAGCCTGGTGGGCCGCCTTGAGCCCGGTAAGATCGTTGTTTACCGCAAAGTCACACTTTGGAGATGCAACCAGTCGGTGGGTGCTATTTCGCAAGCGGGGCTTTGCTGGCTAACTCCTTGCTCAATTCTTCAATGGACTTGCCATATCGGGCTTGGTTTGCTTCGGTCATCCGCTTTAAAAGAGGTAGGCATAATTCTTTTGCCTGCAGCGCCCCGGCGTAATCTCCTGTGTCCAGGCTGCACCTGGCTATTCCGAGACGGCCGTCGATACTCACGCCGTAGTAAGCATCAGCTTCTGCCAAATTTAGGGGGTAATTAGCGTTAGCGTGTTTCAGTGCTGCATCTGAAGCTTCGCCATAGTAGATTGCCGCCTGCTGGTGTTGTCCCATTGTCCGGGCTGCGTTTGCCAGATAGACCGCGCTTTGGGCGAATTCCCCGGGCTTCGCTTCGCGAAATGAGGCGAGGTTTTTGTATACCAATAGGGCTAGGTCAAATCGTTCCTGTGGCGACGTTGTCAGATTCGTGTCTATCATGGTATGGATGGCAAGGGCTGCCACAGTGTAGGGTGGCTGCCCATCGCGTAAATCGTTGTCTTTGGCCGTGCGCAGCAGTGCGAAAGCCCCTGATTTGTCGCCTTCGGCCAAGGCGGCTGAACCGGCCATAACCCACGCCAACGCTCGCTCACTCGGGGCGAGGTTCTTGTCTTGCGCGGCCCGTTGCATGCGCTCGTTTACCATGTTGGACTGCGCCTTGTCTTTACTGTTTTTAAGAGCAATTCTATTGGCATTGTATTCGCAAGCCCAGGCCTTGATTCCGGTTTTCCGCAACGATTCGAACTGGAGACTGACGTTATCTGCCATGGCGTGCAGGCTTTCTCTTTTGATACCCCTGGACTCTTTCACCCGCAAGTGCTCAAACAAAATCTGCAGATAGCTCAAATCTGGGACTGTGTATTTTGAAAACATGAGCTTGATGGCGCTCTCGTACGCTTCGTCCGCTGCCTCGAATTTTTGTGCCTCCCACAATTGCCGTGCCATTTCAAGCCGGAAGTGGGCTTCGTACATTCCGTCCTTGTGCCATCTTTTCGCTACCGCTATTGCGTGTTTTAAGGCTTCTATGTCCTTAGGCAGGCGCAATCCCAGCGCGCGCTGAAATTGAAATTTCAAAGACATCGGTTTGCTGATCTCGGGAGAATCCTCAAGTTTGAGTTCGATAAGCGCCTTTATTGACGCCTCGCAGCTGGCCAGTGACTCTGTAGAAGGCGCATTGCCGTTTGATTTGAATTCCGCCATTGCCAATTTCTGCAGATTGTGGGCCTTGAGTACAGATGTAGGAACCTCGTTGATATACCGAGCCTTTAATGATCTGGCCTTGTCCTGATTCCTTTCCAGAGCCTTTTCAAAAGCCACATCCAGGTTGATAGTCTCCTCGACAAAGTCGCGAACGGATTCGGCACCAAACATCAGTATTGAAATTAGGGCCGCAGAAAGTAGCATAATTGGCAAGCGCTTTTGTTTGAGTGCATTGCTTAAGCCCTTGTGCTGTGGCTTGATTGTGTCCTTGAAATCTACTGTTTTGGCTAAATTTATCCCTGCCAGGACGGCTGAAGCTTCAGTTGCATTGGTAAATCGCCGATCACGATCTTTGTCCAAGAGCCGGTTGAGTAGCGGAGCTAAGGCTGTCGGAATGCCCTGTGGCTCGGATTGGACGTGGGCAAGCAATATTTCCATCGCGTCGCC
>JADYXS010000373.1 GCA_021772155.1 Candidatus Obscuribacter sp.
CTGAATTTGTGGAATCGCCCGGCTGCAAGCATTAGCAGTCGGGCTTTCTGTATGCTTGCACAGCGAATGTAAGCAGACCAGCTCTTCTGCTGCATCGCAGGACAGGCGGTCTGTAGCATGCATGTAGGTGCCGGCCTCTGCGCTAGCAATCCTCTCAGCCAATAAAGCACCGCACATAGGAGACGTCGCTGGAGTTCTGGCACGGCCCTTTCCGAGGACGTATTCTGCACCGGCTATAACGACACTAATAGTGCTCTCGAAGTAGCGGTTCGGAAGTTCGCTGGTTTTAATTGTGAATTCTGAAGACGTTGTGATTTGTGCAGCCAAGATTGACCCGAACTTGCGTCGGGCAGCATCAAACTGCAAAAGTGTCGGGCGAAGTATAAGCTCGTGCTGACTGTGGTGATTGAATTGCCCAGGAATCGCTAGCCAGCGGTGCACCAGCTCTCCAAGAATTCCTTCCAGAAGTTCTGCACGCATGTATCCATAGTCGATACGAACCAGGGGAATCTCAAGTGCGTCGCAGAGATCGTCTTTGCGCCAATCGCCTTCTCTTGCCTTTGGCGTTTGATGGAATTTACCATCAAGCTCGATTGCCAGAACCGGTCGGAAGTCCAAAGCGACCGTAAAGTCTATTTGCCCCTTCAGTGCATAATCAAAGTGCTCCGGATTTATCCAATCGCGATTGGCCACCTCTTTTATTCTCAGGTGGGGGAAAACTTGGGCGCCGTATGTGGTGGCAGCGTCGTAAATTGCGGTGTATGCAAGTCTTTCTGGACGGCAGAATATGTGTCGCTCGTTCATTATGCGTGCCCTCGTCGTCGGTTCTGGGACTACGAAAGGATAGACATCAATTCCGGCAAGCTTCCGGCAACGTTTGCTCAGAGCGAAAAATATTTTTCTGTCAAGCAGCGAGGCGGCGATGGGATACCACCAAGACTGTTGATATATTGGACCTGTTACGTCGTCGCCGGATATTAGAGCGTTCCACCGACTCCGGCAAAAGGCAGCGTTCCCCAATGGAAGCCATCTTGGCTTAGCGAGACTCTGGATTTGAAGGTGTCAGACAATGTCGGAAGTTGCTTTAGCTGAGTATCTTTAGCGCTGTAGAGCGCCCAGTTTCCGGATTGCTTCACTAGCTCAAGCTTGTCTCCCAACTGAGCGCGAAGCATCGGAGCTTGTTTGTTGGTTGCCAGAATATATTGCTTGAATGGGCTGTTGTATGGCAGCTTCGTAAGTTGATCTGCATGGAAATAGGAATCGACCGAGTGGTGCAAATAGAACATGACAGACGGTTTGAAGTGCAGGAAGATCGCCACGTCACCATCTTTCAATTCCTGGCCGACCAGGGGTTGAATAGCATTGTTCAGGTCAGCTTGAGTAAATTCATATCCGACTTGGAAAACAATGCCTACTGCCAGAACAGAACACGCGCAGTTGGCTGCAATCAATGATTTGAACCAAGGTCCTTTGGCTTGCTTGACCAAGAACCATGTTTGCACGAAGCAGAAAATTGCGCAGAGACCGGTTATCGCCGCGGTAGTAACTTTGAGAGCGGCCGAGATGTTGTGATCGGGGAATATGGCGTGACCGGACAAGACTTCTGCTGTGAGGATTGCTGAAAGCAGCCCACAGACCAAGCCGAACGCCGCCAAGAAGTATCCGGCAACCAAAAAAGACAATGGGATCGCTCGTTCTTGGCGCATCTTGAAAGATGCCATCCAACTTTCAAGACCTAACCCCAGTAGCACCGCGATCGCGGGAAATGCCGGCAAAATGTAAGTCTGCAGTTTTGTGCCTGAGAGCGTGAACATTACTACCACTGCCACAGCAAAGCAGGCTAAAAGTGAGGCCGAACGGTCGTGCCCGAACACCTGTTTCAGGCGGATCGTAAGTGGCAAAGCAAGGATTGACCAGGGGAAAAACCCGTAAGCCAGCACCCATAGATAGAATAGCGGGTTGCCGTTGCGGTGATTTGTCTGTCCTTGAAAGCGATCCACGTTCTCGAAAACCAAAAACACCTGAGGCCAGAGCCAATCAGTGGCTACACCGACAGCTAAAAACCAGGGCAAGGCGCATGCTAGCAAAAGGCATACTCCCGGAAGAATGCGTAGCTGGGAAATGATTGATTTGATTTGGTCCCGATTGATCAACGCATACAGCAGTAGTCCAGCTCCGAAGAGCGCCAGCGCCGCCGGACCCTTGGTAAGCACAGCACCAGCTAATGCCAGGTAGATAAGGAACCATGTCCGTTTGGAGCCAGCAAGCGTTGCCATCGTCGCGGCAAGCGCAGCAGTAAGCCAGGCGGTAAATGCCATGTCAACCAGGCACATTCGCGCAAAGGTGCTGAACAAAGGAGCGGCAGCCAGAACAGCTGCTGCAATGAAACCGGCGCGCACGCCTTTCATCTTATAAGCCATCCAGTATGTCAACAGCACGGTGCCGGTCGCCATCAGTGCCGATGGAAGTCTTGCTGCCAGTTCATTCACGCCCAATAGCTTGTATGACCCGATGATCAACCAGTAGATCATGATCGGTTTGGAGAAATAGATCTGGCCGTTCAGATAAGGAACTATGTACTCACCGCGCGCGAGCATCTCCCGCGATGCTTCAGCAAAATAGCCATCACCTGGATCCATCAACGGATAAGAGCCGAGCCCCAAGAAAAATGCAAACAGGACGATGATGCCAATTCCAGAAAGTGCGTTGATTTTGGCCGACGCATTCATCGTTATGTTTCCGTACAGAAGATGTAGTTGAGTGAAAAATGCTGCCGCATTGCCGCGCAAACTAAAGCGGATGCCCGAGATCAGCACTGGTGATAATACTTGCCCTCACTGTCGAGATTGTGATCAATCTATAATGACATCTCGTCAGC
>JADYXS010000374.1 GCA_021772155.1 Candidatus Obscuribacter sp.
ATGAACGCCGCTTCCAGGGTGGTTGTCCCGGATTTGGTCCAGAGGATGTCTGCTGCTGCCATGAATGGACGGTTATCGTCAGCATTGATGAATTTGATCAGCGAGCCTGCATAGCTAGTTTTCCCGGCCTTCTGCAGAGCATCATAAATATGCTCGGCAATTTGTGGGTTGGCCTGCGATATAGCAAACTGCACCTCGGGCCGCTCATTGTGCAGCTGACTGATGGCTTGCAGCAAAGCGGGCATGAAAGCTTTTATCTCTTGTTTGCGGCTGCCCGGAAAAAGACCGACCAGCGGCAGATTTGCATTGAGGTTGTATTTCTGACAAAACTCCTCCTTTGACAGGACCGACTGTGCATCGCAGAAGCTTTCGGTGAGCGGATGCCCGACAAAGTCAGCGTCTATGCCGTGGGAGCGGTAGAGGGTTTGCTCAAAAGGAAAAATAACCAGCATTTTGCTGACAGTGCGAGCTATGGCCCTGATTCGCCAGGGACGTGAGCCCCAGACCTGCGGCGAGATGAAGTAAATGATTGGCAGGTCGCCGTACTTGCGGCGGATCAGCTGGGCTAAGTTCAAGTTGAAACCGCCATAATCCACCAGCAGGACCGCATCCGGTTTTTGTTTGCCGATTTCCTGAATCAACTTTGCGCGCACGTTTGCCAGCATCGGTAGCATCTTTAGTACGTTCATGATGCCCACAACGGTGAGATCTTGCGAGTTGAATAGCAGTTGAGCGCCCTGCTTTTCCAACGCCGGACCGCCAACTCCCCAGACCTTGAGGTCCGGATTGAGATCTTTCAATCGTGTAATTAACCGCGACGCATGCTGGTCGCCTGAGATATCGCCTGCGCAAATGAACAGCGAGCTAGACAACCGTCCCCACATGAAGTGCCACAGAGCCCACTGCCAGCGAGATTACGCGAATGTCAGTCAGCCCCGCGCGCTCAAACATCGCAGTTAAGGCAGCTGGCTTCGGGTAGGTGTTGCGCGACTCGGGAAGATAGGTGTAGGCCTTGCGGTCATTTTGCAGGACCTGTCCGATGATCGGCACGATATGACTGAAGTAAGCGTTGAATACTGGTGTGAATAGCGGAGCCGTTGGGGCGCCCAGGTCTAAATTAATCACTTTTCCGCCGGGGCGAACAACTCGGCGCATTTGATTCAGGCCCTGTTGCAGGTCGGTGAGGTTGCGCAGGCCAAAGCTGATAATGGCCCCGTCGAAATTGTTTTCTGCAAAAGGCAAATCTTGCGCATCGCCCTGTTTCCAGTCCAGTTCACAGAGCGCCTCTTCGGCAGCCGAAGCGCGAAAACCCCGGTCACGTGCCACTTCAAGCATATTGCCGGAAAAATCCAGACCGGTTACTTTTCCTTGCTCGCCCAGACGTCGAGCGATTTTGAGCGCCAGGTCGCCGGTGCCACAACAAACGTCCAGATAATGGCCGTCGGCACGCAGCGCAAGCTGGTCGACGGCTGTTTTTTTCCAGAGACGATGCATGCCCATGCTGATGCAGTCGTTAGTCAGATCGTAGCGCTGAGCTATACGTTCGAATTGCTCGCGAACGTAATTGGCCTTTTCTTCCGAGGAAGGCAGTTTGAACGACATCAAGGTCTTACAAATCCAAAGCCTAGAATCAGGCAGATACCCATAAATATTAGGGCAAATGTCCAGGTAAGGCGGTCTAAACCGGCTTCGGCGCCGCGTTTACCCTGGAACAGCGTAGCTGTGCCGCCAATGCCACCCAATCCTTCGCCTTTTGGTGAGTGAATCAGGATCAGGAAGATCAGCACGGCGCTGATGACGCCTTCAATTATAATGCAAGCTAAATATAGTGGACTCATAGAGCGACATTATAGCGCGCAGCTTTGCCTCTTTCCCTAGTCCGGGTTCAGGATCCGGCTGTTTGCCAGCAGGCGCAATAATTCTTCGCAGTCAAGGGTCGCCCTCCTGAAAACCGGGAATATTGTCCCATCAGGTGTTTTCGGCTGGCCGCTCCATTTCTCCGGGCTCGCCGAGGAATCCTTAGGAATTTTTCCATGGTCACGTTTTCTGATGGCGCTAAATGGGAAGGTCCGATGTATAGAGCCAAAGCTTTTTCTGAGGATGTTCGTTTTTTCGTCAGACAGGTAACGACACATGGTCGCAATGACAGAAGTTGTCCGGATAACCGATCGTTTTTGCGATCGCAAGAATCCGGAATCAATCGATCGCCAGGGCAAGCTTGGTCAGGTTGCAATCTTAGTGTTCATTTTCTATGCCATCATGGGAATCGCCTTTGTGAAGATGCAGGAGCTGGAAAGAAAACACCCAAGAGTGATCCACGACGTAGATGTTTCGTTCGAATTCACGGCCCCGCCACCTGAGCCGGAATTCAAGGTTGGTGAAATGCCAAAACCAATCAGTTTGACAGACGGTGAAAACGCAAATCCTGGCTCCGAAGCTGCTCCAAAACCTGCTCAATCCAATACTGTTAGTTTGCCGTCCATTCAGGCTCCGGAAGTGAGCAGGACCCAGTCGCAGGTGCAAGCAAGGCCAGTCGCCAGTCGTGTTGTGACAGAAGCGGCGCCGGTGGCTGTGGTGTCTACTAACACGATCCGCACAGCGACAAGGGCTCCTCAGGCACCAAAACAAGCACCATCGCTGACAACTACTCCGACAATAGCAGGGGTGGCAAGTAATCAGCCAACATCAGGGTCAACTGTGGCAGGCGGGACTCCTGATGGGCAGGGCGGCGCCACCGGAACTGGTGGCGAAGGCGCCGGCGGCACAGGCCAGGGTGCAGGAGATCCAGGCTCGGGCACTGGATTCGGACTAGCAGGTGGGCAGATCGCCACAAAGCTTGAGAACACTGGCCGAGCGATGGGCAATATCGCTCCTTATCGCAAAGACATGCTCATCAGGATTGCCCAAAACTGGCACCCGAAAAGAAAGAATGAAAGCATCGTTATTCTTGTTACTATCGACCACGAGGGGAAATTGCTCGCTAATGAAATTCTCACAAGCTCAGGTAATAAGAAGTCTGATAGAGAGGCATTAGCAGCAATCGAAGAGACAGAATTCAACGCACTACCGGATTGGTACAAGGGCGATCAGTTGCAATTCAAGATCAATCTCGACAAAGTGGAGGCTTTGCAACAGTGACTTACGACGTAGCATTAGGTGGCTCGCAAGAACAGGCTAAACTATCGCCTATCACAAAGATGACGGACGCCATCACAGGACTCCTTAATGCCTTAGCGCTGAGAGTGATCATTATCTTTGTGCTTGCAGGGCTGGCTGTTCCATTTATTGCTGACGTTTTTTATGCACCAATGCTGGCCGATACCTATAACCAGATCGCTATCAGTTTGGCAGACGATAGCAAAAAACATGTGCCGTCTCAGAGCAAGATTCTGCAGGCAATCAATCAGTACAACCTCGCCTGGTACTATGTGACGGGATCCGACAATAAGATTGCACCTGCTACCAAGGCCTATGCACCAGAACTTTCAGGCGCGCCGCAGAGTGTTTCGCGCGTTATCGAATGGAAAGACAAAAAGTATTACGAAGCCATAGCAGCGATGGGCGATGGCCAACTCCTTCACGTTGGCTTTTACAATGGTCAGATCTGGGCCCCGGCGGTGCAAATGGGGCCCGTCGCGCTGGCTGTCAACGCTCCGATCATTTATTTGCTTATGGTTTTTGGTGCGGTGATGGTGGTTACCATCGCGTTGCTGCAAATGTTTGTCAGTAGGCCTCTGGGACGTCTCTCGCGCGCCTGCACCACACTTTTGTTGGCTCGTGATGCCTACTCCGGTGTGACCGGTGGCGGTCTGGATGTCAGCGGTTCTGTGACGGAAGTGACGAAGATGGCTGTAGGATTGAAAGAAATCCGCATCCAGTATGACGAACAGGTCGCAGCCAGAGTCGCTAAAGAAGATGAGCTGCGCAAACAGCGCCACTCTTACGAATCCGAGAAGAAGAGTCTGGCGAAAGAGTACGAAGACCAACTTACGCAGACACAACAGAAGATTTCGGAACTCTATACGAAGGAAGCAGAGGAAGAGTTCATCAATGGACTTGGTCGCGAAATTGACAC
>JADYXS010000375.1 GCA_021772155.1 Candidatus Obscuribacter sp.
TATTTGCCATGAACCTTGGCATTGTAGAACAATGCGCCGTGGACAGGCTGAACATAAGCAGCAACACATATCAGCCAAGCCGCATGGGGCGCTGTCCGCGGAGCATTAAAGACTCATAACCCCCAGCGGAGGAATGATCGAGGGGCGCGCCTCTGCCGCCGATTCGGTTTCGGGTCATGAAGTCAGGGGCATATTTAAGGATTATGAGCGCCCGGACTACGTAATTCCCGCAGCACTCTCCTTGACAAAGGTCAAGCAAAAAAACAGAATGTATCATCTCGCGACAGCCCTGCTGTTTTTAGCTCGATTTACTAGTCCTCGTTTTCCCTAACGACCTCCCGACACTAATATGGCTGCAGGCCTAGACAACTCGACAACGGAAAGTCCCGGCAAAAAAGCCGGGGAAGCCGATAGCGCTCTTACGGCAAACGACCCTACGTCAAATCCAACTGCTGCCGACGACCCTAAGGACACTGAAACACCTGCAGATGCCGGAACGGGATCGTTCGATTCGCTCACAGAAGGCGCCTCCCAGTTTAGTTTCGGTAGCGTGTTCAGCCTGGATGGCGATTTCAGCACAGTTCTGAAAAAAGCGACCGAGCGCCTGGCAGCAAATGCGCAGGGTACGCTTTCCAAAGTATTTGACCAAGGCAATCCCTTAACTATTGTCGATGCTGCCGCCTCGGTAGTCAAAACAGTCGCAGATGGTAGCTGGGCCAGCAACCTCTGGGACGCTTTCGACGGTGACTCCACACCTTCCGGCACCAAAGCGGGCGATACGGCTAAGCCGACTGACTCCCTGAAAGTAGCACCAGAACTCAAAGGCATAGAAAATAGTGGAAGCGCCATCGAGAAAGCCGCGAGCTGGCTTGGTGACTGGTTTTTCGGGCATAAGCATGGTGCAAAACCGGGCGACAAGGGTCCATTCGTAAAAGACGCCGGAGACGGCATCCGCGGTACAACAGATATTACCCCCGAAGGCGTCCATAACGTCACAACACGCGATGGCAAGGTCATCTCGGATACCCGTGTTGACGCGAAAGGTGCAACCGATGTTAACGAGCGTGGCGACATCGCCACATTCGATCGCATCAACAAAACCTTAAAAGAGAAGGGCATCAAAGGCGCTATCGTCACCTACGACCAGACCACCAAGAAGTACACCATCGAAGAAGGTCGTCAGCCGAACGGCGAAAAGGGACGCCAGGCGGAAATCAACGCCGAGGGCGACGTTATCTACACCGACTGCAAGGGTCGGGAAAAAACGATAGACAACGATTGGATTCAGCACGGTCCTCGCAACGGCTTTAACATCAGACAGGCCAGGCGCAAGGACGAGAGTCCAGGTGACAAACATGGCTGCGGCGATCAAGAGCGCGCAGCAGCGAAGCGACCTGACGATCCGACTGAACCAGGCAAGCGAGAAATCTCCACCGTTACCGATGCTGCAACGGGTCAGCAAATGATCGTTGTGAACGACGGTCAAGGTACCGTGATGAAATTGCACCAGGATGGGCGCAAGATAATCACTTCAAATGTGGACGGTAATGAAATCGAGTACAAATCCAAGCCCGACGATGACAGAATCATCGCGCGTATTGGCGACAAAGAACATTTCATTGAACGGAACAAGGACACTAACCAATGGGAAGTGCACAACGGTGATCACAAAAACATCGGTCGGGTAGAAAACGGCAAACTCATCATTAATGAAGGAAATGTTGTTGTTGGCATACTTAACGGAGACAAGCTTGCAATCGGTACCAGCAGCATATCTGGAGACGGTACATTTTCCATGGAAAGTGACCGTGGACAAGTGCGCATTGACAGCGAAACAATGGCAGCTGTTATCGAAGATAAGAGCGGCACCGCCAGCAGTGCCCTTAGCATTGACGGCAGAAAGAGTGCACTTTCAGAGAAAGAGCCAGGCGAGTCGGGCGCGACGCTGGAATCAGTGACCACTGTAGACACAGCTAACCAGAGAATGTGGATTTCCGAGACCACTACGACTGCTGATGGTCAAACGGAAACAAAAGAGGTTCTGAAGTTCGACGGAGAAGCGCAGGACAAAGGCGGCAATTTCTTAGATTTCAATACAAACGATGGCTGGGTGAATTTGAACCGAACAGTCGATGCAAACGGGAAGCCCAAAGGCATCGAGGCCGTGCTGTGGAACAACGACAAAATAACAGACAACGGTGACCTCAATCGCGACAATGGCGTTGAATTCAACCGCGACGGCACGGTGAAGTTTCCTGATGGAACGATGGTCGACGAATACGGCGAATTCTTCGAAAGCGAAGAGGAGTATGAGGAGTACGAGGAGTCGTCTGACGAAGACGAATGCGAAGACGGTGCCGAACAAGCCGCTGTTGCGCGCCTTCAAACGTTTATGTCCTACGCTGCTTCAATTCGTAGCAATCCTAACCCAACGGCCGGCGACCTTGCGTTCCTGCACGGTCTTGCCGCATCGATCGGTGCTGCTGTCGCGCAAGATACCGATGGCTGCATCTCGGGAGTTGCATCAGCGGCAATAGCCTCGCTCAATGACTCAATTGCCATCGCTCAAAGCAGTATTAACAACCGCGCCAAAATGGCCCAAATGAACGGTCGAATAGTCTAAATTATCTATTTTGCGCAGAAGAATAGGCACCTGTTGAAAGACTGCCATCAGGTGCTTGATTGAACTCTATTTCCACCAGACTTGTAAGACGCACATCCGCCAGCGAATGGTCTTGGTGCATAGTCTCTGCGCATGGAATAGCGATACACATCATCTGTGCGGCCTTGGCGGCACGGATCCCATTCAATGTATCTTCAATCACCAGACAACTTTCCGGCTCAACGCCCAGTCGCTCCGCCGCCAACAAAAAGACATCCGGTGCAGGCTTGCCATTCTGCACCTCATCGCCGGAGGTCAACGTTTGAAAGTAGGGACGGATGTTCAGCCGATCAACTACAAGATGAATAGTCGGCAAAGTTGCCGACGAGGCTATCGCCAGGGGCAAATTCGCAGTTTTGGCGCGCTCCAGAATGGTCGATAATCCCGGTCTAGCGATGGCTTGTCCTGCCAGTAGCCGAAGCAGAATCGTCTCTTTAGCGTGGACCATGCCGGCCGGTGTCTCAGGCAAGGAATGCCTATCGATGAGTATTTGCGCCATGGCTATATCCTTGCAGCCAAGAAATTCGCGATTGTGCTCTGCCGTGTATTCGATGTCGAACTTGCCGAAGAATTCCTGATAGGCAATCAGGTGCAACGGTTCAGAGTCAACAATGACACCATCCATATCAAATATAAGAGCGCGAATCCCTTGTAATGCCATTTCTGCCACGGAGACACCTGTTTTCGTAGTACAGGTCTATGTTGCGACAGAAATCCATTTCGGACAATGCTTTCCACAATTTTTTCACAATAGCTGGCTAAAGTAACTTCATTCGCAGACGAGACAGCGGTTCTGAAGCGAAACAATTTGAAAACCGGTTGCGGGGCCGGATATTGATGAAGGATCGAAGCAATTCGGTCCTTTTATCTATGGTTTTGCTCCAAAACAGGCCAACTTTCGTTGTCGCAGACTAGTGTTGACACTACGCGTGGTGGCAAGATTTGGCATAATTGTGAAATTCACCACTGTTGGATACCACACACCAAGCCATTACAACATCAACTTCTTCACCTATTGACTATCCATTTGCCACAATTTTTCCACAACTTGATCCTAAACTGACTTCATTCGCAGGCACCAATCGCGAAATGATTTTGTCACCGGTTGCGGGACCGGAAAACAAAGGGAAAGGTCAACCAGTAATGGTTGACCTTACTTCTTGGGAGGCAAATACCAGACGTGGGCAGCGCAGCCCGGCCAACGCCGTGTCGAGGGCGTCAAAATGCGCCAGAACGCTACCGAGTGCCGTAAACCGAAACTGTTTCTCCTGCTCTTGGAAGTTTACCCCAGGACGTCGGCGATATTCGTCGCATCCGCGATGCCATACCCTGTCCCAGCCGAACCGGCGACTATCGGACGCAGATCGGCTTGCTGACATCCCCATATGCGCCGCCGTAAGATAAACTGGTATGGGCGTCACGGTGCTGCGCCCATTAGTTATCGCTGAGCGTTGGTATCTTGAAAGAGCAAGAATATGTAATCAAATACAAGGCCGCGCCGCAGTGGATCATTGATTTCTTCTGGCTTTTCAGTGCAGCGTTCGTATTTCTGCTGGCATACGCATACACCAACTTCGCTGAGTACAGCATTGTTTTTGCTTTCATCTGCCCGGTTTTTATCGGTATGGCAGTGATGATGCATCAAAACCGGATCATCCTTCGACCGAACTACATTAGCTTTCCATTTCACCTCATTCCATCACTCCTTTTCCGTCGCCATCGAAAGTGGACCGATATCGGTGCAGTCATGATGGTGGATCGAGAAGGTCCTGATTATTTCGAGAGTTCGGACTACGACTCAAAGGAACTTGTCATCCACTTCAATTCCGGTGGAAGCGTTAAGCTCAACATGTCGGCCATTTCAATCCCGGACCTGGAAAAATTTTTCATTGCAAGCAAGTCGTGGGGCAGCACCGCGGTCTTCGCGCCTGAACTGATAGAGATGAAGCGAAAACTTTTCAGCGGACCGTCTCAGACGAAGCAAATCTCTTTCACCACCATTTGGGAAGACGAACTACAGCAGCACTTCACTACTACAAATTTCGTGCCGCTGGACCGTGGTCGCGTGCTGATGGGCGGCAGATTCAAGATTGTTTCGCAACTGACAGCCGGCGGACTTTCCGCAATTTACCTGGCAGAAAAGTCGGACAAACGAACAGTGGTTATAAAGGAAGCTGTTGTTCCAGCTTACGCAAACGAAGCTACTACAGCGAAAGCTAAAGAGCTATTCGATCGAGAAGCACGCCTTTTGATCAAGTTATCTCACCCGCGTATCGCAAAGGTTTTCGACCATTTTGTCGAAAACAGCCGGGATTATATCGTGCTCGAATATATTCCCGGACAGAGTTTGCGGCAGCTGGTAAGTCGCGATGGACCTCAAACTGAAGATCAAGTCATCATTTGGGGACTAGAGATCGCCGAAATTTTAAAATACCTCCACAGCCAAGACCCGCCAATCATCCACCGTGACGTCTCGCCAGACAACCTGTTGCTGCGGGAAGACGGCGTTTTACACATGATTGATTTCGGTGCAGCGAACGAATTTGTGGGCACCGCCACTGGTACCTTGATTGGAAAACAATGCTACATTCCCCCGGAGCAGTTTCGCGGCAAAGCGCAGCCAATCAGCGATTTCTACGCGTTAGGTGGAACTCTTCACTACTTAATGACCGGCTGTGAGCCAGAAGCACTAACGGTTTCTCATCCGAAAGAGCAGCGCGGGATCCTTTCGGACGCCGTCGACTCAATGGTGGCAAAACTTACAGCACTGGAAGCTGCAAACCGTCCGCAAACTGCCGAGGAACTGCACCAGCTGCTCATGACCACGAAGAATTCTCCGCGCGGCACTATGCTCAAAATGCCCGGGGGCAAGAGCTGAACATGAAAGCGCCGCTGGAAACGTCACTTGCATATAAGTACTTCGTGGCGTACCGACTATACGATGGTCAGCGCTTCGACGAAGTTGTGATCCCATACAAGCCGAAGAACAGCTTCCAGAAGAAGATTCGCCGCACACTGCAGGCAGACAAGCCTTTCCAGATAGGGCTTGGATTGTTATGCCTGGCGATATCAGCGCTTTGCTATCCGAACCCTCCACTGCCGTTTCTTCTACTGATTTTGTTCGCCGCCGCAGCATGGGCAGCATTGCAGGTTCGCACATCCGTGCAGCCAACACACTTCGGGTTGAGCAAGAAGGGGCTGCGATTGTACTGGATTCGCTGGTTCGGGGATAAGAGCAGCCCTTATATCCCCTGGTCCGAAGTCTCACACGTGTCCATGCGTCGCAGCAAAGAAGCGTTCATGATGGACGAAATGTGGGTCGACTTTGTTGGACCGAAACAAACTAGCGTTTTTAGCTTGCGCCTGGACGGGCTGGTGACAGGAGAGCAGCGCAAACGCTTGCACACAGCGCTGAAGTCCCACCTGAAGCCGGCGCAGATTGATTGGAGTTTGCACGACACATTGAATCCGGTGAAAGTCGACAGCTACACCCAACTGTGGCTGGAAGTCCTTGCAACATCGCCGCAGCGCACGCGACAAGACACTTTACCCGCCTCCTCTATGATAGCCAATGAACGCTACGAAATCCTCGGACAAATCGGCTCCGGTGGACAAGGCACCGCGTACCTTGGCCGCGCCAAACCCGGTGCTTTCGGAGAAAACAGCCCGCCACTGGATGTGGTGCTCAAGGAGTTCGTTCTGCCCTATCATGCCGGTCTATCAGTCAGCAAGAAAGCACTCGAGAATATCCAGCGCGAGGCTGATTTGCTCAAGCAACTCACGCATCCGCAAATCGTGAAAATGATTGATCTGTTCGTCGAGGACCAACGGGCATACATGTTCCTCGAACACATCGAAGGACGTTCGTGGCGACACATCGTGGACGAGAGCGGGCAACGCAAAGAAGAGCAAGTTTATGATCTTGGGCTACAAATGTGCGACATCCTGGGACACTTGCATTCTCAAAATCCTCCGGTGCTTCACCGGGACTTCACGCCAGAGAACATGATCATGGGCGTTGACGGACAGCTCAAACTAATCGATTTCAACGTAGCGCAGCAGATGCACGCCAATGCGACACGCACAGTTGTTGGCAAACATTCGTACATACCGCCGGAACAATTTCGCGGAAAAGCAACAACCCAAAGCGATATCTATGCCATGGGCGCTAGCCTTTTCTTCCTACTAACTGGCCAGGAGCCAGAGCCCATCACAACTGCGCATCCCAGGGAATTAAAACCGGAAACTTCACCACAGCTGGATGCAATCGTGGCTCAGGCGACAGCAACGGACACCGATGTCCGCTACAAGTCCGTGGAAGAAATTCGCGACGATCTCCAACGCTTGCAGGCCCGCATCATATCAGCGACCTAGTCGATGCCAAGAGTTTTGCATTCTCATAAAATGTGTTACACCTAAACCAGCTTTAACGCTGGTACCACCAGTGGTTCGCGCAATCGAGCAGCAGAGGCTGGCAACGAATCTAGCTATATTACTTACAACTCTGTATACTGCTCGAATCAACGTCCGAAGCCACTCCGGTGAACGTTTTCATGAAGATCAATCTGCGAACATCGTCAGCATTTGCAATTGCATTGATGACACTCCTCAGCGCAAGCACTGCATGCTGGGCCGACATAGCGGAGGACAAAGCGTTTTTAGAAGCGCAGCGTCAAGCGATCGAGAACGAAGACAGAGCGGCAGTGGAAGCGCAAAGAATCGCCATCGAAGCAGAGTCTTCCTTAACCACAAATCCAAAATCAAAGAACGGTCCGTTGCTCAAAGGCGGCGTCACATACTGCGTGCCCAGTGGAACACCGCTCAAGATGAAACTTGCCAGTGTTCCAACAAACGGAATGAAAATGCTCGACCGCGATATGGACGGAAAACTTCACCCCGCGATGGTCAACCAGGAAATCACCGCGAAGATCAGCGAAGACATTTTCATTGACGACAACAATGTGATACCACAAGGAACCATCTTCCATGGCTACGTCACCAATATTCTTCCCCCACGGCGAGTCGGTCGTCCAGGCTCATTAGAAATCAAGTTTGACAATTTCAAGCTGCCGGACGGGAGGCGTTTTGCCTTTCGCGCCCAAGCCGATAATTTCCGCAAGTCCACGGCGAAGAGCAAAGCAAAGGGTTTTGGATTAATTGCTGCGCACGCAGCTGGAGGAGCGATAGTAGGAGCGCTCATCACCTATCGACTCTTCGGACTGGAGCAAACTATAGCGATGGACGGTTACAACATCGCCGGTGGAGCGGCAATCGGCGCCCTTGGCGGTATCGCAACGGCAATATTGCGAAAGGGCGCAGACGCCGTGCTGGAGCCTGGTGACGAGCTAAACATGGCGATCGACAGGGATCTGCTCATGCCAGCTGCAAGTAATCCCACGATCAAACCTCCACCGACAAATTTGCCCGGACTGGACCTCAAAATTCTCAAGACCAAGATGATGAAAGATGGTCTGGACGGTCACCAGCTGAGAGTAGAGATGGTCATCCACAACAATACGAGAAAGCGCCTCAACTCCATCGATCTGTTTGTAGAAGACGATAACGGTGGACGATTCCCAATTGTCGGCGATATCGACGCTGAGAACACACAGATTTTGTTCGACGTCGACCCGCAAACAACAAAACGAGTGATGTGCGACTTCCAATACGAATTCCCAAAATTGAACGGCAAGATCGTCTGGCTGGATCACGGAACGCGTCAGCCGCTGGTCGAAGTCAAATTCCACTAGGCATTGGCTTCATTGGTTTGCAGGGAGGGGCTTGTCCCAATGCGGTTCACTTAACGCTTGGGCGAAACCCTGGGAGCGCCGGCGTCCCGCCGGCACCTGATTGCACTTGTGGTGCCAACATCTTATCCTGCCACGCCTGCGACGATCAAAAGCCGGCGGGACGCCGGCGCCCAGGATCGGCAAGGACAGCCACGGACAGAGGGTTGCAGGCCGCCTAAGTGAACAGTATTGGGGACAAGCCCCTCCCCTGCCAGTGTGAATTTGATCTTTATTTGTCCGCTTTTTTGATCGCTATTTGTCCGGTCCGACCGGTCTACCACTAAAAATTTCAGGCAAGAAGATATCTGTAGAGGGTGGTGACGTGCACCTCAAAGACATCCGCAGCGCCGATACTACGCAATTGAATTTTGCGGATTGACCGGGAAACGGGTGACCGTAAGGTACGACCCGCAAGACATCTCATACGTTTTGATCTACCTAGAGAATGAATTGGTCTGCCGTGCCATCTGCGCAGAACTGGCTAGCCAAAGGCCCAGCCTGAAGGAGTTTATGAAAGCTCGCAATTCTTACAAACGCAGCCTCCGGAAGGACATTGAGCAATAGGTTAGCTTTGCAAATTCATTGCCAGATGCTCTCCGGAAAATCGCCACTCCAGCCCCATCAGGCACAAGCGCTCAAAAAACTCCCGCTTCAAAACTCCGGAGATACAAAGTTGACGAATAGCAATTCCCAGCCGGCTTTTATAACGACCAGGCAGCATGAACGCTTTGTCGAGTTTTGCGATTCCTGCCGAATAAACGAGTACATCGGAATATGCACCGGCAGGTCTGGTGTCGGTAAGACTCGGTCCGTCGAGAATTACTCTGGTGCACACAGTATTCAGCCTGTTCTTGGGACTCCACCATGCTCGTTCCGCCCCGCCAAAGTTACAGGGATTCCACTCTGCTATCTATACGCCAGACGTATCTTGCACAGTAAAGCGTGTCGAGACCGCACTTGCCGTCCTGCGGAATAGGTTCGACAGACTCGTCCAAGATTCAATTTGTTGGCACGCTCCTGAGCTCTGGTACGAAACGCAGCAAACCAGATTCCTGAACTCCTCATCATCGACAAAGCCCACCGCCTGTCGATGAACTCATTGACACAGTTGCTGACTTCGTTGAAAAACACAAACTCGGCACCGTCTTAGTTGGTATGCCTGGCTTTGAACGGCGGATACGCAACTATGAGCAAATCCATAGCAGGGTTGGCTTCTATCACACCTTCAATACACCTCGCCTCGATGAACTCAGAGCCATCCTTGAGGCCCGATGGCAAAACCAGCAAATTCACACTCGCCTGCGTCATCTTTAGATGCATGCTAGGAAATACCCGATATGCCTCAAAGGGAAGCGCTGATACTA
Source organism: Candidatus Obscuribacter sp. (assembly GCA_021772155.1). Classification (GTDB taxonomy): domain Bacteria; phylum Cyanobacteriota; class Vampirovibrionia; order Obscuribacterales; family Obscuribacteraceae; genus JADYXS01. The sequence goes on from JADYXS010000375.1 coordinate 9,816, forward strand.
TTGCACTTGCGCTTCACTAGGAGGTGTGCCGATGCGTCGAGAAATGAGAACTGGGCTTGTTCTGATGGGAACTTTGATACTTTGCCAATCGACCTCCTTAGCGGCGGAACGGAAGCAGCCTCCAACAAACAAAGAGCACGTTGCCAGATGCGGCACCGACACTGGTCCACGTGGGAGAGCCGTAGGAGATGCATACAATCTGTCTCAGTATGTAGAAAGGCTCGATCAGCGAGCCAAAAGCGCATGGAAGCCTCCCAAGGGAATGTACCAGACTGTAGTCTTAGAACTTGAAATTGAACGACAAGGAAAAATGCTGAATCTACAGGTGGAAAAGAGTTCCGGAGATGAATCATTCAACCTAAGCGCCTTAGCGGCCGTGCGCAGCGCGCAGCCATTTGCTCCATTGCCTCAACCGCGACAAAAGGAAAAAACGACAGCACACTTGGTATTCATCAACTCTCCAAGAATCGAGCAGAAAAGAGAACAGATCGCCTATCTGACCGCGGTCCAAAACTCCATTTTCAAACAATGGGTTTCGCAGAACAATTCCGAAGACCGCCAAGTCACCACAGAGTTTCACGTCGAGCGAAATGGGAAGGTAACCCGATGGCGCATTGGCGCTTCATCAGAAAGCACTCCCTTCAACAAAGCAGCACTAGATGCCGTTAAAACTGCCGCACCCTTCCCGCCGCTCCCTAATTCATTATCGGCATACGATGTCCAGTTTATACTTTCCTTCGCCCCACGCCAAACCTGGGGACAGGTCGAAACGACCGCACAAGGCAGCGAAACAGAAGTTTTCCACTTGCCAGAACTGAAGCAATAACAAAAGTCGAAGTTGACACCACCAAAACAGTCACAATAGACATCGTGAACGATCAAGACGAAGTTCTGCCTGAAGGGCAACTTTGGGAGATCCGAATCAGCAGTTGTGAAGTTAGGAATTGAATGTCCGGTATTTTTGATCTTTATTTGTCCGGTCAGACCGGCTTATTTCCATATTGAACTGGCCGAGGCGTCACAGTCGAAGGAATGGTTTCGGCTCCCCAAGAATCTATAGCCATCGCTAAAAAGCCGCATCAAATGGGAATCTACGATGGAACATAACTGGCATTTACAGACACTCAATGACCGTCAAATTACAGCCACCACGGTTAGCTTTTTTGCCATACATAGGTCTCCGGACAAATAAAGATCAAAAATACCGGACACGTAAAGATCAAAAAATACGGACAAAGAGCGATCAAATTCACAGCCAGCATGCCCCTGCATCCGTAGTCGCCACCAGTCAAAAAGCCTCCCGTTAAGGAGGCTCCGTGACAGGAGGAAGGGAGGGAGGAAGAAATGCTTTGCTACACCATCTGTAGCTGGACGTCGTAGTTGATTCTCACCATTTCGTATTCAACCTTGATTGACACGGTATTACTTGTGGTGAACTGAAGGCGAACGCGGCCAAGGCTGTTACCGCTATATTCTCTCCAGTGGCTAGGGACTGAGACTACAACATGCTCAGGACCCCATTCCTCGACGTACGCCTTTAAGACCTGACAGAGTTTCTCTTCATCAAGTGGGTCTTTGAACATACTCATCTTTAGCGTCACCCGTAAGTTGTCAGTAGCGTCGAGTGAGTTCATATTAAGAACTTGGACCGCTGACAACAATTGGGGGACTTCCCACTGAGATCGTATTTCTCCCATGCCGATGTCGAAAAATCGGAACCTTTGGCTAATGGGCGGCAATGCCGGTGGTCACAGATATTTATTAATTGGATTCCGACGACTTGCCCGCAGCCTGTAGTCAGCACAATGGTATCGACGCAATATTTTCACCGCGATTTGATGGCGCGCAGCCCATCATCGGCAACACGTTAGGATCGACTCCGGACGGGTGGGCACACACCCGGGCGAGTCCTGTCCTTAGTCGGGCCCAGTTCAGTCACATCCTAAATTCCTAGGTTCGTGGTCAGGTCTTGATCAGGTCGACAAGGTTAACTGTAACCATGGTGGCGAGCGAGGGAAGGGAAGATCATGGGAGATAATCGCGGAGACGCTCCTTTATCGCTGAGCGACTGTACCACTGGAAATGCACTTCCAGGATTCGACCTGACAAATGAGTTTGTGGCAGATCAGATGAGGCGAAAACTGGCCCAGAACCCTGGCATAGGGGGAGTTTCGCCGCCAGGAGACGCCGCAATTGACAGCTTCTCCGATCATATAGCGACCTTACGGCGCGGAGAGGTCCCGAATCCAATCAGCCCCCGTCCGCCGGCAGAGCCGGCCAGAGATGGTGACAATTTTCACTTTGTCGGAAGAAATGGCGCTGTTTCGATGAGAAGGTCTGACGATGGCACTCTGAATTATTCCGATTCGCGAGAAAGACTAACGAGTTTTGACGGGAGAACATGGCTTCGGGAAAATGGTGACCTGGCATTTCAGGGCACCATTCGGATGGAAGGCGGCAACCTGATTCGCGAAAATCACTACGGCGTTACAACCGAAGAAAGACCTGATGGAAGCGAAACCAGACGCATGCGAACCTCAACTGGGGACTTAGTTCAAATTCACACTTCGGCTATACCTGTCGGGGGCAGTGCGAACGACAGAACGATCACCGTTGTCGACAGTACCGGTACATACGTCAGCACTGATGGAGGCGAGAGTTACACGCAAAGAGGCGCCGACGGACGATTCACCGACGGCCCAGTAAGCGTCAGACGCGGAATTGACGACTACGGAAATTATTGGAGCTCTAATGACTGCCTGCCGGATCGCCACGTCGAAGCCAGAACACCCCAAGCCGATCGATTCCATGCCCGCCAGCGCGAAATCGAAGAGCGTTATGGTGTTCGCATAACACCGCCTGATGTGTCCTATCCTGCAGTTGGTGCCGATGGTGTCACTTTGACGACGCGACAGCCTACAATGCTCGACTTAGATGCTCTGGAACGCTCTCTGTCACGCAGCACAAGGGACAACAACGATGGCCTCGAATTTGCATTTATTAGAGATACGCCTGCTGCACGATCGGTGCAAGCGCGTGGACGATATGTCGCTCGAGACACAAACTACATAGAGCTTTTTGACTGGCAGCATTCCTCTAGAGGACCTAATGGAGTTGAAGGTGTAATCGACCACGAGCTCGCCCATCACGAGCAACAGATAGACGGCCAAGATGGTGGGCGTTGGAACGCTGAGCTAAATCGGCTATATCACGAGATGGGCTGGACCGGTGAGAGACTGCGAGACCACGATGGTAATTTGTGGACATGGGTCCCAGCTCGCCGGCAAGAGCCCGAGCACTGGACCAGTCCGTCATCAAGCCAGCCTTTGTCGCCCCGCCAGATGCGCGAAAGAGCTCAGGTTCGACCTCCTTCGGATTATTTCACTGCCCCCTGGGAAATGCACGCTGAAGCAGTGCGCCTCTACAGGACGGATCGAGAGGCTTTAATGAGGGAGAATCCGGACTTGTATGCCAGAATTAGAACCTCGGACCAGGATCAGATCGACCGTCGCCATGGCACGAATTCGGGCGGTGGATCGCGGATGATTCGCGATCTCGACGGCAGAATAATCGCCAATACGGCCCAAGACCGAAGACGAATCAGCGCAGCAGAAAGAGACTGGCAAGCCAGTCAGTGGAGAGTCCCTGTAGCCACGGCACGAAGGCCGCAGCCGGTGGCTCGCAACTAACAGGCGATCTCGACGGTGATGAAACTCCGAAATCCGAAAGAAGCCGCCGATCTGGCCGGCTTCTTCAAAAGCTTCCTCAGAAATAGTGCTAACTACGTGAACCGTATTGAGCGTTCATGTAGTCCCTACTTACGTGAATAGAGTCGTTGGATAGTTCGTGCGTCTCGAGCGGACAAGTCTTTCCATTCATCTTTAAATGATGTGGACAAGAACATCACATCATCTGGATTGTCCGTGTGTCCGGAAAGACCCAAAGCATGTCCTATCTCATGCAGGCAAATAAAACGAATACGATTATCCGTTAAAGGCAGTACCGATGAGAAGGACCTGGTGAGAATCTTGATTGTCCCATTGTGCAGGTCGCCATTTAGCGTGTACATCAGCGCTTCACCTGCTTCAGCGTCGTTGATCAAATCCGGATCTTTAACTGAGGCATTGTAAAAAAAGCACTCCAGCCCTTGCTGAGGGACAGAATCCACAAATTCAAACTTAATCAGTCCGTTGGAAACGGTCTCCCAATCGCGGAAGGATTGCATCAAAATCGAACCCCAGGCTTGCTTGTATCCAGGGACATGCCTGGAATCAGGTATGTGTACCTTGATAGGATTCGATGCCCAGCGCACAATGCCCTTGCGTGTGGCTTCTGGGAGATAATCGTCCAGCAGTGATTGGGCCGGGACGTTGAGCAATGGTTGTTTAATCGGGTAACCGGCTTGAAGTGCGGCGGTGGCTTCCCGAGCCGATCTCATCGATTTTCGTTCTTCCTCCAGCCCTTGCATCAGCGCGCCAACTTTTTTCGCAGAATCAGCTAGCTGGCTGTTGCCCTGGAAGCGTCTGACGAATTCGGCGTAAGTTTCTAGCGCGTCGTCCAATTTGCCCATCGACTGATAGAGGCCGCCCAGAGTCAGCCATGTTGAATCCATATTTGGATTCAGCGATATAGCTTTGCGAAACGCCTCAATGGCACCGGAATTATCGCCCATCTTCGCAAGGGCTAGTCCCAAGCTGTGATAGGCCTTCGCATTGCTTGGATAAATGGAAACCGTTTTTCGTAATTCAGTGGCCGCTTCTTCGTTTCTGTTGGCCCGTATCAGCAAGACCGCATTGTCTATTGAGCGTGCAGATTCAGGATCTTCGTCACTTTGTGCACTGGCAGGAGTTTGCAACAACGCCAGTACAGCGAATGCAATCAAGCTCATAGCCTTACGCAATGGCGATCTCATCTTCATCCTGCAAATTTACGGCGCGTTTAATGTACGTTCCCCACCCAGCTGAGTTCCTACCATCATATCTCACTATTCGGTAGACGATTAGCTGCGGCTACTGACAGATTGTGCGGGATCTAAACAGGCCACACCGGGTAACTCAATACCTTCGAGAAACTCCAGTGATGCGCCACCGCCGGTGGAGACATGCGTAAAAGATTCAGGGCTGATGTTCTTCGCTTCGATTGCCGCAACTGAATCACCACCGCCGATAATAGTTTTGGCACCGCGAGCCGTTAGGTCGACTAAGATATCGACAACGCCGTAGGTTGCTTTTTCAAAACCGGGGGTTTCAAAAGCGCCCAATGGTCCGTTCCATAAAATCGTCTTGCAGTCCGCAAGAGCAGCTTTGAGCGTCTCAAATGAGCGCGGCCCGATATCGAGGCCCATCTGATCGGCAGGAATGTTGTCGACCGAAACGACTGTAGTTGGGGAGCCTTCCTTCAATTCCGGTGCACAAATCACGTCTTCCGGCAGGATCACGCGCACACCTTTCTTTTCAGCAGTTTCAAGCAATTTCCTGCAGAATTCTAGACGATCATCTTCCACCAGGGACTTGCCGACTTGCTTGCCTTGAGCCTTCAAGAAGCTGAATGCCATAGCACCGCCGATAATAATAATGTCGACCTTGTCGATCAAATTGTCCAGGACACCGATTTTACTAGAGACCTTAGAGCCACCGATGATGGTGGCAAATGGCCGCACCGGATTGTCTAGCACGCTCGACAGGGCCTTCAACTCTTTATCCATCAAAAGCCCTGCTAGAGCAGGCTTCAAATGCTGTGCAACGCCTTCCGTGCTGGCATGGGCGCGGTGTGCCGAACCGAACGCGTCATTGACATAGTGATCAGCGTTTGCAGCAAGGTGCTTGGCAAATTCAGGATCGTTCTTTTCTTCTTCGGCATGGAAGCGCACGTTTTCCAGCAGGCAAACATCGCCATCCTTCATCGCCGCAACGTGCTGCGCTACGACCGGTCCGATGCATTCGGCAAGATGAACAACCGTGCCACCGACCAATTCAGACAATCTGGCGGCAATTGGCTTCAAGCTATATTTTTCGCTCTTGCCGCCCTTGGGACGCCCGAGGTGAGACGCAAGAATGACTTTGGCTCCGGCTTCCCGGAGCCACTTAATTGTAGGAAGCGCGGCGCGAATTCGCGAGTCATCCGAAATACTCAAGTCCTCATTTTGAGGCACGTTGAAATCCACGCGCACCAATACTCGCTTGCCGCGGAATGTATGCGGTTCAACTTGGGAAATCGTCTTTCTGCTTTTCATTTTCGCCGTCCTTTCAAAAGAGAAGACGCCAGCCGGAATTCCCGACTGGCGCCTGTTTAACTACTCATGTTCGAGCAACATCTGCCTATACTTTAACTGGCAGTTTGCTGGCGACCATTGCGCACAGTTCGATCAAGCGGTTGCTGTAGCCCCACTCGTTGTCGTACCAGGCAAGAACTTTGATCATCTTATTTTCGACGCAGATCGTCAAATCAGCATCTACAACCGATGAAAGCTTGTTGCCTTTGAAGTCAATGGAAACTAGTGGTTCTTCGGTGTATCCCATGATGTTTTTCAAAGGACCCTCTGCGGCTTTCTTCAAAACTGCGTTAACAGCTTCAACGCTCACAGGTTTCTTGGTTGTGCATGTCAAATCGACAACGCTTACGTTCGGTGTCGGAACGCGCATTGCAAAGCCGTTCAGTTTGCCCTTGAGTTGCGGCAGAACCAAACCGATTGCCTTAGCTGCGCCGGTTGTGGAAGGAATCATCGACATGCTGGCAGCGCGAGCGCGGCGCATATCGGTGTGAGCGGTATCAAGCAATCTTTGATCAAGCGTGAAGCTGTGAATCGTTGTCATCAGACCCATTTCAATACCGAACTCTTCATCGATTACTTTGGCGACCGGCGCTAAGCAGTTCGTTGTGCAGCTGGCATTGGAGATGATGTTGTGCTTGGCGGCATCGTAGTTTTGATCGTTGACGCCCAAGACAATCGTGATGTCTTCGTTCTTTGCTGGAGCGGAAATTAGAACTTTCTTGGCGCCTGCAGTGATGTGCGCTTTGGCTTTTTCAGCATCGGTGAAAACGCCTGAACACTCAAGGACGATATCCACGTTGAGCTTTGCCCATGGGCAAGCAGCCGGATCTTTCTCTTTCGAGAAGGCGATTTTCTTACCGTTTACGATAAGCTCATCTTCAGTGTGGGAAACTTCGTGTTTCAGTTCGCCCAGCACCGAATCATATTTAAGAAGGTGTGCGGACGTTTCTGTATTTTGCATAGGATCGTTAATGCCAACGATCTCGATGCCTTTAGGTTGGCTTTCCAGGAATGCGCGAAGGGCGTTACGTCCGATTCTGCCAAAGCCGTTAATTGCTACTCTTGCCATGTGGCCTCCTAATAATGGGCTCTGACCGCCAGAAGCCTGCTGTCAGCGCATGCGGTCCAAAGCATATAACTCTTGACCTGGGTTACTTCTAAGTCTTAAGGCGCTCTTAAGGCTATAGTTCACAAACCGCGGCAAAATCCGCGTGCCGGTTGGGAAAAACCGGCGAGAATATGAAGGTTTCCAAGCCCAGCTCTTGCCTTTAGTATAATGACCGAGTGTCGCCCAATTGAAGGTCAACCATAAATGAGCACTCAGCAAGAACAAACAGAAGTACCGATCCGCGATCAAGTGGAAAAAGTGCTTGACCGCCTGCGTCCCATGTTAATGGCTGATGGCGGGAACATCGAACTCATCGACGTCAAAGACGATGAAGTATTCGTTCAACTCGTCGGCGCCTGTGGCATGTGCCCTAGCTCGACAATGACCATGAAAATGGGCGTTGAGCGTGCCGTGAAAGAAGCTATTCCAAGCATCAAACGCGTCACCAATATTTAGGTGGAGCTGTTTCGTGCCAGTGCTTTACTGACACGATCCTTGAAATCCTCAGATAAATAACTCGCA
>JADYXS010000376.1 GCA_021772155.1 Candidatus Obscuribacter sp.
GGTTTTGGCCAACGAACGTTTGCTCATGCAAGGTATGGCTATTGTCGATAACGTTCAGGATGAAGACTGGCAGAATGTGGAGATGGTGCTGATAAGTGCAGCACCTATTTCGTTCATCCAGCCGCTTTATGAGCCGGTTCAACCTGTACGCAAGCGAGTTGCCGCTCAGGGCTATCAATCGGCCGGACCGGTTGTTGCTGAACGGGCTCAGCGAATGGAGCCGATGGCAGCGGCCTCTGGCAGCGTCGGAGGCTGGACTGGCTCTGCAGGTCAGCCTCCACAGGAGCAGGGCTGGGGAGGAGGTCCACCCGCTCCAGGTCAGGCAGCTTCATTGAGGAGGCGGTTTAGCGAAGAAAGCGACATTGATGCACGGCTAGATGCTGTTTTTCGCGAGGACGCTGCAGCTCCTTCTGTGGAAGCCGGTAGCAGTGGTGAGTTGTTTGAATACCGCATTACTGAGCCGGTTACCGTTCCGCGCAACACGTCTGCGTTGATACCTATCGTGCAGGAAGCTGTAGAGGGAGAACGTCTATCGCTGTTCAATTCAGTCAAGAATCGTCAGCATCCTTACTGCACGGTACGTTTGAAGAATACCAGCGGACTGACGTTGGAGTCAGGGCCGGTAACGATAGTTGAGGATGGTGCTTATGCCGGAGAGGCTCTTTTAGATGTACTGAAACCTGGTGATACCAGATTCTTGCCTTACGCGCTGGACCAGGACTGTCATGTGATTGTCAGAAATGAATATGAAGACCAGCCCATTTGGCGGGTTCGACTGTTCGGCCAAACTGTTTACCGTGATTATCGTTCGCGTTCGTCGACTATTTATCGCATTGAAAATCTTGCTGACAAGGACAAAGTCGTGTTTGTTGAACATCCGGTGAATCCACAGGCGAAGGTCATTGGAGAAGCTCAACCAAGCGAAACTACGGAAAGCTATCATCGATTCGTGGTCAACCTTGCACCCAGGCAATTGCAGGAACTGTCTGTGATTCAAGAGCAAGAGCTCTCAACCGCCATATGGATTGCGGAGCCTGAGAACCTTGACACGCACTCGCTAAACTGGCTCATAGAGCAGAACATGTTGGATAAGGAGATGTTGGGCTTCGTCAAGGAAATACTGAAAAAGCAGTCTGAAATTCATAAAATGGTGGAGATGGGCCAGTCAATTAGGGCTCGTATTCAACAAGCTACCACCGACCAGCAGCGCGCCAGAGAAAACTTGAAATCATTGGGCGCAAGCAACGAGCGATATCGTCTGGCAATTGATGATGCCGAAGACAAAATAATCGAAGCGAATAGCGAATTAGTCAAAGTGAGTGAACAGTATGCAGCGCTTCGACGTGAGTTCATGGAGTTCACCCAGCAAAAGTTAGAAGCGGAGGTGTTTAGCTGATGCAGGCTGATCGTATAACTTGGATATCGCGCTGGCGCTCTGTCATAGCGGCATTCGCGTTGGTTGTGCTCTGCTTCTATTCTGGCATACCAGCGTTTGCAAACTCGGTGGAAATGCAGAAGGGGCTGGCTGCCCTTAACGCCGGAAAGTATAGCTTGGCGTTGGGCAGCTTCGAGCTAGCGGTCAAGGCAGAACCGTCGAATGTCCAGGTCCGCTATTGTCTTGCTGTCTGTTATCACTACCTTGGGCGCACAATGGATGCTAACCGTGATTATGCCTGGGTGTGCGCCAATACTTCTGATCCTGATCTGTTGCGGCGGGCAAAAAAGGGATTGAGCGCGTGCCGCGCCATTGCGCCGACAGCGACATCTGGATTTTTCGGCTGCGTTGAACCAAATGAATCGACGATGGAGCCAGCACCGCATACAGTGACAACTGCCGCAGGTCGACCTGCCGGCTCAAAATGGCCGGCAGCGGCCGTGGCGCCGACGGCACCATCATTTAATAGCGGAACACCGAAAGTGGTCGACGTTTATACGACATGGTGCCATTGGTGCAAGGTCTTTGAACCGAAATTCGAAGAGGCTCAGAATAAATACAGCGGAAGGATTGAATTCGAACGGATCAATGCTGAGCTCCCGGAGAACAAGGAGTTCTGTCAGATGAACAGCGTTCGATCTTTTCCAACTGTCCTTCTTTTCGATGGCTCGGGGAACCTTGTTGACACCATAAAAGGATGTCCGAAGACCTTCGAAATTTTTGAAAAACGTATACTGACCGCATTTCCATCTGTGCGTTGAATTCGGAGAGTATCTATGATCGTTACTGTGTAATTACCTTTGAGTCAATAGAGCCACTCATACGAGGCAAAGCTGCAGCGCTTCTTTAACATGCGCCGCGGATTGAAATCGATCGGAAGGATCCTTTTGCAAGCAGCGAAAGACCACAGCGGCTAGTGGTTCAGGTACTGAAAGGCGGTCTTTGAACGGCGCTGGCTTTTCGTTCATATGCGCCACGACGAGTGCCATTTGAGTTTCCTGTGCGAAGATCCGCTGACCGCTAATGGCCTCGTACATCCCACAGCCCATCGTGTAAATGTCCGACACTTCATTTGGTTGGGTGGCCCTAACGTACTCTGGGCACATGCTTTCGACATCGCCATAAACGCTTCCTGTTCTAGTCGCTTGCTGCTCCCACGTCAGGTCGCGAAAGAGACGTTCAGCTAGGCCGAAATCAACAATTTTGGCAGTAGACGCAGAGGCTTTGGTGTCTTTGCAGACATAGATGTTGCTGGCTTTCAGGTTCTTATGTACCACGCCGTGTTTGTGCGCATGTTCAAGCCCTTCGCAGACCTGGCTGAATATCCGGACAACTAGATCTGGACTCAGTCCGCCTTCGTCCTTAACGAGCGCGCGAAGCGTGATTCCAGATAACAATTCCATCGCGATGTATGGGCGCTTTCCCAAAAGCACGCCCGAGCTGTAGGTGGCAGCGATGGCTGGATGCTCGAGATGACTAGAGCACATGGCCTGTTCGGCAAAACGTTTTGCAGTCTTCTCGTCTCTGTTCATACCATCATTAAGCATCTTGATTGCTACCTGGCGGTAGGTGATGGTGTCCTCCGCTAAATACACGTCGGTCAAACCGCCTCTGCCCAGATAATCAACGAACTCGTAGTGTTCGTCAAGTAGAGTCCGAGCCGTTGTATATTTATCCTCTTGCAGCACCCCGCCGTCCCGCTCACATTCAGCGGAATCAGTTTTGTAGCGCTGGCGGCATACTGGACAATACTTTGTTCCAGAGAGGACAGCATCTCTAATCCAACTTTCCACGTCGTTCAGTTTATCAAGGATGATCAACGCAGTGCCGTCGTACGAACAGTGGGTGCTGAGGTCATCAAATTCCCTCGAGCACGCCAGGCACATCTTTCGTATTGGTTCGTTCAAACTATCACCAAAGCTTGTTGTGACCGCAATATTCCTCATTACCTGAAGCATGAACCGCATCTGCGTTAAGGACCAACATTAAAACGCGCAGAATTCGTTAAAGACATACCGCTCGCAGATTTCAAGCGTGTTAGATGGTTGTTGGAATTTCTAGCTGACAAGGAGTACATCATGAGCGGTACATATAAACTGACTGAGATAGTCGGCACGTCGAAAACGAGTTTTGCGGATGCCGTTCAAGAAGGAATAAAAAAAGCCTCCAAAACTATCCGTAATCTCGGCTGGTTCGAAGTAGTTGAAATGCGTGGCTTGATCAAAGAAGGACAAGTAGGCGAATTCCAAGTGACTGTTAAACTCGGATTCAAGCTCGACGACTAATACGAGCTTACCTTGTAAAACCGCGCTCACTTCGAATTTGATTTAGCTTCCAACTGCTCAATTTCCTTCTTGATTCTGGCTATGCGCTCAGGCGTACAAGGATGCGTGGAAAGAATCTCAAATGTTTTATTGTCGAGAATATTTGACATTTTGCCCTGCATCTTTTGCGCTCTTTCAAAGAAGGCAATTAAGCCACGTGGGTCATAATCAGCTTTGGAAACGAGCACCACGCCGGTGCGATCGGCATCGTCTTCTTGTGAGCGACCAAACTGCAGGGCATCGAGTTTGATCAGGTTCGCCAGCCAGACGGCTTGGTCCTGCCCTTGTCCTTGGAAAATAATGCTGAAGCACCCCATTAACCCGGCTTGGTGTAACGCGGACCTCAAGGTGTGGCGGTTAACTACGTGCCCAATTTCGTGGCCCAGAACACCAGCAATTTCACTATCGTTTTTCGCGTTGTTCAACAAGCCTGAAAGCACCACAATATTGCCGCCCGGCATTGCCATGGCGTTGACGTCAGTGGTTTGCTCCACGTAAACCTGAAATTTGTAGGGAGTCTCGCCAAGTTGCGCTGCAAGGCGATTAACGATTGCCCGCACCCTGGTAACTTCAGGGCCTGAGTCCATAAGTGTGTGGTTTCGTCCGTAGTTGGCAAGAACCAAATTGCCGAGTTGCTTTTCCAAAGCAGGTGGTATTTGCTGAACGGCTAATCCTACGAAGAGATCTACGGAGGCGTATAAAGCCACTCCGGCTATGATTACCGCTGCAATGACGATTGCCCAAGTCTGGCGTTCTTTTTTTGGCAAAAGAATCAGCGCATCACGGACTTCTTTGACGTTGTCCGATATTGCAGGCACCATGCCCGGCTGCTCCAGTGCATCTAAGATCGTTAAATCGGTCATGATCAATGTGATACCACATGTGGTGTCACTGACGATCAATCTTCTCCCGTCGTGTCCCCCAAGTTTCATTTCTAACGCGCTTAGGGGCAGGATTGATACCGGCACATCATCGCGCGTTAGCTCCAAGCCATTTTCGGTAACCCGGACGACGACCTGCTGGCAATCAGCAGAGTTGGCGTTATATAGGTTCCCTTTAAATTCAGGCATTACCCGCTTGTTGGAATGAATCGCCTGATCCAAGCTCCGAAAGCCTGCGGATTGCGAGTCTGGAGCCAGACCTTGCCCGGTCCGGAAAAACGGCATACCAAGCCTTCTCCGCTGGTGATCGTATTCAGCCAGCCCTTAGCTGCTTTTTCGATGGTGTACTTTGTGTCGCCTGACCATGCGACCAAATGCCCGTTGTCGACAATGTAGTCGGTGCCTGGTGGAATGCTGATCTCATGGACCCCGCCAAATGCGCTGGCAACCACATGACCTTTGCCGGTGCAATGGAGTACGAATAAACCTTCCCCTGAAAACATGCCTTGGGAAAGCTTTTGCATTTTGGTATCAACTTGGATCTCTCCCAGACCAGCCAAGAATGCGCCGCCTTGGAGGAAGTAGTCTTGCCCGGCAGTCATGTCGAGGATCTTGATGTCACCGAGAATTGCCGGTGCGACCATTACCTCACCGGCGGTGTTTTCAGCACGTAGGGTCTGAAAGAAAAAGTTTTCTCCGCCCAGGAAAGAGCGCTTGAGCGCCTTGCCCATGCCGCCGTCCATCTTTCCCTCGATGACGACATTAGTGCTTTTTGCAACCATAGCTCCGGCTTCAGTTTTAATTGCCTCTCCAACTGCCAGCTTGACTATGATCATCGCGTTCGACCCGGGATGAACTATCTCGAATTCCACTTTGAAATCTCCACCTTGGATATCGGAAGTTATGTTCGCACATTTCCGCCCATATCTTGCCGTGGACTTAATGCAGACTGATTATCTGGGCACGCAATAGCAGCGGTTCAGGCAACCTGGAAAGCGCCAGTTGAGTCCTACCACTGAGCCGCGATTTACGTTCCGAAAATTCGATCGCCGGCATCACCAAGACCAGGCACGATGTAACCGTGTTCGTTAAGGCATTCGTCGATGGAGGCTATCGTTATTTTTACGCGGGGGCAGCTGGTTTGAACGTGCTTAATTCCTTCCGGAGCCGCAAGGAACGAAACCAGATGGATGTCTTTGACGTTGAGGTTGATGAAAAGCTGAATTGCGGCAACTGCCGATCCACCGGTTGCGAGCATCGGATCAAGCACATAGACTTTACTATCGCTTGGAAGTTTGTCAGGCAATTTTGAGTAATAGGAAATTGCTTGCAGGGTTTCCTCGTCGCGCTTCAGACCAACGTGATAAACGCGTGCTGTCGGAGGCATGATTTCTTGAGCGGCCTGGGCAAGCACTAAACCGGCGCGCAGAATCGGGGCAATTACGACATAGTCAGGAAGGACAACGCCTTTGCCGGGACCGAGCGGTGTCTCAACGCCTGCTTCGCGGGCGGTTAAGTCACGCATCGCTTCGTACGCCAGGAATTGGCTTAGCAGAAGTGCTTTCTGACGGAATTCGTGTGTCGGCGTAGTGTAATCGCGCAGCCGCGTAAGAAGCTGCTGGGCGAGGGGATGGTCGACGACGGTGACATTGGTTTTGGTCGAAGTATTCATCGTGCAATTGCTCCAAGGAGTTCGTTGGCTGCTTCTCTCGCCCAACGATCGGCTTCAAGTATATCCTCAAGAGATATGGGAGTCATCGGTTGATGAAGATCCAAAACTCTTTGAATGTATTCAGAAATCTCAAGAAAGCGAATTCGGCGCTTTAAAAATGCTTCAACGAATATTTCGTTGGCTGCATTTAACACGGCCGGCGTTGTGTCGTCTTTGGCTGCAACTAAGGCTGCTAGTCTTAAGCAGGGAAAACGATCGAAATCGGGAGCTTCAAAAGTCAACGTTCCGGCCGCAACAAGATCCAGTAATGGCACGGCTTTCGATGGACGGCGCTGCGGCCAATAGAGTGCGAAATGGATCGGCAGGTGCATGTCCGGCACGCCCAATTGCCCAACTATTGATCCATCCACGAATTCGACGGCCGAATGCAATATCGACTGTGGATGAATCACCACCTTAATTTGCTCTGCTCCAATATCGAATAACCAGCGGGCCTCAATGATTTCCAGGCCTTTATTCATTAGGGTCGCTGAGTCGATTGTAATTTTGGGTCCCATCGACCAGTTCGGGTGCTTCAGGGCATCTTCGACGGTGGCGTGTTGCAACTGCTCTTTCGTCCATGTGCGGAACGGTCCCCCAGAGCCAGTTAGAAGAACCTGTTTGATATCGTCTGTTTGGTAACCGGATAGTGACTGAAAAATTGCTGAGTGCTCGCTATCCACTGGAACCAGCGTTGCACCATGGTCTTTGCAAAGGCGCACGATCAGCGCGCCGGCCGCAACTAAGGTCTCTTTGTTTGCCAGGGCTATAGTCTTTCCGGCTCGGGCCGCCGCTGCCGTTGGAAGAATTCCCATCGCTCCGACCACGCCGGAGACAACGGTATTTGCATCCGGATGGCTTGCCGCCTCTTCCAGTCCAGCTGTTCCGCAAACTATTTGGGGAGATTTGGCGCCGCCAAGTATCTGTTTAAGCTCACTTGCAGCGACTGCATCGGGCACGGCAACGAGCTTTGGTGAGAACTGGGCGATTTGCTCTGCAAGTAGACCGAGCTTACTTTTGCCCGCTGCCAGAGCTACAACCGTGAACTCATCCCGGTGGGATTCTGCAATATCAAGCGTCTGGGTGCCAATGGAGCCGGTCGAACCAAGGACGGAAATGCGTTTCAATCATGATTCCTAAAGGTTTTTCAACAGCGTGATTGTACAGCAATCAACGGGGCGGCAGGATCGGAGGCAACTCAATGACAGGCATGCGGTCTATATACGATTTGAGTACCTTAAGCTGCAAGTCTCCCCACCAGTTCGGGTAGAGTCCCAATTGGGCCTCAATATCCCCGCGGCGATCATAGCGTCCAACGATAACAGGAGGATTGGGGAAGGACAATTTTTCCCGCTTCATTATGTCCATCGCCGTCTGTCTTTCTTTGATGGCCTCGTCGAGCCGCTGGTCTGTGTATGGGTTTTTCAACTTGATTACATCGCTACCGCTTGTCACCTGCTCGATGATTGGCTTGAAGGCCTGACCGAGAAGCACGTCCGATAGAAGAAAGTGTGCCATCGGGTCGTTTGGCGAAGTTACGACCTCTTTCCTGAGGGTAACCTCCAGATCCGCAAGTGCTTGGGTGCCAATGCCGCCCATACGCTGAGCAAACACCAGGGGATTTTCCCGCCCGTAGACCTTTTCAAAGTTAATGACCACTGGATTTTTGTCCAGCCTTGCTCCGGCCTGGGCTTGCAGCCGCAATTCGTCGGCGTTCCGCACTCCGCTGTTCGCTTCAATTGTTCTCACCGATGGCGGCAAATAGTGCGGCTTGCGGTCGTCGTTGCCGTTCTTGTAAAAGAGGAAGAATCCATTCTTATCGACCCACGAGCTAACTTTGACGTCCTGAGGTAGATCGGTGATGCGCAGGGCGTTGTAATTGCCGGCCCAGAGCTTCTTATCGAAGTCCGGGTCGTTGTAGGACAGCTCAGCAAGGCCTGGGCGTGCCGCTGCGGCTGGGCGGTCTGAGATTGCTACTTTGTCTGTGGGCGCTCCGGCTCCTCCGAGTTTTGGCACATCGGCGGGCTGGGGCGGAATTCGCCAGTCTGTCTTGGGCGCTCCGGCTCCTCCGAGTTTTGGGACATCGGTCGGTTGGGGCGGAATTCGCCAGTCTGTCTTAGGTGCTGCTGTTTCGCCTTTTGGAACATCTGTCGTTTTGGGGGGAATTCGCCAGTCCGTCTTGGGTGGTGCTCCTGCAGCTGCTTGAACATCGGTCGGCTGGGCAGTGCGCCAGTCCTTCGGGGCTCCTGCCCCTCCGCCTGCTCGAAATTCGGGTGGCTGCGCCACGTCCTGGTCCGCCGGTTTCAAGGGTTGAGCGCCGGTCTGCGGCTTCCAGTCAAACTGTATTTGACCTGGCGTGGTCCGCTCGGTCGGTTTCCCAAGTAAGGACGTAGTGGCTCCCACACCGGCAATCTTGTTGTCTAGCCCGGGCGCGATTCTTGTGGAAAGCGCAGGTGTGAGCAAATCTGGACGGACCAGTGGAATGCCACTGCCCGATTGTGGCTTAACAGTTGGGCCCGGAACGACCTTGTCGACCGGAGCTGGCTCTAGTGGCTTGACCACCGGTTTTGGCTCAACTGTCCTCCAGTCGAACTCGATTCCATCGGTTTTCTTTGGACCCTTATCGGAGCCGGCTGTTTCGTCCATTAGCGAGTCTTCTCTCCCATTTGATCTCTATGGTCTGAATAAATAGCCTTAGAGTCAATGTGAGAACCACGTAGCAGGTCCTAAATAACCGCCAGTTGCGGTATTGGCGGCTCGATAAAAATGAAACGGAAGGTCCGCGATTTTACTCGCGGACCTTTCGTTGTGTGTAGACTCCCTTGAACTACTTCCGGGGAACGAGCAACCGTTCGGTTTCCGGATAGGCCTGCTTGCTATCGCCTTTATGTTCTGGCAAGCCGGACTGTCCTTTTTCAAGTTTGTTCAAACTTTCGGACTTCGGCTGAATGTTAGCTCCTTCAGGGCGCACAGTTTCCTTTCCGTCTGTCTTATCGGCTTCTTTTGCGCTTTTGCCAGACTTGTTCATGATGCCTTCGATGTTACTAGGTACGCCGGGTAACAAGGACTTTTCGATTTCGATTTTGCTCTTGCCTAGGTCATCGCTGCTCTGAGAGTTTGCGCCGCCCTTTGGCTTAGCCTCGCCTTCAATGCTGTTTATGCCACCGGAACTCTTTTCGACATTTGGCTGAACGTTTGCTCCTTCGGGGCGCGAAGTTTCTTTGCCGTCCGGCAACTCTCTGTGATTTTCAGTCTCTGGGAGAGTGTCCAGTTTGCGTCGTTCTCCTGACTGCCCTTTCTCCCTCGAAGTCCGATCATCAGGTGATGGTTTGCTGCTTTCGGAATTCGGCTTTGCTTGCTCTGCATGCGGAGGATGACTTGAACCTTTCGCCGCATCTGCACCAAAATCGATTACTAAGTCGTTGAGTTTGAAAGTGCTGGCGATTGCACTAGCTGCTTTCGTCACGTCCTGGACAGCTGATGAATAGAGATCTTGTACGAAGTTAGCCATGGCGGTGTTCGCGTCGCTGCTCGTATTTGCTTTTTCTGGTGCTTGATCTACTTCATTCAACATATTTTTCTCCTTGGTCAACTAACTAAAGGCGCACTTAGAGCGCGTCCTTTGCGTGGACGGTGCCTACACATCGATTTGATTGAGAGAATCGAAAGGTCTGCATTTCCCTTGTGGAAATTTCGACTCGTTTCGAATTGCTCTTGGGAACTCGATGGGTTCAGAATAATTTCCACTAGTGAACAGCTAGTGAACTAATTTGAAATTTGGTAGCCGACGCCATGAACATTGGAAATGATCGAAGGAGAACCGGGAACATCGATTTTCTTTCGCAACTTCTTAAGGGCAGTCCGTAAGGACTCGGCGCTGCGCTCGGAATCGGAATTGGAGGTTCTTTCAATGATGGAATCTGCAGAAAGAACCGTTCCCTTATTTCTTAGCAATAGCTCCAGAATTCTGAACTCCAGATCTTGAAGCGCGACTATCTCCCCTGCTACTTTGAGTGTTCGAGCCTCGGGGTCGAGAGTCAAATGACCGGATTGCAAGACATCTCCTTTTATGGACCGGGAACGCTTTAAAAGGCCCTTGATCCTTAAAGACAGCTCTTTGAGATTGAATGGCTTGCTAAGGTAGTCGTCCGCACCGGCTCCAAAACCCAGCTCCTTGTCTGCTATTTCGCCTTTGCTCGTCAACATCAGTATTGGGCTTTGACCGCCAGCGTTCCTGTAGCTTTGGCAAACTTCGACACCATTCATATGTGGCAGATTTACGTCCAGTATTATGATGTCGTAGGTGTACGTTCTCATGAGATTCAGCCCGTCTGCCCCGGAGGCGCTGTGTTCGACCAGGAAGTTCTCGAACTCCAGCCACCGTTTGACGTTACCGGCAAGGCTTATGTCATCATCTACTATGAGTATTTTTGCCATCAGGAATTGACCGAGAAGATGGAGATCAGCAAAGTTTTACCACAGGTAAATTTGATGTTTGTCCCGAGCCATGATTAATTTGAAACTGAGTCAGAAGGGCATAGCTCTTGTTTGCTTGCCTCTGTGCTTTCAAATTGTGTTCTTGGTTGTGCTCATCAATTCACTGTTGCACGCAGAAGCAGCAATCAAAAAAGAGGCCGCTTCAAGGCGCGTTATCTACACTGCGAGCAATGTTACTAGACGTACTTTTGATGCCGCCACAGCTGCGGCTATCTACAACTTCACGAGAGATCCTGCCTTTAAAGAAAAATGCTTGCAATCCATGAAGGCGATAACCAGCGACTATCTTGAAATCGCCGACGAAATCAAAGACAACCCTAAGCAACTGCGCCGACTGGCCGCCTGTCAGTCCTCGACAAAAGAAGCTGAGGTAGCTTTGAGTCGTCTCTTGTATAAGATAGATGAGAACACTGAGTTGTTGAAAGTTTTCGACGGTAATGATGGACTAACCGCCGAACGTCGCTTGATGAGCGAGATGACCGTGCGTGGCGTGGAATTCCTTGAAGCAGAACGAATTCAATGCGAAAGTTTTGTCGAACAGGAGCGGCGAGCCCGCCATTTCGTCGTCGTTATCATTGTCATAGGCATCGTCCTTAACTTGCTGATTGCAGTTGCTGCCGCGTTCTATTTCTTTAGAAGCATAGTCTCGCGCTTGGAAAGGCTCACGCAGAACACTTTGCTGATCTCGGAAAGGAAACTTGCCAGCGTTGAAATCGGCGGTTCCGATGAAATTACCGACCTGGACCGAGCCTTTCATCGCGCCGTCAACGAACTTCAAACTTCAGAAGAAATGCGCCGTCAGTTGGTGGCAATGGTCAGTCATGATCTGCGTTCTCCGCTTGCCTCTGTTGATGCGGCTCTAACGTTGATGAATGAAGGGGTCTTAGGTGAATTACCAGAAAATGTTCAAGCTGTCAGCAAAAACGCGTCGGCAGACATTGCACGCCTGGTGAAACTGACCAACGATCTTCTTGATGCTGAAAGTCTTGCTTCCGGCAATGTCGCCTTGCGCCCAAAGTCAGTGTCGGTGCAGTCGTTGTTCAACGAGGCCTTTCACTCCATGGAGTTTGCCTCACTTAGCTACGGTGTCTCTATCGAACTCACACCAGCGGACTTCAATGTACATGCGGACCCCGATCGCATTAACCAGGTGCTGTGCAACTTGATCGGTAATGCCATAAAATTTTCGCCCAAGGGAAGCAAGGTCATTTTGGAAGCCAGCCAAGGCAAAGAGACTCACGAATTCAGAGTCATTGATAGTGGTATTGGTATCGCTCAAGAAGACCAGGCAATTATTTTCGACAGGTTCAGCAAGCTAGGCGATGCATCAAACCCCGGCAAGGGCCTTGGGTTGGCCATTTGCAAAGCCCTGATTGAACTTCATGGTGGCAAGATTGGTGTGCGCAGCACGGCTGGTGCCGGCTCCACTTTTTGGTTCAGCTTGCCGGTGGCACCGGAGGACTTACGCCGGCCTTCCCGCATCGTCTGCGATGCCTGACGCGTCATCTGCTGACCAAATGTTGATCGGTCCCAGTATTGAGCATGTTGAGGATGGATTCTGTGGCCATGTCGCTCGCAATCCTATTTGCAACACGAGTATTGAAGGCAGTCGCTGCATTGGAATGATAAAAATTTCCCATCGGTAACGTTTTAAATTTCTCCGAAGGAAGATGATCAACCGCCGCTCGCAGGCGCCCCGATTCAACTTCTGCAAAGAGTGCCTCCAGATCAATGGCACCTTCAAATGAACAATCGATGATTAGACTGCCATCGCGGAGGCTTGCCAGATCTTCTTTCGTGACGAAAGATTCTCCAGCAGCTTTTGATGTATGGAGCGTGACAACGTCACATTTGCAAAACAGATCTTTTTTTGACTCGTAAACGAGACCGAGCCTTGATTCCAATGGCTGTTTGCGATTCAAGCTGTAATAGCGTAGATCCGATACACCGATCCCGTGCAGCATTGAGGCAAGGGTTTGTCCAATTGTACCTAGACCAACAATGCCCACAGAGGCATCCAGTAAAGAGTCCACACTTTCGAAACTTTTGCTGCCTGGGGCGCCTAACTCGAAGATATTTCTTTTCATAGCTAGCATCAAAGTAAGCGTATATTCGGCCACTGCTCGGGCATTTGCTCCGGGCGCGTTGGCGATGTGAATTCCTTTTTCCAGGGCAAGGCGATGTCCGGGAATATAGCTACGCCAGTCGGCGCCCGTAAATACGATAGCCTGCAACTTATCTCCAGCGGCGATTATCCGATCGGTGACCTTTTCAATTCCGCCTAAGATATAGCCGTGTTTGCCTTCAATCGCTGCTATGAGTTCGTCTTCGCTTGCGGCCGGTTTGTCCAGTCGCTCGACCTCAAACCCAGCTGCCTCCATTTTCGCTATGTGGTCAGCAAAGATGAATAAGCTGTCTGTGACGAGAATCTGCTTTCGATCGTTATGACTCATCGGTTCACCTGACTGCTAGGGGAGGGGCTTGTCCCTGGGGCAGCGCGTGCATTGCCTGCAATGCCGAGTTGCCCTACCTGCACACAAACATGGATTCTAGGCAGCTCAGGCAGAGGACACAACGGGGAATCTACGCTAGTAAGGTTGTGCCGGTCAAGAGTCGAATTGAAGGTGCCCCAGTGCTACTCTATCTGTATGCAATACCAGT
This sequence comes from Candidatus Obscuribacter sp., assembly GCA_021772155.1. Classification (GTDB taxonomy): domain Bacteria; phylum Cyanobacteriota; class Vampirovibrionia; order Obscuribacterales; family Obscuribacteraceae; genus JADYXS01. The sequence goes on from JADYXS010000376.1 coordinate 13,510, forward strand.
GGGACGTCGGGTATGTTTGGAAGTGCACATAGAATTGGGCAGTTAGATGGCAGATAAAATTGTTGCAGGGGCTGATTTCAGTGGTGCGAAAACCGTGCCGAACGATACATGGCTGACTCTCGCCCGGGTCGGTGATTTGGGTATGGAGGTCATGGACGTTCGACATGTCGGTGCGCATGCGCTAGCCAAAGAGATTTCCTCGACTCACGTGAGCGCAGTCGGAATTGATTGTCCATTTTCGTTGCCAAAGGCGTTCATAGAATTCCTGGCGATGAAAAAGGTCAAACCTCCCTATCAAGATTGGCAAGAACTCGCTCAAGAGCTTGTTTTTATGCCATTTGAAGAATTTGAGGAATTGGTCAAGCAATTCAAAAAAGAACCGAAAAGGTTTTGCGACGAGAAAACAATAGTACCGGGCATTAGTCCATTGCATCGCGGTAACCCATCGATGATTCAAATGACGTTCCAGGGCATGCGGCTTCTGGCGATGCTTAATCCGAAAAACTTTTTTGTGTTGCCGTTTCAATCATCAATTCCCTTCGGCTGCGCAGTGATTGAAGTTTATCCACGAGCCACTCTCAAGACGTTGGGGCTAACGGATACCGGATACAAGAGTCCAGATAAAAAGGAGCAAGACAGAGTGAAAGCTACTCGCACCAACATGCTTGATGGCTTGATCAACCTGCGCGAAAAGAAAGGACTGACCTATCAGAAGTTTCCACGACTGACGGTGCCTGGAAAATTTAGGCACCACTTCGTTGATTCCGATCACGCGCTCGATTCGCTAATCGCCTGCTATGCGACAGCGACATACATTTATGCCCCTGATCTTTTTGTTGATGCGCTGGATGCCGAAAATCTCGATGTGTTGCTTGAAGGCTGGATCTACGTGCCGCAAATAGCAAAAGCGTAGGGGAGGGGCTTGTCCCCTCCCCTTCTATGAGTTTGGCCAGAACGATAGTCACGGTCATTTTTTCGCTTGATCCCTCTCTTCCTGATCCTTCAAATTCTTGATCTGCGCTTCTACTTCGGCGGCCTCCTTGCTGCGATCCATGCAACGCAGCAGTTTGGCGTAATCTTCTTTGATCGAATAGCTTTCAGTACTGGAATCTACAGCCGAGTACCCCTTGGCGATCCACCCCTCCATGGTCTGCGCATACAGAGAAAAAGATTTTTGGAAATGCTCTTCCGCTGCGCTATACGAAGCTACGTCACGGAGAAAGACCGCATAC
>JADYXS010000377.1 GCA_021772155.1 Candidatus Obscuribacter sp.
ATTTGTATCTATCTTCCGAAATGAAATTGGCAAACGAACCACAAACAGCAGCAGACGACGCGGTGAAGTGCCTGAACATTCTAGCTGGGAAGCCAGTTAGCGAGCTTCCGAATCTGAATCAAATTGATCGGCTACGCAAACAAATGGAACAACAGTCGTATTCACAAGATGACGCTGAGTCAATTGCGTCTAGAGGATGGCTTGGTGCTGAGGCCTTCCATACGATGATCGATTCCTATGAACGGTCAGGTAAGTTCGACAGCCTTCCGTCTCACTATCTGTGCTATGCGCTCAACGTGTCGCACGACTATAAATCTCATACTATGAGCAATACAAATCCAGAGCTCATACGCCATGACCTGAGGTCGACTGCCATTGTCCAAAGAGCTTTTGACAAAGGTGTTGACCAGGTATTCAGCTTTACGACTACACTGCCGCGAAAATCAAAAGATTCAATCATGGCGCGCAATGTAAAGTACTCTGAGTGGCAAGAACTGGTATACCAAAACACCATCGACAGGGCCGATCGTACGCCACGCATTTCGATGGCTGACAAACTCCAACTGAGAAAACTACAAATGGACTCTTATTCTCAGACGTCTGGAGCATTGTTGGAGCAGGCAGACTTGATAGAGGCAACTAATAAAGGATCGGCAAGGCCATATCGGTATCACGTTTTTGAGGCCGATGCGAGACTCAAATTGGCCAATCAGCGTAATGCGGAACTGAATAAGGCTGGAATTTCAACGGATGATGAGCAACTGACTCTGCAATTGCTGGCGCACAAGATTTCTGCTTATCGTGAACGTTTAGCTGCAGTTCAACCGCTGCCGACTAGAGTCATTCGTCTTCCCTTGCAGGAGAAACGCACAGCCAACTAGAACAGTTCTCCATTGTTTGGGAGCTCTCATCGACTGCGTTTCCGTGTAAAAGCACGGTCTAATCTGCTCGGTTTCCTATTGACAGAGGGAGTTTTATGGACTACTGCCACGAGTTTTCCACAAGCCATCCTTAATATGTCCTTGACGCGGAAACAGACGAATCCTGTGCATGGAAACATCGTGAGTCCACCACCCAAGCCACTTACTAACTTCGAAGAATCTGAAAGCAGCGACGGTAGCGCCGGTCGTGTTGCGGAAGTTCAACGCCCAGATGCCGGTGCCGCTGACCCAAGTTTCAATGACGCGTTCGTTCAGTCACGATCTCCAGAAATCGAACAAAGTGTCAATGACCCGCTCAACAGAGACAAGTTTCCTAATGAGAAAGTGTTGCTGGGGCAGCCAGCGGATGCATTCGTTGAAGCAGCGGCACCTGTTGGGAAACCGCAGGAATCTACAGGCACAACTGAGCATAATCAGCAACCAGAGTTAGCGGCCGTGTCAGGGCAAGTAACTCAAGGTGAAAATAGGGAAGCGAGCGAAACTAAGGCAGTCGAGAAGGCCGAGCCGACGATTTCTTCGCAAATTCAAGGGACTTTCGTTGGCCCTGCCGCTCCGACAGAGATGGCAAAACCCGGCATGCCGGCCGGGTCTCCCGAGTTGAACGCCGCTGCCGTAATAGAAAAGCTGCCGAAAAGCGAAGACGCGGAGGCTGCTAGGAAAATCGCAGCTGCAGGCCAAGCCGCAGCGTCTGTCGCGAAAACACCAGCCGAGCTAGCCGCGTTGGTCGCCGCCAATATTCCAGTAGAAAAAGCCGTAACTCCTGCGAACACGCCAGCGGTTGAAGCGGTATCTCCTGCGAAAACGCCAGCGGTTGAAGCCGTAACTCCTGCGAAAACGCCAGCGGTTGAAGCCGTAACTCCTGCGAAAACGCCAGCGGTTGAAGCCGTAATTCCTGCTAAAACGCCAGCGGTTGAAGCCGTAACTCCTGCGAAAACGCCAGCGGTTGAAGCCGTAACTCCTGCGAAAACACTGGTGGTTGAAGCCGCATCTCCTGCGAAAACGCCAGCGGTTGAAGCTGCTGCACCAAAAACTCCAGCCGAGCAAGCCGCGTTGGTGGCTGCGAAGGTGCTCGATGATCAAGCAGACTTACCTGTTGTGAAACCGCCAGCGGCTCCGGCGACAACTGCAGCTGAGATAGAAGCTTCATTGAAACCAGCGGTGAAAGCGCTTGATCCAGCGGTGAAAGCGCCTGATCCAGCGGTGAAAGTGCTTGATCCAGCTGTGAAACCGCCAGCGGCCACGGCGACAACTGCAGCTGAGAAAGAAGCTTCATTAAAACTCGCGGAAAAACCGGCTGATCCAGCGGTGAAACCGCCTGCGCCCACGGCGACAACTGCAGCTGAGATAGAATCTTCGCTGAAACCAGCGGTGAAAGCGCCTGATCCAGCGGTGAAAGTGGCTGATCCAGCGCTGAAACCGCCAGCGCCCACGGCGACAACTGCAGCTGAGAAAGAAGCTTCATTAAAACTCGCGGAAAAACCGGCTGATCCAGCGCTGCAAGCGTCTGATCCAGCGCTGCAAGCGTTGTCAGATCGTCCCGTGAAGCACGCGGCGAAGACTCCAGCTGAGCTAGAGGCATTGGCATTGAAACCTGCCTTGAAACCGCCTGATCCAACAGTGAAAGCGCCTGATCCAGCGCTGCAAGCGTTAGTGGAAAAACCAGTTGTGAAAGTTCAGCCGATCGAGGTCGGCAATCCAGGCTTAGAGCACAACGTTATTCCAGGGGTAGCCAAAGATCCTAAGGTTGAAGTCAAAGTAGATAAAACTCTCCCTTCCGCGGTGCCGTTGGGTGTTCATCCGTTAGGAACAGATCTCCAAAAGATAAAGCCAGCAGACCAGGCACCGGCAGTGCATCTTGGCGGAGATGTCAAAGCATTACCAAGTCCTGCTCCCTTAAATCTACCCAAAGCTACACTGCCGGCAGAGCGCCAGGTCGACGTATTGCCAACTTCAGGCGGCACTCACCCTGCTGATCTCAAATCTGGTGGCAGAAATGTTGAACTAAACAAAGAGAATCCGTCGATCCCGAGTAGCCCGTCCTTCCCAGAAAAAGCTGCGCATGGCATCGAAAGACCAAGTTATCCGTCGACCCCGGTGAATTCACTGCCAAAGGATTTGGCAACTGGAACCGCATCTCCGATGGGGAAGGAAGCTTATCCGGCAGGAGGTACGTTAAAGGACCATTCCGGTACAGGCTCGACGGCAGGAGTTAGAGATCTTCAAGCAATTGCTCCAAAGGAAAATTCGGGAATCACTCACGCTGGCGGTAGCAGAGAAGTCACGTCAACTGGCGGCCCAACTGTCAAAGAGTTGGCAGCAGTTACTGGCGCTCCAATTAAAGAATCGTCTTCATCTGGTGCCGGTATTTCAGTCACCAAAGATGGTGCGCTGGTTGGTCTAGTCTCGGTAAAAGATTCTGGATCTGTTTCGCTCAGCAAGGATTCGGCTTCCGGTCACCTATCGTTCGCGCCCAAGGATGGCCTTCCATCTAACATCGGAACACCCATCGAAAGAGACCTCACGCTAACTGGAACCGCGAAAGAAACGTTGAATGTTTCACCGCTTTCCGGTACGGCATTGAAAGATATACCTTCTGGCGCAATGGCGCCTGTTGGCTCAGGCAGGAATGACGACTCTCGTAGCGCTCTAGTTTCACTTGCCAAAGATGGCACAGCTTCGATATCGGTTGGCGCGATAAAAGAATGCATTTCTGGCGGTGTTAATGTCAATCGAGACGGCGTAACAATCTCTTCTGCTGGGTTGGCGAAAGAAAGTTCGCCGTTAGGAAGTACTAACGTAAGCGGCATGGCTGATGGTTCTGCTATGGGAACTGTTATTGCAGGCAGCATAAAAGACGTTGCTGTCGCACAAGCCACTGCCACCATAAAAGATGCGGCTGCTTCGTCCGCTTTTGGCCTGGGAACTCCCATTGTCACCAAAGATGGCGCTACATCTGCAACCGCAGGACAGTCAGTCAAAGACGGAACTGGAACTACGGTTATCGGCGTAACTAAAGAGCTTTCGGTCAAAGTCGAGGGCTCAGTTCGAGACGGCGCTGCCCGCATTCCTTTGTCGGCTGACGCCGGTGCTCGTCCAGGAACCGAATCAACGTTACGTCCATTGACGGAAAAGCGTGGCGAGGGGCTTCCCTGCACCGATGCAAGTACAAAAGCACCTGCAGTTCCAGGTTCAGGCCCAATTCAGAACGTGTTCATTTCACTCGATCCCTCGGTTAAGGGTTCGAAAGTTACTGACGGAGTGCCGGAGAAAAATCTCGATACTTCAACAACCGCTCCGCGAACTCCAAATCCGATTTTAGTAACGACCTCCAATGGAACAACACCAACAAATGCGACTGGCCAACCGCCCACTGGTGCGACGACCGCAGCCGGAGTGGTGATAGATCCATCTCAAATACCTATTGTCTTGCCGACTGTCCAAATTGTGTTGAATGGTGTGTTGGTTACGGCAACCAATGTCACCGGTGCTAATCCTGATCCAACCGTCGTCCAAATCAACCCTTCGACTATTCCTCAAATTCCGGTTGCGGTACCTGTCGATCCCAATACCGGCGAGCCGGCGGCCACTCAGCCTGTAGCCTATGTTCAAGCACCGCAAGTGCAGCAGACGGAAGAAGGAGTTGTTTTTGCGACAAGTGCGGGATGGTTGTTCATTGCTGGTGGCGAAGTTAGAGAGGACTTTACTGTAGTTGGTCCAAACGGTGAGCTTTGGGTTCCGACGGCATCTGGCGAATACGTGCAGGTCACTTCGGAGCCGGACCCCTCAACGGTCTACGTGAATTCGAACGACTACGCCCCGACCTACTACGACCCAACTGATTTGACCATTAACATGCCGTTCATCGATCGGCCGTTGAGTATTCCGTTTGTTCAACCAGTTCAGTCTGTAGTAGATAACACCATAAATCTGGTCAACACAATTGTGGAATCCGTCAGTACGTCGCCACGCTCTGTTGCAGTCGCGCCGGAACTCCCAGTTGTGCAGCCAGTCGCACAGCCCAGTGTGCAGCCAGTTGTGCAGCAAATCGATAATAGTGTTCCGCAGGTTCAACAGATAGCAAATACCCTTACTCAGGTTGTGACCTCTGTCCAAGCTGTTGTGAATCAGGTCACTGAAATTGCCACCAACATCAATCACACTGTCGAAGTTCTAAATGAATCGATCCCGTCCCAGGCGCAGCCGCTGCAGCCAAATGCACTGACTGATTGGTTTGGATTGTCTGACCAGGATCCCGTGGTAACTGCAGCTAATCCATCACAGCAAGTCACTTCGATTGCGCAACAGCCAAATCAACAGTTTCCCGTACAGCATGGCGCCATTTCAGAAAACGCACCGGGTGTGAGTTCGAACCAAAACCAAAATCAAAATCAGAATCAAAGTCAAAACCAGAATCAGAATCAGAATGAAGTGATGCCGCAGCCGGACATCACGTACCTGGGCTCGTCTGGTGGAAGCAACCCCCTTGTTGGCTCAGTGGAATTGACGGAATCTCCCAAATCCGAACTTCAGAACGAAAACGGACAGGCGCAGCAATCGCAGCCGACAGTTTCTTCGCCAAGTTCCAACATTGACGAACAGTCCTCGAAAACTGCGGAAGCGACCAAAGATACTTATGTCGCTTCCGGCGACGGCAGGGTAGAAGCAACGTTCGTTTCTGCCAATACTCCAGAAATACCGTGGCAGGCTCAATCCAACGAAGGACCTTCGTTCATAAGTGCTGAACAGCAGTCCGAAAATCGTCGTCAGCAGTTGCTCCAAGAAGAAGCAGAACGCAGAGCTGAGCAGCTTCGTGAGGATCGCGAACGTGCGGACAAGCTACGCGAGCAATTGCACGAGCAGGAACGGCGAATTAGAGAAGTCTTGCTAGCCGAGTTGGCAACGAAGAAAGCTCAGTCGATGGTGGCAAATCAAATTCGCCGCAAGTACATCATCAAAACTGGTGACACACTAGAATCCATTGCAATCTCTCAACTTAAAGACAAACACCTTGCTTTACTTATTTACCAAATCAATAAACTTTCGATAAGAGTCGAATTGCAAGCCGGCAAGCAGCTGCCTAGGTTGAAAGATGGCATGTCGATTTACCTGCCGAGCGGTAGCGATATTGCAATCTTCCGCTCGAATCTGACGAATCGAAGTCGCTGCGACGTTGGCATTAGTGATGGTGAAGTATCCAAGCGTCCACTTTCCAGCCTTTCTGATGTTAGAAGAGAAGCTTTAGAGCGTCTTCTGGGTAACCTGCAAATTGCTGCGGGGACCAGCTCACGCATTCACTATACTGCTCGCATAGGCGATACTTTGCAGTCCATCGCGCGGCGCCACCCTGCTTTGCAAGATTCCGAACTGTGGGTGCTATTGGCTGAGCTAAACAACCTTTCAACGGAAACAGATGTGTACGGAACGCCGTTTGCCTCAGCTCAAAGAGGAGCGTCGCTGATCTTGCCTACAGCGGATGAGATATCTAAGTTTCGTAAAGCGCGACCAATCCCCACCGCTACGGAGAAAGTTCTGGCTAGTTGAGAACTTAATGTAACTGCTCTCGAAAGAGAAACTAATCGACACTCGAACGGTCTAACAACATGCTGTACAACTTCAGTGGTTGTTAATAATGTTGGGCAACGCGTCATATCCATTTAATAGTCGAGACCAGCCGCATCAGCTTCGTGAACGGCTAGTGGAAGCCGAGACATTCCTGGGAATTCTCATGGATGTTATGTCGCTGGAAAATGATGTAGACGATCCTTCGGACTTCATCGTGAAAGTGCTGGAATTGATTTGTCATTCGACCAAACGGGCCATTGGTATAGCTTGGCTCTTGGACCGGTCTTCAGATCGTCTGGTCTACAGGACTCATGTTGATGTGCACCATATCGAAACAGCTAAGTTTGTTGAAGTTGTTCAGCGTTCCAGTTGGGCATCCGGCGAAGGTCTCCCAGGTCGTGTTTGGTGCGAACGGGCGCCAATTTGGCTAGCGAACGTGGCGTCAGAACCGAAGTCCATCCGGAAGGAAGTAGCACTGGAAGCAGGGCTAAAGTCCAGTTTTGCCTTTCCAATTCAAGCACGTCAAGGAGTCATTGGCGTGATGGAATTCTTTGGACGGCGACCTGAAGAAGCGGACGTTCGTCATGTCGACCTCCTGACTAGACTTGGGCTCTACATCGGTTTAATTCTAGAACGAAAAGATTCGGATGTTCATTTACGCGAGATACAGGCTCAGCAAAGAAGGCTCGAGGAACAGTTGCGTGTTACCGCTGATGAGGCCATAGCCTCCGCACGGCTGAAATCGGAATTTGTAGCCAATGTAAGTCACGAAGTTCGCACGCCTCTGGCTGGCATTATGGGAATGTCCGAGCTTCTATTGATACAAGAAAATGTTAGTGCAGAAACTAAGGATGTGGCAGGTTTCATTCTGACCTCGGCGCACAGCCTGCTGGCGATAGTTAATGACCTATTGGACTTTTCGAAACTGGACGCAGGCAAAATGCCGCTCCACAAGACCTGGTTCAGTGTATCCGGACTGCTTGCGGAGATGTCCAGATCTGTGGCAGTAGCCGGTGACAAGAAAGGGCTGCCTATCAAAATCGAATTGGATGAAGCGATACCGCAAATGGTGCGTGGTGATAGGGGTCGATTGATGCAAATTCTGCTTAACTTTGGACACAACGCTGTAAAATTCACGGAACATGGTGCAGTTAAGCTTTCGGCGAAACTAGAGGCAAGAAACGGTAGCATCATAAAAATCCGTTTTTCGGTTACTGATACCGGAATTGGTATCAATCCTGAAGCAGGTAAAAAATTGTTCGAACCGTTTGTTCAAGCGGACGGATCAACCACTCGTAAGTATGGTGGCACTGGATTGGGACTTTCTATTTCCAAGAAACTGTCGGAATTGATGTCCGGCGAGGTTGGATTTGACAGTGAAGAAGGAAAGGGAGCCACTTTCCATGCTGTCATTCCCTTGCAGATAGCAGAAGATGAGTTGATCGGATAAGGTGCAAATCGCCGAGAAATGCGCGTTGATGGTGTCTTATCTGTCAAGTCGTTACTGATCGCAAACCTCTTGGAAGGTGGCTGATGACTGGCGCCATCCCTACGACATACGCGAGGACTGACTTGTAGATGGGCGGGCCCGTGAGCCGCCCGTTTTTGTCGAGAACCGCTGCACCGCTGACGGTATCATCAAAGATTCTTGAACAAGCCATCGGCAGTTGATCAGTGAATGAACTAGGCTGATACCATTGCTAAAGTCGCAGGCACAGGAATCGCTGGTGCTGTTCGTTGTTTTGTGGGGCGCTGGCTTTCGATGCAGGCCGTTACGAGTTCAAGAACGTAGTCGACTCGATCGATGGGTGGCATCGCCGGAACTCGAGCGACTGGAATTCCCCGGCTGCTGTAGCAGTTCTCGATGATGGGGGTAATCCTGCGAGTGAATTCGAGATCTTCAAAGCGAACTCCATTGTTGTCGAAGAATGTCAGTTCTTCAATCAATAGAGCAAGGCTGTAGCGGTCGGTGGGCAAGCTTTCAAAGATAGATGGCACTGCCATGCCGTCGCTAATGTAATAGGCTTCTCCATCGAAAAGACCACGGTCTAAAAATATAGGTACATCAGAGCCTGTGTGAAATGTTTCCGCTGCCAGTTGGCGGCGTAAAACTTCCTGTTGGAAGCCATCACGGTCTACCCAGGGGAGGATTTCGCCTTCTTTGATAATTTGGGTCGCCTGTTCGCTGACGACAGCGTAACCGCGTTCTCGAAGAAGCGTAATAATGGTCGTTTTACCGACCGACGGTCCACCAGTGATTACTATAAAAATAGCTGTGCTCCCCCGGCGGCATCCGTCGCGTTGCACGCGGCGTTCTAACCGTCCTGACATCTGAGTATAAAAGCTTGGCTCTGGGAACCAAACTTAATTCTGATTAAGTGCTTACTTCGAGCAACAGTTGTCTTCCGATTCCTCCGGGCAGGATGCCCCATTGAGCGGCGATTTCTCAGCGCAACAACCGGATAAAGAGGTGGTCAACAATTTCTTGAAAGTCCGCAATGTGCAAGGACCTTCCCCATGATCGCAAGTGCCATGGCACAGCAACACCGTGCAAAACACTGGATCTCTACTCCAGTTCAGCGTTACCGTCTCTGCCGGTTTTACAAATAACGGGGCAAAGGGTCTGTCGATGCGTAGCGATCCCTCTTCTGCGCAGATCGATGGGATTGACGAGATTAAAAGGCAAGCAAGGAGCGTGGAGGTAAATACGAGTGGATTGAGGATCATGGCAATATTCGACAAATTGGACAGTGCAGACTGTTCATAATCATCCCTGCGGCCATCGACCCCGGTGAGCCACCTCTGGCCGGGGCCCGGAAAGCAGCACCGAGTGCGCTTCGTCCGCCAGAGGAAATCGCACCACTAAGAGCGCCGCTGCCTCCGCCACTGATGGCACCACGAATGGCCCCTCTAGCGACACCGGCAAACAAATTAGCTCCAACAGCGCCGGCAGTTCGCCAGGCACTGCCTCGTTGTGATTGGCGCTGTGCAACAGGTGCCGCTACTGGTGTTTGAGAAATTCGCTGGCCGGACAACGGATCGAATTCCGAGGCGTTACCCTGTAGGAGTGGGGTTGCACCAGATGTGGTGACAAGAGGATTCTTGAAAGGGGAATCTTGCTTTTGTGCGATCTGAGACTCGACTTGGGCAATTGCTTGTTGGATTTCCAGATCATTGGGTGTACCGATGAGTGCCGTGCGGTAATTTCCCAGAGCGGAAGCCAAGTCGCCACGACCTTCTGCGATTGCTCCTAAGTTAAAACAGGCATTCGAGTTGAAGGGACTCTTCACGAGGGCCTCTTTGAAGACCTTTTCCGCCTCCTCAGTATTGCCTGCCCTGTGAGCGATAGTGCCTTTGCGGATCATTTCGTCCACAGACGACAGTGATTGCTGTCCAGTTGGCTCAACGGCGGGCAAGTCTTGTCCCAATTGGCGATCTGAAAGGGGAGGACTGGCGGTAACTATTGAGTCGGATGAAGTCTGAGTGCCAGTTGCGGTCGCTCTTTCCAAAATTGTCGGAGCTACGCTGGGCTCAGGTCCCGGATCTAACCGTGGCGCAACCGGAGGCAGCATGACGGAATCAGTGCGGCCGACAGCTTTGCTTTGGGTCAAAGAATTGCCCCGGTTCGCTAAGGCATGACCGGTAGGCGCTTTACCCCGGCTGGCGAATTTGTTTTTGCCGCCAGAACTGCTTTTGCTATGGGACCCGGTTTTGGTCGAATCGGAAACTTTGCGGCTGACTGGAGAATTGCTCGCGATGCCTGTACTGCTGGCGCTCCTGGCACCGGCTTCACCATTTACGACCTTTTCGAGCGAATCCAGCCTCTGCGTTAATGGCCCGGTGTTTCCAGCGCCCAATGTGTGGGCTTCGAGCTGAGTTATTCGGTCGTGTAGGGGGCGTTCTTTGTGTTGAACCCCGAAGATGACGACTTCCATCTTCCCCACTCGATGCACAAGCCCTCTGTTCTCGACGGCAAAGGCAGGTATCGTGCCGGCAGCAGTGACCAGAGTCGCCGCTAATAGCAAAAGCCAGCGCCTACTTGCGCTTTGCGGTGACGAGGAGATCATGGTACCTCTGGTCCGTGCGTCCACCCTACAGGGCTGTTTTTACGATAACACATGGACCGGCGTTGCAATTAGCTATTCGGAAATAGTAATACCCAGGCTGGGATCTAAGTCGGCTGGCCGAGGATGACTATTCAGACGTCAGTTGGCTGTTCGCGCCAGAAGTTGAGTGCATGTATGTCGGACGGCAGCAGTGATATTTTCCGATTGCCACGTTCTTAGCTCGCAATTAGCTATCATAAATAAAGATGCCGTTGAGCTTGAGGAACAATGCACATGCGAAACGTTCAAATGTTGGCACTATTGTTGTTTCTAGGCACAACACCTGCTTTGTCTCAAACCTCTGACAGCGGAAGTTCCAGTACTGACAGTGGAAGTTCCACCTCCGGTTCTTCAACCGGCGCTAGTGCTGCGGTCGCCCCAAGTGCGCCTCCAGCAAACCTTCCGGCTGATTTGCCCGCTGGAGGAACTGTGACCACCGGCGCTTACGGGCAGCCACTGCTGCCGGAGGGTAACCCGCTTACTGGTTTGTTTACTCCGCAGCCGCAGTACGTCACACCCCAAACTAAAATGAATGACGTACCGGTTGCAGCGGGAGAAGCGAATCCTATAGGTAAGCTTTTTACTTATCAAAATCCCAAAATAGAAGCCCCGCCTGGCGAAACGAACAATATGCTTCAGGGAGCCTTTACTGGGCAACCCCAATTTGCAACTCCTCAATCCCAAATCAATCCTGAACCTCAAGCCAAATTCGCCATTCCAGGTTATGGGCAAGCGAACTTTGAGGATTTGGCCAAATCCGGAGTGCCTTTCAAAGTACCAGGCACTGACATTGGGTCAGAAGGGGCGCCGGGGATTATTGTCCCGGGCAGCGCCGGTTCACCGGCAGTTGGTGCGCAGCAACCGGCAAACGGTAGCGCCGTACCCGCCGATAAGGACACCGTGGCAGCTAAGGGCAAAGCTGTTGCTGACGATAAGAATCCTTCCAAGGATAAAGACAGCAATGACGACTCCACCAAGACCGCAGGCAAGGATGGGGACAAAGCGTCCGACAAAACTGCTAAGGATGCGGACGCTTCTAAAGACAAGACGGCAAACGCTGAGGACAAAGACAAAAAGGAAGTTGCCGATAAGGATAAAGACACTGCCAAGGAAGAAGAGAAGCCCAAGAATCTGGGACCCTATAGTCCGCTCAAGGACGCAATCTTCTTCTTGAACAATGGTCAATACCAACAAGCTGTCGGCATAATTTCATTAGTGTTGGCGAAAAATCCGGCAAGTGCAGAGGCTCATTACATAGCAGCGGTCTGCTTTGTCGGGCTTCGTGATTTCAAGATGGCAGCCGACGAATATCGCTTGGTATTACGACTGGTGCCAACGACGCCTTTGGCTCAAATGTCCATCGAAGGATTGAAGAAAATTCGTATGCCCGTGACAATGTCGTCAGTGCTTCCCGGAAAATTGCCGCCGTTGCGTGAGCACTAAATTCCAAGATTCGGGCTGGGGGCTGGTTAAAACTCTCTGGCTATTGCTGTCATGAAGCAGCGAACAATAAAAGATGACAAAAGCGCGCAAAAGATCGCAATGAAAGCCGTATCAAAAGAGATACCTTCCATCTGTTGTGCCAACCAGAAATAACCGCAAAAGAAACCCACACTAATCATGATCATGACAATAGCTGGGCTATCGCGGAACCCTTTGGGTGCCGCCGACTTTGTCGCTGGCAGTGTCATATTAGTATCAGCAGTGACCACATTATGATTATACATTCCTTCGGCTTGCTGGCTTGGCGCTGAGATCCTGGTTGGCTGCAAGCTCAATCATTTCACGCATTCTTGGATGATTTCCAGGTATTGTTTCTATCCATTCATCAAATGGCGGAACTGGCTCTCTAACCCAGAATAGGACGTAGTAAATGCTCATTTCTCCCAAGAAGGCGAAGCGTTTTCCGATGTCTAAACTTAAAGCGTCGTAACTTTCGAATGATGTCAAATAAATCTTAAAGCCGCCAAATTCGCGGTCCAATGCAAGCAGCATTTGAGCGTTTTGCACAGTCCCACGAATTTTTTTCTCGCTTCGAATAATCGTCTCATCGCTTGCCAGGCGCCTTATGTCGGCTTCTGTGAATGAAGAAACTTTTTTCGTGTCGAAGTTTGCAAAGGCATTCTGGAAAGCCGGCCACTTCGCGTCAATCAATGCCCAGCGCAGACCAGCCTGAAAGACTGCTCTAGTTATGACTGCCAGATAGTCGTCTAAGCTTTTTGCGTTGATTCGCTCCGGGGTTGCCATTCTTTATGCAGCGCTTGTGTCCTTTTCATCCATCTCGTCAAGCGCGACGATGGTTGACTCTCCCTCGACAGTGTTCGGTCTAATGGTTTGAAATTGATCGGCTTCCGTTGATCCAGCAAGAGCCGCTGTGGAAGCTGCTCCTCCTGAAACCGCCATCAGAACCTGGTCGAAATATCCGGTGCCCACTTCTTGTTGGTGGCGTGAGGCGGTGTAACCTTGCGCTTCAAGAGCAAATTCCTCCTCTTGCAGTTCGACGTAAGCAGGCATGCCCTGTTGAGAAAAGTTCCGAGCCAGTTTGAAAGCGCTTAGATTGACCAAATGCCATCCTGCAAGTGTAATGAACTGGTACTTGTAACCAAGCTCACCGAGTTTTTCAGTGAATCTGGCGACCGTTTTGTCATCGAGATGTTTCTTCCAATTGAACGATGGAGAGCAGTTATAGGCGAGCAACTTACCGGGATACTGAGCATGGATAGCTTCGGCAAATTGTGCCGCTTCCTCAATATCTGGCTTGGAGGTCTCGAACCATAGAACATCGGCATATTGCGCATAAGCTGATGCACGGGCGATTGCTGGTTCGATTCCATCTTTGACATGGAAGAACCCTTCGGCCGTTCTTTCGCTGTGAATGAACTCTTTGTCACGCGGATCGATGTCGGAAGTTAGAAGCGTGGCACTCAAGGCGTCTGTCCGAGCGATGATCACCGTTGGCACATTCATTACGTCGGCAGCTAACCGCGCGGCGATTAACGTGCGGATGAACTGAGAAGTTGGCACAAGAACTTTTCCACCAAGGTGTCCGCATTTTTTTTCGGAAGCAAGCTGATCCTCGAAGTGCACTGCGGAGGCGCCCGCTTCAATCATAGACTTCATCATTTCGAAGGCGTGCAGCGGTCCGCCGAAGCCCGCTTCGGCGTCAGCGATGATCGGTACATACCAATCGCAATGTTCTTTCCCTTCAACGTTACTGATTTGATCGGCACGCATCAGCGAATTGTTCAGGCGCCGGACTACATTGGGAACGCTATTTGATGGATAGAGGCTCTGATCGGGATAGGTATTACCGGACAGGTTCGCGTCTGCTGCGACCTGCCACCCGCTTACATAAATTGCTTTCATTCCGCCTTTGACCATTTGTACTGCTTGTGCCCCGGTTAAGGCGCCCAGGCTAGTCACGTAGGGGTCGTTCTGCAACATATTCCAGAGCCTCTCCGAACCATGCCGGGCGAGGGTGTGTTCAATACTGATAGAGGGGCGAAGCTTCAGCACGTCTTCGGCTGAATAATCTCGCGTGATCATTTTCCAGCGAGTGTCCTGTTGCCACTGCTGGTTCAACTCGGCAGCCTCCTTATCGAACTCGCGATTCATGATCAACTCCCTCCTAATACAACGCGTATGCAAAGCACCTTATGAGGTGCTTTGGCCGGCTGCAAATTGTGCGTTATCTATTTCCTTCGTCCAGGTAGGCGTAAGCCGGTACGGTAAGAAATTCGATGAAATGTTCGCGGCACACCAGATTGTCTAGTATTTCTGCCGCCTCGACAAAACGTCCCTTTTCCGGGCTGTTGAGTTTAGACAGCACTTCCGATCGAATTGTTTCGTACATTTCTTTGGTTATCGGACGTCCGTCATTAAGTTTCTGTCCATGCTTTATCCATTGCCACATCTGGGCCCGGGCAATTTCGGCTGTGGCAGCATCTTCCATTAAATTGTGTATGGCAGCTGCTCCAACGCCACGCAGCCAAGACTCAATGTATTGCAACGCTACGTCAACGTTGCTGCGCAATCCCTCTGCGCTGACAGAGCTTCCTTCAATATGCGTATTTAGCAGTTGTGCCCCAGTCATGTGTACATCTTCCCGCAGCACTGTCTTCTGATTCGGTTTGTCGCCTAAGATGGTATCAAATTCTACTTTTGCGATCGCCACCAGATCCGGATGCGCTACCCATGTTCCATCAAACCCAGCTGCTGCCTCGCGCTCCTTGTCTTCGCGCACTTTGTCCATGGCCTGCTCGTTGATCCCGGCGTCTTTCCTGCTTGGTATGAAGGCTGCCATGCCACCCATTGCGTGTGCTCCACGGCGATGGCAGGTTGCGACCAGGAGATTGCAATAAGCACGCATGAACGGAACTGCCATAGTTACTTGAGCGCGGTCCGGCATGCAAAAATCCGGATGGCTGCTAAATTTTTTTATGATGCTGAAAATGTAGTCCCAACGCCCGGCATTTAGACCTGATGCATGGTCACGGAGTTCAAACAGGATCTCATCCATCTCGAATGCAGCCAAGATCGTCTCAACTAGAACGGTGGCGCGTATGGTACCACGCGGAATCTTCAACCAGTCTTGTGCGAAATAAAAGACCTTGTTCCACAAACG
>JADYXS010000039.1 GCA_021772155.1 Candidatus Obscuribacter sp.
GAATACGGTACCACTAGTATCTCTAGGCATATAGGTCGAAACTCCCGTGTAGTGGACCTTCTGGGCTTTGACCTTTTACACAATCTATTTTACAGTCTCCGACAAAACTCCATTTGAAGAATTCAGAGTGGAATCCGTCAATCGCAGGGGTCGGAAAATTGTCGCCGAAATAAAAATTACGCCGATCACCATCGACGGGCGAGTAACTACGCTTATATTGCTCATCGACGAACGCCACAGTGAGCTCGAGAACAAGCCCCAAAATTCGGACTGAAAACTCTTCGTCCGACTTGCGCCTCAGATATAACTGTCGGTCATCACGATCTGCAGGCGCTCTTTAGTTTGGGTGATCGCATACTTGATTAACTCCACCGTCAGTCGGGATGGAAACGCGGACGAGCTATCGGTCCAAACAAAAATGCCACCCGGAACAAGTCCGCGGCGGCATTTTTACTATTGCTTGGCTGCCCTTTGCAGGGGCTCAATATTTCCGAATGCTTCAGCCAATCCGTCACATTTGGCGGGCTCTCTGCTGATGTTCCCGGACTGCGCAGTCCTGACGTTTCTACATTGCCCCTCGGCTCGTAGCGATTGCTTTGCGTTAATCGCTCACCGGTTTATGCAGATAACTGTACCAACGATCTTGGATGCTTGGAACTACCCCATAATATGTTTTGGTGCGATCACTTGATCTCTTCAGCATGTGGATGGATGCAGAGAACGGCGTCGGCAGCATATTTGTCAGGCGCTCGATCAATCGTGGTGGATTATGCTTCCGGCGACTGGGCTGTTTTGATACGCGTTAGCGATCTTGCGCATATCCAAAAGGGTGCTTTTGTATGCAATAAGGGTGCTGAAGCTAGAAGGCGCTCCAAATCCTAACTACATCTTATTTTGCCTGGGGGTTGTCATCGTTCTGTACCGAGAGGCCAACCGTTATCGGTTGACCTGCATTTATAGATTGCAGCGCATCATTAGCCGCTATCTCCAATAGACGGAACGAGTCCAAAGTCGCGTGAGCGCGAAATCCGCGATGGCATTGAGGATCCCCAGCATGATAACAGCGAGGAAAATGACGTGCATGGAAAACGTCGAACGCGCTGTCTGGATGAGATAACCCAATCCGATTTGAGATCCAAGCAACTCTGAAACGATCACAACTGCCATTGCTGTGGAAAGTGAGAATCTCACTGTGGGCAGCAACGTTTCCATAAGGCGCGGTATCGTGTAGTCCCGAATCATGGCGCCAGGAGATAGTCCAAAACTTCTGAAGAGAATCTGATGCTTCTCTGGAATTTCGCTGAGAACTTGACTGGTTGCAATTGCAATATTGAAAGCGATTCCGACGACCACTAAAATGATTTTGCCTGTCTCTGAAAATCCGAACCAGAGAAGGAAAAATGGAACGGTTGTTATTGCGTTATAAAATTTCCTCGACAGGCTCCGAACATAATCACTCCGTGAAATCCTAACTAAGGACAGTTACAGTAATGAAAATACTGCTGCCAGTAGATTCCCGGGTCTACCGGTAATCTCAATCAGATTTGGTGCCGGCTAATTTCGCATGCAAGGTAACTTGCTTGAGTTTCGTTCCTTTCGGAAATTCTTTGAACTTAATTTGACGCACAGCTTCAAGCGTTTTTCGATCGTCTTCGCTAACGGCATTTCCATCAGTAGTAAACGACACCAATGATCCGTCTTGCCCGATGGTAATGTAGAACTGAACTGCTTGTGCCTTGACCTTTGATCCCAAGCTGTCTTTGAGCTGATGTTCGACCGACTTCTGGAACTTTGATATCCATGCTTCGCCCGTTGTCACCGCAGGTAGTACCATAACATCGCCCATCAACAGCTTTGGTGATGCGACTCTACCCATGGTTGCTCGTGGTGAATCCGGTTGCTTGATGCATTTCCCTGCGGATTTGTCGGAAGCTGCTTTTCCGTCACCTGCAAGCGCAGCACTGCCCGCAATCAGGAGCGCTAGAAGCGAAGCTGCTGCAGTCGCCACCTTTCGATATCCGGAGCGAATGGCTCGCAGTCCAACCGGACAGTCGTCAGTTAGGACTGTTCCATCGGGTCTGTGATAAAAGCGAACGCACAGTCGGCCTTCTTTCTCTGCGATCAAAGCGATAGCTTCGGCACTGCTCATCTCAGATAGGTTGTAGACGTTTTTTGTGCATGAAGAGCAGTGCCGTGTCCGGTCGTCTCCGTCCATGTCATCCCATGATGCCGAACAGGGAGAGGCGATGGTCATATTCTCAAGAGTGAGAGCGCGTAAGTTCTTTTCGTTCATAGGCTAATACTATCATCGTCCATTAGGTGGTCGCCGGCCGGCTCGGGGCGTCCAAGACGTCGTGGCGATGTTTTTCTATCGGTACGGTGGCTTGGTTACTCTCGCGGGGCTCCACGGACAACTCTTGGAATTGCGCAAAGGAAGTACTGGTAAGGAATGAAGAGTTGATTAAGGTTGTCAAGCGGGTCGGTCAGTTCAACTATTCTATTGAAGCTGCCCGGCAGATTCGGGAATGAAGTACTCACTTCCCGCACGTTCGAGGTAGACCCAAGCCTCACTGGACTCAACAAATGCTTATTTTGAGTGATGATGTCGAGAACACTGATCCCCCAGTAGTTAACATCCTCCTGATTGTCGCGAACGTCGCAATCTTCTTCTGGATGTTTTTCGCTTCTCATTTCAACTCTGAGTTTTTTCAAACATGGGGAACAGTGCCAGCGCGATTCTCGGCACATCCAACTGTAGATCAGTTCCAATTTCTTTTCAGCTCGATGTTCCTCCATGGAGGTCTGCTGCATCTTTTCGGCAACATGTGGGCTCTCTATTTATTCGGCGACAACGTAGAAGATCGCATGGGTCACTTCACTTATTTGATCTTCTACCTGGCCTGCGGTGTTTTCGCTGATGTCTTGCACATATTTTCCGATCCTTATTCGGCGATTCCGGCTGTTGGCGCCAGCGGAGCAATCGCCGGAGTCATGGGTGCATACATGGTTTTGCACCCAGAAGCAACTTGCAAGACTTGGTGGGGTGATGATTCTTTCTTCTTTGCTTTCAAAACATACAAAGTTCCTGCCTTGTTCATTATCTGCGGTTGGTTTTGCCTGCAGATTCTCAGCAGTAGCATGTCACAACATGCAGGCGGCGTAGCTTTCTACGCTCACATCGGCGGCTTCCTCGCAGGGGTTGGCCTTTTATGCTTCATTCACTATCGTGAGTACCAGGGTTCGTCAGACGAACCGATTCGCTATGGCGGGGCCTTGCCGTCTGTTTGCCTTGCGGCTTTTTTGATGCTTGGTTGGCATATGATTGTTCCCTTCACAACAACCACGGTGCATCCGATCTATACGGAACCTGCAGCTCACGCACAAGTTGCGCCGTCAGCCCAGCCGCATGGTAAGAAGAAAGCGACGTCACATGTAAGTACTCCTAAGAAATCGTCTGGGCACTCTTTGGGCACCAAAAAGAGTTCAACGCACACATCCTCTGGCACGACAAAAACTTCGACGCACGCTTCGGCTCATTCATCGGCTGCTGGATCTTCAGCTGGGAAAAAACATGCCACCACTGCCAATCGATGATTCAGCGTGCCAATTCGACAACCTGGCACAAATCGGCGAATTTTGGCATTTTTGTGACCTGGCCAGCGTCTTCAACTTAGTGTCACGATTTTTTCACGATTGAAGGCTAGTATCACCCCACTATGCAACTTGATCCCGCAGGCTCTGGCTCTTCTCAAGCCCTAGTTAACTTTGCAATGGAGTCGATGCGGTAACCGTCACGATGAAGCTATTCATCGCGGCTGATGCGTGGCATCCGGGCAGGAGGAAGGCGAATGACAGAACGTCCAATGGTTGCGGCAGAACCACCAATAACAGAATCAGCGCTACCGTTAGAGGCGCCAGCTCAAAAACCGGACTCCACGGCAACAGGGATAGACCATGCCAGCCAGGTGTTGACTGATCCAGCGACGAGAGAGGTCTTAAATGCCGATCGGTCGACCCCGATGCCAGTTCCAAAAGAGTTCGCTAGCTGCGATGACCTGTTGGGTACACTCGAGAAGGCCAATGTCGCCAAACCGGCCAAATTTGCCGAAAAGGATTTAGATGAACAAGGTCGCGTAAAGCTGTCGAAAGTGTTGAGGGACGTACAAGAAGACAAACGTGTAGTCTCGCTTGCAGATCATCTAGTGAACGATAAGTCGCCAGATAAATTTGTAGAAGAGTTCAAGAAGATTCCGCCAAGCGAGCGCAGCAAAGTTTTGAAAGAGGTCATTTCCTTAAATCGTCAAGACGCTAACGAAAACCCTGACCAAGCTATTCAACGAATACAGGCCTATGGAAAAGATTACATACAGGCCGGGGCCGGATTAGGCGGACGGTCGACTAGCGTATCGGCTTATGAGTTGCAAACCCCTGGCAAACTATTTGGCAATGCCTGGCCAAGTTCACAGGTGATTTCTGGGCACAGAGTCGCCGGTGACTACAAGGTCAGCTTGGACTGAGCGCGCTAGATAGTCGTGCAATTTTAAGCAGCCCTATTGATCATGTCATCGGAAGAGGCAGCTTCTGTATGCTGCCGCGGTGTTCCTGGCGGTAGCACCAGGTTGTCAGCGCCGCAGGAGCGAAACCATTGAAGCAGCATGTTAAGCTCGTTTGTCTGGGCCGTCGTGTCAGTGGATGTTGAAGAAAAATCCGAAGTCGGTAAGAGGCGCCAATCTTGGCTATATTCTTTGGGGCTCGAATCATAGCCGGCTGGGGCACTAAAGACACGCACGGATACTTCTGAGACCGGAGATTGAGCTGCTTTCGGTTCATTCTCCAAGATATGTCTGTTGGAAGTTTTTGGAAGACGATTTTGCAACAGCTTACTTGCTGTCTGCGAAGGGTCTTCAGAGGCATGTTTGAGATTCGTCGTTGCACCACTGACCGTAGCGAACGCTGCCGAAAGTTTGGCACGACAAGCGGACATGACTTTGTTACCCATAACGCTAAACGCTTCTGTAATCACAGTGGTGCGTTTGTCGATCTCGGTCTCGAGAGTCTTGATAGGCGAAGTTACTGAGTACCTGGCATTGACGGAATCATCAATTTTCGTGAAATGACCGTGACCGCAGACATGGCAAATGGCGCGTGTTTGTGGGGTTCGAAATTGACAACGATTGCATAATTTTTCCATGGCGTTTACCTCTTCAAGGAGGACATACCCGCTTAAGTGTCTGGTAAAATCTGCATGACAACTAGATCTTCGTTAAAAGATCCGATTGCTGGAAAATAGCGCTGATGTTTCCGGCAACTTTCTACGACCCGGTTGCACGTCCGGTGACGGCCCCGGGTTGCAGGTGGAATTTATCGAGCAGTCGTTTTCTCAACTCGGTTCCGATTATTGTTGTAGTTGTTGGATTTATGATTACTTGGGCGCCTTCTTTGAGCTTGATAGACGGGGCATCGAAAGGCGTAAATACAGTCGCCGCGCCACTTGCCGTGACTTTGGACCGGTCGAAACGGAACACCTGGACTTTGTCTGTCGCAATCGGCACAGTGGAGTCGCCTCTTGCTTCAATGACGCTGGCTTCCGTCGCGATAGCCGTCGAACGATCGTTTAGGAGTGCACGCGCGTCACCGCTGGCGATGACTTTAGAGTCTCCCCAAGCTTCCACAACGACGCGATCGGTAGCCTCTACGGTGGCTGTTCCTTGCACGCGCACTTGAGCCCGATCAGATGCGTTAACCCGGGCATTATTGGTGGCGGAAACTGACGAGCCCTGAGACGCGTTGACCACAGCATAATCTTGCGCTCTCACCATTGCGGTGCCGCTTGCCGACACGGTTGCGTCGCCGCGAGCTTCAACCATTGATGCTC
>JADYXS010000378.1 GCA_021772155.1 Candidatus Obscuribacter sp.
AACGTAGACACTTGGAAGGACTTCGTCAGGAAGCATCAGTGACAGCACCGGACAGTTTTCGACTACTTCACCGATGTTATGACTGGTGAAACCATCGGCGGTAGCACTTGCTCTTGCGTTGCTGTCTTTTCTGCTTCCAACCCAAACTGTAAGACCGCTTTCCCGCAGATTTAATGCGTGAGCGCGCCCTTGATTACCGTAGCCAATCAATCCTATTGGCAACTCTTGAAGTGAATCTAGGCTTGCATCTGACTCGTAGAAAATAGTTGCCATGAGGTGATTCTGTCGCTTCCTTTGAAAACTCTCAAAGCCCAAAGCATAGGCACTTTTGCCTCTTAAGTGAAGCAGGCTTAAAGCTTTGTTAGCTGCTCTTGTTTTGTTCGGACTTGGCTACTATTCTTGATTAGTCGCGACTAATGTCGCCGATGGAATCCCCTATGCGAGGTGCTTGGATGCGTGTTCCGGCTGTTGCTCTTGGTATCAATCAATCTGTTGCAACAGCAGTGGTATATGGATCTGGTGCCTTCGGATGCGCTGCAGCAGGGCTTCTAGCTGTTGCTGGACGCAGCGTCATGTTTATCGGGCAAAGTCATTTTGACTCCCTGCCGTCGGAGTGCGATCTGTTAACAGAAGGCCGCGCTCGCTTTACAGGCAGTATTCAGATTGAGCAGGTCGGTGATCTGGCTGGAATGCGCTCAAACGATGTTGTCGTGGTGGCTGTACCTGCAACCGAATACGGTACCGTCGCAGAAGATCTGGCACCAGTGCTGAGCAGCGGCCAGACAGTTTTCATACTTGGCGCTGCCTTTGGAGCATCTCTAGAAATTGCCAACGTATTAGATAGACGTCGTACAGATTTATCCATCAATCTTGTCGAAATCGTTCAGCCGTTTTCTCGGTATCAGCTCGATGGAAAGACAGTAGTTATAAGTGGTCTGCTGGATCGGATGATGATTTCCGGGCGATCCTTAAACGAAACACGAGCTGGTTTAGCCGTTGGTGCTACCTTGATGAACGGATTGGTTCCGGCCTCGAACATTATCGATCGCGCATTTGCCGATTCCGATCGCTGGTTGGAGACTGCGGCATGGTTATTCAATGCCTTTGATCGTTCGCCGCTGGTAGCTGAGGCAAATGACACTGCTCGTCTTGATTTTTCTCCGGTCGATAACACGAATCAAGTCTTGCTTTCGCTAAGGGCAGAGATCGAAGCTCTCGGAAAAGCATACGGAGTCAAGCGAATAGCCGAATCACGAATCATCGATTCGCGCCTCTTTCGTTCTGTAGACTGGCATCAGATAGTAGCTCAAAGGGTAATAGACGAGTTCGCCATCCTGTCATCACTGGCGCGTTTGACGCACATGCCGGTTCCTCTCATTGATATGGTGATTGACTTGGCAGGCATGCTTACAGGCACTGACCTGAGGCGAGAAGCCAGACAGCTAACAGATCTTGGCATCATCGGCATGGATGCTCAAGAGATTATTGAGCATGTAAATTAAGGGAGACTGTTGCAGTAACCGAGCTAGAGTTAGCTAATCCGCGGACTTACTTGCAGAGACGTTTCCCCACCCTGGAATAGGCTTTGCCCACCGGTCAACTTTTGTTATAGTGCCACCTTCTACTGTAATCCTCTCGCGTGCCTGGTACATGTCGACTACGAGTCCTGGCTCAGGTGCTGGCTTGCCGCAGACTGTGGGAGTAAAGTGTTGGACGTTTCGATCATCCATCTGCCAACCGTTTTCAGGGTAGAAAGTGGTCTTAAAACCGGTGTCGATGCCGTCCCTATCAATCGTTCGGGATATTGATAGAACGCTTCCGTCTCCAGTGGTGGAAAACATCTTTCCATTTTTATGATTCCAAAATTGCACACCACATTCAGTGAAAATTACGTCGTCGTGGTTTGAGCCGGTGTAGCTGTCGTTTTTGTCTGCACAATCGCGTTTCGGCTCCACGTTTGTCCGTTTCCACGGACCGGCCTTGTTCGCTGTCAGTCGCTCGTGCGTGGATCCGTAGGGATCTTGAAAAAAGATCACCATCCCATCGTCGTCGTACGTGATGTCCGTATAGCGGGTTTTTCGCATCGTTATGGTGAAGCTGGAAATACGGCCGTGGGCGTCCGTGGTGAAAGTTGATCCGTCGTGGTTGTGCAATGTTTGGTTCGGTTCAAACGTCTTAGTCACTTGGCTGCCATCTAGACTTGCCAGGTAATCTCGTTCAATCAACCGAATGTACTTATCTGCTCGTTCTGCTGTTTTGATTGGACTTTCTCTTGCGTGGTCATATTCGTTGACCAGTTTTTCAGGTTCTGGAAACTCAGTTTGAGTTGCTCGTACTCCATCAATTTCGGAATTGATTGGTGGCATGATTATTTCCTCGACGGCAAGTAGTCATTTGCAGATTGGAAGCGTTTATCTTGTGCGCTTCAGTAGGAGATGAGGGCAACCAATCGGCCTGGGGTAGGTGATTGGGTCTATGAAGACCTTAGCGTTGAGTTGTGAACCTTTAGTAACTTTCCGCACCTGCGATGAGGTAGCACAGGATACCTGCGCTTGCCTAATTCTGTATGGATCTTGGAAAGACTGAGCTGTCTGAGGACTGGAAGGATTGGGCGCTTTCATCAGAACAGTGGGAGAACACCATCCGCCAGTCGCTGAGTGACGAGGCAATCACCATGCCCCTTGTATGTTGATTGGGTTGGGACTTTAATTCCAACTGGATGAAGAACCGGGGGAGAAGCAAGGGTGTCACGCCCCTCAGGACCTAGATCCTGCT
>JADYXS010000040.1 GCA_021772155.1 Candidatus Obscuribacter sp.
GGCTAGGTCAGAGGACTCTGACCTATTATCTAGATACTGTTCCAATCGTGTATCGGACATCATTTATCCTCCGGTGAACCCTTTCCATATGCTTTGAGAAGCTGCAAGTAAACAGTGCATTCAGGTGCTACAAGGCGTGAAAGTTCTGTCGCGTGAGCACCAGCTCTGCGACTGAATTTGCCAAAACAACTGTATGCCGGTCTGTGACTCGACCAACATCTCTTACTTACACAGCGCTAGCCCGCTAACTGTGTTTTCGCTTCGGTCTTCGATTACTCTAAGGTAATGGATGATAGTAACCAAAAAGTTCAATCAAGACACTGCGTTCCTGTCCGCTGCCATCAGACGAGTACCGGCCATTTCGAAGGCACAGTCACCAGTTAAGGCAATGGCTTCTTCCAATCGGCTCCAGAGATTTTCTACCTCTGGCGTTGCCTGCGCCACTTTCGGCTGGTCCGGCGTGCGTTCTTCGCCCAGCGAAAATTGGCTGCTCGTTGCTAACGGAGCATTACCGCTTTCTACAAGTGCACCAATAGAATCGATGATGTCCAGCACCGGTAGGATGGTAGTAATTGACTTACTACCAAGCGCAGAGGGATAAAGTCCGTGAGCGGACAGGTCTTTCGCCAGGTCAAACGCCTCCATGGTAAAAATTGCCCTCAGACTGACTTCATTGGTATCTGACATCATCCTTTCCCCCGAACCCAGAACCTTGCCGTACACAGCGGCTTAGAGCAATTGCTGCTTCACCTATCACCGCTGCTGATGATTCAAGTTACTGGACAATAGTGACGAAAAAAATGATCGAAAAACTAGAAGGCGGTCGCCACTACGCAATTGCGGCGATATCATTTATAGGGGAATTTCTGGCAGTAGTAACACCGGAGCACCATCACTTTTCTATCACTATTCAAGCCTAGGTTGTGTTCAAGGTTTCTGTGACCTTCGGGTAATGACATTGATAGGCAATTTGATGAGGGTAGTAACATGGCGCCATCGATAGAAGACATAAAACTGGCAGCAGCAAATCCGGAGCTTGAGCTTGGCGGTGTGATAGCTGCAGCATCCGACGCATACGCGACAAAGGCGTTGCCACCAAATACGGAGGCACCTTGCGATGGCTCTGTCAACGCACATATACCAAATCTGAAACTGGTCGACGGCGGTAAGGAGCTCTCACCGACCAAGCCTCTGAATAAACTGACAGAAGATGCTGAAGGAACGAGCGCACTTCAAACGGACCAGATCGGTATCGGTGGTGCGCTCGGAAGGGCACGAGAAACAAACGCACAACCGGAGCTGAGCGCCCGAAAAATGGACATTATCCGGGATGCGCAAAGCTTAAGTGATGGACAGTTCAACCAGTCCGGCCCCGGTCAGCACTTCGTACGCGACTTGCAGCGAGTGGAGTTAAAGGGCGGGCAGGAAGAGTTGGAGCGTCAGGTGAATCGCTTGAATTTAGTATTGGAGGCGGCGCGAACACCGTATGAGCTGCAAATACGGACTTCACCTGGCAAAGATGGCCAGCCAATACGCAACCTTTCAATCATAGTTGCTAGGACTGGTGATGTTTCAGACGTCAAGACTGGTTATGTTGCAGACAGCATACCTTTCCCTTTACTGCAGAACATGGTGCAACCTCTTCAACCGACAGAGCGTGTCAAGTAAGCCATATAGGAAGGCGAGTCACGGCAAACAGTTCTGCACCAGCCACATGGTTGTGTCGGGTATATCCAGATTTGGATATGCCCGACTTGCTGTCGTTGGCGTAGCCAATGACTATTTAGCTAAGCTGTTGCGATGTTGTTGCGACCGGCTTCTTTTGCCGCATTCAACGCGAGTTTCGCATCGCGTAGAATCGTTTCCGGGTTCACATCTTCTAAATTGAATGCCGCGCAACCGACACTTGCCGTGACGTTCAGTGTCTTATCGCCAAAGCGCTGCCACTTGAGTTGTTCCACATCTGTTCGTAGCTTTTCCGCTACGATTTTTGAGCCCGGTAGATCGGTATTTGGCAGCACTACTGCAAATTGGTCGCCGCTATAGCGTGCAACTAAATCACTTGAACGCACGTTGCTGCCGACTCGCTTTGCAAGCGTTGTTAGCACCATGTCGCCCACATCGGCGCCAAATTGAGTATTCACTTCGAGGAAGCGGTCTATATCGAGCAAGATGAGCCCAACCGGCAGCTTCTGTCGTTTGGAAAATAGCAGTTGCTGTTGCAAGAATCCGGTCAGGAACTCCAAATTGTATAAACCGGTGATCGGATCTACAGACGATGAGTATGCCTGTTGTTGGGTAAGCACTTGTATCCGCTGAAGATCGAACAGTGCTTTGAATACAGGCATCATCTGTGCTTTCAGCATTTCTGCCAAGGTCTTCATCGAGTCATCTAAGGTGTGTTTTGTAGTCCACCCGAGAACTACGGCGCCGAGGGTCTCTCCCGCCGCTCCTCGAACCGCCAGAATTTCAGACGTTTTGATTGTGGTGCCTTTATCGGCAACGTCACCGTTGATAATCAGACGCGGTTCGGCTGACAATTGCAATTGCTTGTTTGCAGCAGTCGTCACTTTTTCAAAACCGCTTTTGCTCACTGAGCCGGAAATCTCATAGATTCCCCAGGGAGTGGTCTGGTCGGCGACCAGTAATCCGGTAACCTCGCACCCGAACAGGCGATTCATGTATCCGAAGAATTTGGACATGAACACAACACGACTGTTTATCGACTCGATCAAAGTGCGGGTCAGATGATTGACCGAACGCTCCATCAACAAATTGGCGAACATTCCACGGTAGCTTCGCACGAGATCGCCGCCGGATAAGTCGGTCGGGATCAAATGCGTTTCAATCAGGCTTTGTCTGTCCCATATATTCGATGACATCAAATGCTTGATTTTTTCGATGGCTTTTTCTTCATTGAATTCCACATCATTTCGCTCGAATATCAAATCCGACAACGATGCACGTTTCCAGAAGGTGTCTTCTATTTCCTCGCGGCTTCCCACAACTACAACGGGGACGACGTTTGTCAGCGTTGCGCTTTTAATCAAGCTTGACAATTGAAAGCCATTCATGTCGGGCAGCGTCACTGATGATATGACCAGATCCCCTGCCTCACAGCGAAGTTCATCCAGGGCATCAAACCCACTTGTGCATGTAACTACGGTGAATCCGCTCTTGGCCAAGGCGCTTTTCAACGTAAGCATCGGTGATTTTT
This sequence comes from Candidatus Obscuribacter sp., assembly GCA_021772155.1. Classification (GTDB taxonomy): domain Bacteria; phylum Cyanobacteriota; class Vampirovibrionia; order Obscuribacterales; family Obscuribacteraceae; genus JADYXS01. The sequence goes on from JADYXS010000040.1 coordinate 3,218, forward strand.
CATCTTGAACAAGAAGAATTTTTTGCTCTGGCATGCCTGATCTCTTGGTTTCGTCGTTTGAAGTGCCGCAACAGCGGGGCGCCGCTACGGGCAGCGAAATCTGAAGTCTGTTTCATTGTAGTACATCGCAACCTCATGTGCGCACCATAATCAAAGATCGTCAAGGGTGTCGGGCCCCCATCCGAGGCCACAAGCGCTTTTCGGAACCATCCGATGCTATGATCTACTGTTGCAAATGGACGGCGAGGATCGCCAGTGGAGAACCCTTGATGATTACGGAAACGAGTGTCAAAAATGAACCTCTTAGTTTCAAGCTAACGCAGGACCAGCAAGACATTCAAGCTATGGTGCGGGAAATAGCCCAGAAGGAATTTGCGCCCAGAGCAGCTGAAGTTGATAAGAACCATCGTTTTCCCCGTGAAAACTTCGACCTGCTGGCAGCCTCGGACTTGCTCGGACTCGTTTTTCCGGAGAAGTACGGCGGCGTTGGCATGGACCACGTGTCGTATGCAATTGTCGTCGAGGAGCTGGCCAAGGCCTGTGCCACCACTTCCGTTCTGTATTCTGCGCATGTTTCTTTGACCGCTTCTCCTGTGTACCAATGGGGTTCTGAAGAGCAGAAACAAAAGTTTCTAACTCCGATGGCGCGCGGCGAAAAGATGGGCGCGTTTTGCCTGTCTGAGCCCAACTCCGGCACTGATTCGGCAGCCGCCCGGTGTACTGCCATTTTGACAGGCGATAAATTCATCCTCAATGGCGCTAAGAACTGGATCACCAACGGTGTTGAAGCCGATTACTACCTGGTAATTGCCCAAACGGATCCTGCTTTGAAACACAAGGGTCTGGTTGCCTTGATGGTCGAAAAAGGATCGCCTGGATTCACTTTCGGTAAGCTGGAAGATAAATTGGGGATTCGCGGATCATCAACATGTCAGACGATTTTCGAAGACACACCAGTACCCGTTGAGAATATGCTCGGCAAGGCCGGTGATGGGTTCAAAGTAGCGATGAGCACCTTGGATGGTGGCAGAATCGGAATTGCATCTCAGGCCGTCGGTATCGCGCAAGGTGCATGGGACCATGCATCGAGATATGCCAAAGAGCGCGAAGCGTTCGGCAAAACTATTAACCAATTCCAGGCCATCCAGTTTATGCTTGCAGAAATGGCGACCGAAATCGACGTTGCCCGCCTGCTCACTTACAACGCTTCGGTAGCGCAAGATCATGGTCTGAAGTTCACGAAAGAAGCCGCGATGGCCAAGCTGTATGCTTCTGAAGTGGCCATGCGAAGCACCGTTAAGTGCGTGCAGATCTTCGGCGGTTATGGGTATGTTACTGATTACCCCGCAGAACGTTATATGCGTGATGCGAAGATCACCGAGATCTACGAAGGAACCTCAGAAGTTCAACGAATCGTTATAGCCACCAATATGTTGAAGGGGCAATAGAAATATGTCATGGCAACCGCCACAACCTCCACGGCCAGGCGCCGCACCGCAGCCACAAACCCTCTACAACATTTTGCAAGTTGATATTGGCGCCCACCCGACAATCATTCGGTACGCCTACCGGTTTCTAGCTGGTATGTACCACCCCGATAATGCAGAATCTGGGAACCAGGACCTTTTCCGCGTGGTCAGCGAAGCTTTTCGCACCTTATCTGACCCTGGCAAGCGCGCTGCCTACGACTTGCAGGTTGGCGTTAAGTCAGCCGGACCGCCGCAACCGGGTCAACCTGGCTTCGGCAAATCTCTCGATCAGGGCTTCCACCAGATCCCTAAAACCGGCATTTCTTACAACGAAGTTGAGTTAAGGCTCGCCGTGCTCCAGATTTTGCTGACTGCGCGGAAAAAACGTGCGCAGACCGGTGGCGCATCCGCGAAAGTCTTGATGGATGTGTTGGGCACTGAAATGTCCGATATGGAATTCTTGCTCTGGTATCTTCGCGAGAAGGGTTTGATCTTCCGCAACGAAGCCAACTTCCAAATCACGGTAGCTGGCGTTGACTACATTGTCGACGCGCTTTCTAAGACTCAAGCCATAGACGATGGCGGCAAGTCGGAGAAATTCAAAGGCGTTCAGCTGCCGGCGACCATTAGCTAGGTTGATGTGACATCCCGCCTTCATGCGGGTGCTCGTCGCGGACATTGAAGGGCGGCGCCATGCGCCGCCCTTCCGTTTTGTTTGAAGTAAATACGAGGGACCGCCGGCGCCCAGGAGAACATTTAGCTCCTGGGTGAAATCGCTCTTGATTGTCTCTTGGGCGGTGTTGCGTTGGTGTTGAATGGAACCGAGCCGTGCGAAGAAGCGATTCTCGTCTGCAGCGCATTTACAGCAGCGGCCAATTGCTTATCCCGGTCTGGTACGTCGATATCAGGAAGTATTCCGATTTTGTTGATATCACTTCCGTTCGGCGTGAAATAGCGAGCTACTGTGATGTGCATGCCGGCTCCGCCTGGCAAATGATTGATCTCTTGAACCAACCCCTTTCCGTAGGTGCGTGTACCAACTACGACCGCCCGTCCGTTGTCTTTGAGGGCACCGGCAAGAATCTCGCTAGCGCTTGCACTGTCATGGTCTACCAGGATAACTATTGGTTGAACCGTGAGCAAACTGCCGCTGCAAGCGTCGACTTGATTGCCGCGCCTACTTACAGTGGTGACAATTTTGCCGCGGTTCATCAGCATGTCTGCAATCTCTACTGCGTTTGCCAGCAGTCCACCTGGGTTATTACGCATGTCCAGCACAAGCCCATTGGTGCCAGAAAGCTTCTGCAATGCCCAGCGGAATTCCATGGAAGCATCGTCGGACATGAATGTGGAAAGCTTGATGTAGCCTATGTTGCCGTCCATTATCTTGGCGGTGACGGCTGGGATGATAACCTGCTGACGCTGGATTGTGATCGCGTTAACGGCAGTTGCACGCTTGATCTTCAGCGCTACCATTGTGCCTGCTTTACCACGAATCCTTTCTGCTGCTTTATCTGTGTTGGTGCTGGAGGTCGATTTCCCGTCTATCGCTACGATTTCATCGCCGTACTGTAAGCCAGCTTTGGCTGCCGGGCCGCCTTCGATTACGTCATTGATCACAAGCGATTTGGCTTCCGAGTAGGGGCGCAAGCTGATACCAATTCCGCAGACGATGGAATTAATTGCGTCTTCCTCTTCATTGACCGCCTTGGGCTCAAGCAGGCGCGTGTATTGGTCGCCCAAGCTGGCTAGCATGTCTCTGATAGCAGCATATCCTTGCTCGTTGGTGTCCAACTTGCCATCGTATTTGTGATGCCACTTCTCCCAATCCTGATTGTTGAACGTCGGTTCATAGTAAGAATCCCGGACGAGTTGCCAGGCACGGTAGTAAGTTTGTTCAGGACCACTTAGCTGGGCGCTTCTGGCTGGGTTCGGCAGTAGCGAACAAAAAATGGCAGACAGGGCCAGCAGAAAAAGCCCTGCGCGCTTGAGAGTGTGCTGCATGTGCTTGGGTAATTCCGTATAGTTGAGAAGCCCAGCGCCGGGCAATCCGTGGCTGTGCCTAAGTTCTATCTAAGCAGAAACCCCATAAGTTGTGTGGGGATCTCCGTGTAGGCACTACGCATTTTTTCACAATGCCGCTTGAATAGCTGAGCTTCAAGGAACAGAATATGGTCGACAGCGACTCAACTGATGTTCGAACGGAGACTCATCAATGGTTGAAGCAAAGAACAGCTTCAGCGGATTGTCCCACAGGCAGACCGTTTGGGCGATAATCGGACTGCAGGTTACGTTGCTGTTGGCGGCTTTGGACCAGACGATTGTCACCACCGCGATGCCGAAAATTATTGCTGAGCTTAGCGGTTTCGACCGCTACGCTTGGGTCACAACAGCTTACCTGCTAACTTCAACTGCCACTTTGCCGGTGTTCGGTAGGCTATCCGATATGTATGGACGTAAGTGGCTGCTTCTCTTCGGTGCTGCGCTTTTCGTTATAGCATCTGCTTTGTGTGGCATGGCTGGATATTTGCCCTTCCCAGGGGATGGAATGACACAGCTTATCGTCTGCCGGGGACTGCAAGGCATCGCCGGTGGTGCGATCATGAGTCTGGTATTTACCGTTCTTGGAGACTTGTTCTCGCCGGCTGAACGCGGGAAATACCAAGGACTGTTCTCTGCCGTGTGGGCTTTGGCGTCTGTTTTGGGTCCGGCTGTCGGTGGTGGTTTAACGGACCATCTGAGTTGGCGCTGGGTTTTTTACGTCAACTTGCCGGTTGGACTGGCAGCCATCTCCGTACTTTATTTTGCGTTTCCGAACTTTAAGTGCCAGCATCATAAGCATGCTTTAGACTGGCTCGGCGTTGTCACCTTGATTGGCTGGGTTGTTCCGCTTCTGCTGGCCCTTACCTGGGCGCCGATGCATGGGATTAACTCACCGACAGTGCTGATTCCGTTGGGAGCATCAGCACTGTCTTTTATTGCGTTCGTCTTGGCTGAAATACGCAGCGATGAGCCAATCGTGCCACTGTCATTATTTACCAATCCTGTAATTGCAGTTTCATGCTTGAGCTTGATGATGGTTGGATTAGCCATGTTTGGGGCAATTCTGTTTCTTCCTCTGTACCTTCAGGTGGTGCTTGGCGCAACAGCCAGCCAGTCCGGCTATCTGATGGTGCCAATGATGCTTATGGTAACTGCCGGCAGCGTCATCAGCGGACAATTGATCTCCCGCACCGGAAAGTACAAATGGGTGGCGTTGCTCGGTCTTGCGATATTGGCTGGCGGTGATTTCTTGCTGTCCAGAATTTCACCGACAACAACACAGACAATGGCAATGCTGCATATGGTCGTGTTGGGATCTGGGCTGGGACTTCTGATGCCGGTGTACACGATCGCTGGGCAGAATGCAGTGCCTCAACGCATGATCGGAGTAGCAACGGGAGTCATTCAATTTTTTCGATCTATAGGTAGCACCCTCGGTGCTGCAGTATTCAACTCAATCTTACTGCTGAGGTACAAAGAGTATTTGAACAATCACATACCAGCTGAAACACCTATCGAACTTCGCCATCTGATGGCCAATCCATTGAAGCTAAACGGTGGAAGTGCTGGACTGGGCAGCATCCCAGGCGGGTCTGCAGAAATCATGGCGATCATTAAAGAGGCGCTTGTTTATGCCTTGGATGCGATCTTTCTGATTGCGGGTATGGCAATGGTCGCTTGCTTTTTGCTCAATTTATTTCTACCGGAACGAGAATTGCGTGGCCATCCGGAAAACGTGCCAGCGGCTCCGGCTGATCCGGAGATCGTGATGCCTTAGTACAATGTTTCCGACGTTGCCACCACCTGGGAGCGCGGGCGTTCCGCCGGGCGTCCCGCCCTCGGTGGTGGCTATTGGACAAGCCGCCTCTACTGTTCTTCGCCATCACCAAATTCTGTTACGCTCAGGCAATTGAAACTGCGCCGGTGCCACTTTGTTAGACCAAATTGTGCCAAGGCCGCCTGATGATCTCTTGATCCATAACCTTTGTTGGAATGCCAGACGTATTCGGGAAATTTCTTCGCTAGCTTGATCATGAACGTGTCGCGATGGACCTTCGCTATTATTGATGCAGCGGCGATCGAGGCCGAATGGCTATCACCTGCAACGACAGATACTTGTTTGCTGCGCAATGATGGAATCGTTTTGTTGCCGTCAATTAGCACCACATGTGGTGTGGTCGCTTTCAATCGGCGAATGGCGCGGCGCATGGCAAGCAGGCTCGCTTGCAGTATGTTCATTTTGTCGATTTCCTCGACACTGGCCTCGCCGACTGCGAACTGGCAAACACTGCGTAGTCGTTCGGCCAATTGTGCCCTCACATCTGGTGGCACAAGTTTGGAGTCATTTAGTCGACACAAATCTTCTTCTAACTGCGATTCACGCTCAATTATAGGCAAAATTACCGCAGCGGCTACCACTGGACCGGCAAGACAGCCTCGCCCTACTTCGTCCGTTCCGATGACAATTGAAGCATTTCGGTGTTCCTTGAGCATGGCATGGTCGAATGCAATCAGCCCGCGTATATGCTGGATGCGTTCGATTGCTAACGTTGCGGCATCAGTCTTTGGAGACATCGGTGTAAATCACTGCACCAAGGAGATCTTGCCATCATTGTCCTTGATGGTTATGCCTTTGGCAACAGACGATTCCCTAATGTGCGCGGCTATCCGGGCTGCTCTAAGACGAACTGCCCCAATCGACCGTTTTTGAAATCGTTCAAGAACATTCCTGCGGCCCGGCGTACATCCGGGACACCGCCAGCGGCTACGCAAGATCGCGCGATAGCCAAACCTTCAAGAGTAGGTTTTTCCGACGAACCGAATTCCGCGCCGTACATCTTCAAAGCATCTCTGTTCTTTCCGCTCATAATAAGCGCAAGCCCGAATTCAGCGGCTTCTACAAAATCGTAGTGGTCTTCAGGGATGATGTTGCACAGTGCCAACCGCATCTTCGTTTCCGTTTCGAAAGCGACAGGTGGCAATATACCTGGTGTATCGAGTAACTCCAACTGCGGATGCACGCGGACCCATTGTGTGCCGCGCGTTATGCCGGGCTTATCACCAGTGCGTGCTTTGTTCTTGCCGGTAAGCCAATTTATAAGTGTACTTTTGCCCGTGTTGGGCATGCCCACGACGCAAGCGCGCATCGGACGAGGCAATAAGCCTTTTTTAGCTAGTTGATCGCGTTTCGCCTGGGTTATCTTCAAACTTGCGGAAATCAGTTTTTCTTGACCCTTATGCAGCTTAAAGGAAAGGGCGAGCGAATCGCGACTTTCTCCTTCCGCCAAAAAATCCAGCCAGTTCTGCAGCAGCTCGGGATCAGCTAAATCCTGCTTGGCAAGCACGATAATGCGCGGCTTGTTGCCGAAAATTTCCTCACCCTTTGGGTGCTGACTTGCTCTTGGTATCCGGGCGTCAAGAACTTCAAATACCAAATCCACAGCCTGCAGCTGCTCTTTAAGGCGGCCGAAGGCTGTGTTTGCACGAGGTTTTGCTGGTGTTACAGGCTTTGTCGGTTTTGTAGGTTTCGAGCGATGGTCGCCCTTAGGCTGCATCCCTACTGTTGGCCAGCATCTTGAGTTGGAAGCACTTCTTTCTTAGCGACAACCTTCTCTTTGATGCGAGTGGCCTTACCGGTGCGCTCACGCAAGTAGTAGAGTTTCGCGCGACGAACGTTTCCACGGCGCAGGACGGCGAACTTTTCCACTCGTGGTGAGTGAATCAAGAACACTCGCTCAATGCCGATGCCTTGGAATACCCGACGAACCGTGACCGTTTTGTTAATGCCCGATCCGGCGCGTTTGATGATGACACCTTCATAGCCTTGCGTGCGCTCTTTGCCGCCTTCTTTGATTTTTACGAATACCTTAACGGTATCGCCGACATTCAACTCAGGGATAGTGTCCTTGAGGAACGGAGCTTCAACATCTCTAATTATCTGATTAGTCATGGCTATATTTCTTGTAGGAAAGCAGCCGGCAATTTTACCACGGCTCATTTCTGGGGGGTCTGAGCCAGGTGGCGAGCGTAACGGCTCTTCATAAGAACCAGGGCGCAGGACTGCACTGCGCTTACGCCTGAATGCCATATTAGAGCACGAAAGGCGTATTTGCCGCCCAGTTGAAACCGTAAGACTTCGTGAGGATTCACAAAACCATAGATTTGCAGGAAGACAAGTGGCGGCTCTAGCGGTTGACCTTGAGATGATTCAGCTCATCAATGAAGTCTTCGATCGACTGGAAAGCCTTGTAGACAGAGGCAAAGCGGACATACGCCACTTCATTCAAGGTGCGTAAACGAAGCAGGACCAGGTCGCCCAGTGCGCTGGACATCACTTCACGCTTGGCGGCACCCGCCAGTTCACCTTCTACAGAATCTACTAAGTTGTCGATGTCCTCTGCTGTGACCATCGTCTTGGCACAGGCGCGGGAAACGCCGTCGCGCAACTTTTCTTTAGTGTAAGGCTCTCGGGAACCCGAGCTTTTTATAACTAATAGTTGGATCGTTTCTGCGCGCTCGTACGTCGTAAAGCGCTTAAGACACGCCTCACATTCCCGCCTACGGCGCACGCTGGAGTTCTCCGCGGTCAGGCGGGATTCCAGTACGCGGCTATCTTTATGGTTGCAAAACGGGCAATACAAGAGCTTCTTGCCTTTCGGCTCGGGGCACACGCTGAGAGAATTATATTGCACAGCCCGGGGCTTTGGCATAATGGGAGAAAGTAACTCGGATGCCTCATGTCAGGAATTAAAAGGAACCATTACGAGACCCTTGGTGTGACTTCGAACGTCACGTCGGCTGAAATCAAGCAGGCGTACCGAAAATTGGCGAAAGCTCAGCACCCTGATACCACTCATGGCCATACGGAAAGCGAAGAGAAGAAAGCCGCAACCGAAGAGATGATGCGCATCAACGAAGCTTACGCTACGCTGAACGATGTGGTGCGCCGCTCCGAATATGACGTCAAAATCGGCGTCAAAAAAATGATTTACCTTCGTCCGGTGTTCAGTTCGCTAAATGAAGATCAGGAACGTGAAAGATTTTTACGCACCATATTCCATCCAATGCGCAGTTCCATCGTTAAGGTGCTGAACGCGTACAAGAAGGAGGTTCATGATCTTTCCGCAGATCCCTATGATGATCGGCTTTTGGAAAAATTCCAGATGTATGTAAATAGGGTCGAAGATACTCTCAGATCTGCTGCCGATGCTTTATCGCTGAATGTAACTCCACGAACATTGGAAGCATCAGTGCACATGATGAAGTATGCGATCGCTCGTGCTGCTGACGGTCTTGAAGAGCTGAACTATTACTGCATGAACTACGATCACAAGCATTTGACGATGGCGGAGAATTTGTTCCGCATCGCACAGGATTTGACCAATCAATCTCTGAACCTTACGAAAGTGTAGGTAGTTGTCGCACCCGTTGCTTCGCGGAAAGCGGCAGGGGGAGCCAGTTCTAGGAGGCACCGGTTTGAGGTGGTGAGAGCGCTACGGCGTCTTTTGCAGAGCGCCCGGCAAACTTTTGCCGATAGGCCGTAATCACGGCCAAAATCAAGCAAGCCGTCTGTAAGTTATTCATGGCGCGAATTTCTTGGCCACAAGTAGAACAATAGAGTTATGCCTGTGTGCTGACCGAATGGACTGTTTCCGTGCGCAGTTCGTCGTCCGGTGCGCAAAGAGTCAAGTCCGGGCCCCACACGTCTTCTTTGATTACTGTTCTTGGTCGACCTTTTACCTGCGTATAGATCTTTGCAATGTAGATTCCGAGAACGCCCAGCGCACAGAGTATTAATCCGCCTAGCAGCCAGATTGATACGATGACTGATGTCCAACCTTCAACAGCCAAATGCAGCACAATCCGCCTGTAAGCCAGGTACATGCTGTACGCAACGGCATAGCCCAAAGACAAACACCCCAACCCAAAGATAATTTCCAGGGGTTTTGCGCTGAATGTTGTGATTGAATCGACAACCAGCGTGAGCTTGCGACTGAGGCTGTAGGTTGTCTCACCACGATAGCCTTTGGTGACATAAATTGGCATCTGTGAGAAACCCACCAGATGACAAAGTCCAAAAAA
>JADYXS010000041.1 GCA_021772155.1 Candidatus Obscuribacter sp.
CGCCACAGGCGCTGGCACAGAGGATGAGGATTGTCAGTGAAATACGGGGAAAGGCTGCGGGTAGAAAATTCATTGTGCACCTGCCTGGCAGCTTTGGCCTTATTGTGTGCTGGGCTCAGACCAGCCATATAGCGGACATTTAAGAGTGCAAACTCGACATCTTTTATCAGTCTATACTGAAAGTTCGCGCTGTCAACGCAAAGGCCCATTCAAGTAATAGCGGGAATACCGAGGGTGTAATGGCCTCTCCGGGGTTCCTGGCAATTGGAATTCTGGCATTCTGTCAAGTACGTCAGGTTCGTCGGGTGTATCTTCAGTTTCCTGCAGGGGGAGGCGCTCCCGCTTTGGCCGTCGCTGCTTGAAATAGTCTGCCCGACAAAATTTTGAAAAATTCTTAAAAGCCTGGTGCAAATTTGGCCATTACACTTTTGATGAAGCGGGCTTAGATTCATTATGTGAGACGGCCGTGATTGCTTGCTGCGTGTCTCAGGCGGGGATCGGTGGAGTTTGTGGGTGCTCATGGCGATTCTAGCCATTTTGGGTCGTCAACTTAGCAGTACCCTGTTGAGAGCGGCAGCGCACAGACCGTGAACCGAACTTTGACTACACTCGACCCGACAGCGCGGCTGTGGACTGTACAGAGCCTGCACTCATCAATTATGAATGAAGAGTTGATATGTCAAAAAGGGAAATACGGATGAAAAACCGGATAAAGAAGCTAGTCATCATTCTAGGCGTCGCCGTTATGGCGGGAGGGCCTGCTTTAGCCAAGAAACCGGAATCGCCGGGAAATAGCGAAATGCAAAAGTCACAAAAAGAGAATTCTGCCGACTCCCGTGCTCATCATGATAGCAAAAATTCCCACAACTACTTCAATGATGACCGCAGGGCCCGCATCAGAAATTACTATTCTGAGTCCCGAAAAGCTGGCCACTGCCCGCCAGGATTAGCCAAGAAAAACAATGGCTGCCAGCCGCCAGGCCAAGTAAAGAAATGGCATAAGGGAGAGCCCTTGCCGCGGGATGTGACATATTACGATTTACCCAGCATGCTTCTCAACGAACTTGGTCGTGCGCCTGATGGGGAAAAAGTCGTTCAGGTAGACTCGGATTTGCTGCTGATCAGTATCGGAACAGGAATGGTGCTCGAGGCAATTGGCATTCAGGAGTAAGGGATCCGGGACCCTGTAAGACACTCATTCCGGGTGGGGTCGGCGGGCCTATGTGCCGCTTCTAACTCGCCTGTTTGACCGGTATCCCCTAGCAATTGCATGAGAAGATGCATCAATCGAAGCGAGAGCGAGTTCATCGTCGGCGGCATGCTACCCGAGCCGATGCCAGGGCCGATGTGTCTGAATATGTAAGGGTATTCTACGGTCCCGAGGAAGCGGGGTGAGCTAGAGCAGTTGCGTCAAACTGCTCTTAGCTCTTAGCTCTTAGCTCTTAACTGAGTCTCCGCCATATCGGGGTAACACCCTATGGAGTCGGGACCCCATTACAAACTGACGGTGCTGGAGACAGTCAAACTAATGCGGAAGATGGTCCGAGTGAGGCGTGGTGCCGTAGTAAGAATGAATACCCTTCGCCCAAGATTCATCAGCCATGTTCGGCCACTTGTCCTTGTCAAATCCGGGGGCGTCCTTGAGACGATCCTTATTCACATCAAGCACAAAACGCTTGTTTTTGGTATCAAGCGTCAGGGCATCCCAAGGCACCGCGAAGAGCTTGTCTCCCATGCCGAGGAAGCCGCCAAACGACAACACGGCATAACCTATCTTGCCGTTGCGCATGTCCAGCATGATCTCCTTGATATCACCGAGGTCCTCATCCTGACGGTTATAGACATCATTTCCATCAAGTGTGTTGGCACCCATTAGCGCTGGCCCAGGGCCGCTGCTGCTAGTGCTTTTGTACATGCCATAGGTATCTTGCTTTTCATAGTTCATGTTGGTTTCCTTTCAAAAAATGGATTAATAGCTTTTCTTGAGATCATTCGTTAGATCTCCAAGCCCAGACTGTGCTTTGCCGGCATGCTTGTCACGAAGCCCCTTTGTTTGGAGGGCTTTGTTTCCGACTAGCTTTCCTGCAACTTCCTTGGTTTTTCCTTCGACTTCTTTGACTCGGCCTTTGATCTGATCCTTGTTCATGGCAATCTCCTGTTGAAAAGTTAAGAGAAAAAGAGTCACTGACTTCATGGAGTGACTCTTGGGGGCCACAATAAACGCATCCCTCTTCACGGTCTGTTGGTTACCGCACATGCTTCAAAATATTGCTGCGAAAACATGCCATGAATTTGTGCACAGTACCTCGTGCAATACAGTACTTCTCGCAAATGGACTAAGGGAGCGTTTGCGAAGAGGATGCAGGAGAATGGTCCGACATTGACAGCTGGATGGCGATCTTGAGATCGGTCTTGATGGCGGGAAATACTTTCTCTGCAGCAGAGTTTATTGCAGGGTCTGTGGCCTTGTCAGACTGTGCATAGCGATTCGTAATTCATCCGTAATGTCAGAGAGTTGCCGCCTGCTGCATCTATACCGCAGTATTACCCGGGGAAGCATGAAGGACCTCAGTTCGCTTCTGCGAGCTGTTCACTGCAGCAACTACACAATAGGTCTTCAATATCCGCAGTTCAGGGGCTCACCAGAGCAGGCTAAGGATCCATGGCGCGGCAAAAATGCAGAGGCGTTCAACTCCTTCGGTGCGATAGCGCACAGACGCTGGCATCATTGTTGTAGTAATGTCCTCCATGTGGTTTGACGCAGTTTGAATTCTGCCATCGTCCGGATCTGTCGAAGGAGTTAAGTTTCAATGACCATTCATTTTTTAAAACTCAGAAAAGCCATTATCGGCACGACTATGGCATTGGCAGCCGTGATGACGGCTTCGTGTGTATCGACCGGGCCGTCTTCACCCAAACAGCTAGAAATGACGAATCCGACCGTTACGTATCAATACCGAAACGACGATGAATTGATTCAGGCCAATCAACGCGCCGTGACGTTCTGCGAGCCGCATCAATCATTGCCTCAGGCGCAGAGCTTCTCCAATGACTCAGACGACCGCCGGATTGTCGTTTTCGAATGTGTGCCTTCTTTGCAGGCTGCACAAACGCAGGGTAACGATTCTTCCCTGCGTTACAACTACCGGACCGATCAGCAATTGCTGGATGCATCCAGGGATACCCAGGTCTACTGCTCGAACAGCGGCAAGCCGGAAATGGCGTCCAACATAGTGACCAACTCCGATGGCAGCAAAACCGTCACGTTCCATTGCAGCCCGAGGTAATACCGCAACAATTGTCATTTTGCATAAACGGCTCCGACAAATTAACTATCAGGCAGGAGCAAGTAGACGCAAGCCAGGCCAGTTCAAGCAACCGCCCTGCTCCAGGCTGGGCATCCTGGAAACTGGAATTTTGAGCACCTGGGTCACTGCCGCCTTCTCACACCAAAAAGCTGACACAGGTGGCACTCTCTGCTCCAGAGTGTCCACCTCGCAGCAAATCCTGGGCCGGCGTGGTTCATTACATTAGTACTAAACCAACAGGAGGGTGGGGACATCCGAAAACAACGAGGGTTATTCGTATGAACATGAAGAAACTTTTGCCTAAGTGCGTGGCGTTGTGAAGCATCGATCTCGTCGGCCGAGTGAACGCTGCAATCATTGCTGTTGATGCCAACACCTACGAGGTGAGTTACCTGTTTAACCCGGAGGAGTTTCCCAGGACAGGCGGCGACATTCAGGATTTTTTTATTTTCAAGTGGAATAGTGACTCCCGAATCCAGAATTAGCCACAGTGCAATGGTTTCCCTTCTGGCCGATGCTGCTTCAGGAGATTCGCTCACGCTGGCTAGAATCACAGATTTTGTCCGCTACGAAGCTTCGGATACCGCATTTGACCCTGCAAGTAGTTCCACAGCAATCGATTGGTCTATTGCACAAGTTCCCGTTCCCGAACCGACCACAATTGCCTTACTTGTGCCGGGACTTACCGGTCTTGGATGGTCACGCAGAAATGGACCCCATTGGTTGGACAGTAACTGGACGACTATAAGAGCTTTCCTCCATTATCAGCTTACTGCTGTGGAGAGAAACCATGAAACGAAAGAGACGCACCCATAAGCCAGAGTTTAAAGCCAAGGTAGCCCTCACGGCCCTGCAGGGCGATTTAACCATGGCTGAGTTGGTCAAGAAATTTGGTGTGCACACGAATCAAATTTCTGAGTGGAAGAAGCTACTGCTGGATGGTGCACCCGACGTGTTTAGCGGCGGTTCCTCAAAAAAAGTGTGGAGGATGCCATTCAGAATGCAATCATCAAAGCATAAAAGTCGCTGGAGCACCTGGAATGGTTCGAGGTACAGACAGTTATCGGTGATATCAAAAATGGCGTAGTAGATCATTCCCAGGTCAACCTGAAAGTGGGCCTCCGACTCAAACATTAGTTCACACCACCGTCGAGTCCGACAGGTTCGACAGGTGCAATTGAGATTGCTTCCGCCCTAAGGGCTACTATTTTACAACCTGGAAAGATATCTGGCCGCGAATTCCAAGGGTACATGTATCAAGGCCTGGTCCCCCAGGGTTTTCACGGCTGCTGGCGTCAACTCGTCATAACGCCAACTCTCACGATTGATATAGCCAATTAAGATGATTAATATGACAGACGGCGCTAGAAATACATTGCAGCGTGGCCTGGAAAACATGCACGATCCGTTTTCTCGTTTTATTCGCGCCCAGACAACCTCCAGCCTGTTTCTTCTGTTGACTACGATCGTAGCACTATGGTGGGCAAACTCAGTTTATTCTTCTACCTACCTGAATCTGGTGCACACACCGATTGGACTATTTTTGGGCGATTCTGAGCTGCGCGCCTCACTAAAACACATTATTAATGATGGTTTAATGGTGATATTTTTCTTGTTGCTCGGACTCGAAATCAAACGGGAAGTGCTCGCCGGAGATCTCGCTCGACCAGAAAATCGACGCATGCTGATTCTTTGTGCCCTAGGTGGGATGATATGTCCAGCTGTGATTTATTCGTTGTTCAATTGGTCACTTGATTCACAGATCGGTTGGGGCATCCCAATGGCAACCGATACAGCATTTGCGCTGGGTGTGCTTACAATTGTGAGAAAACAAATTCCTGCCAGTCTTTTGGCTTTCATTGTTGGCCTCGCTATCGTTGACGATGTTGGAGCGATACTCGTCATTGCAATATTTTACACGCAGGAAATATCTATAATGTATCTCTCAAGCGCATTTGCACTCCTTGCTTTTTTGGGAGTAGCTAACTACGCAGGCGTAAGACAACCGCTATTCTATATTGTCGTTGGTGCGGCAACCTGGTGGATGACGCTAAAATCCGGCGTTCACCCCACGGTAGCCGGTGTCGCAATTGCCTTGACGGTTCCAGCGCGGCCTAAGCTAGTGTCAGGAAAGTTGCTTAAGAACGCGAAATCAACAATCAGCTCTATACAGGAAAAAACAAGCGAGATGGATGTACTTGGTAGCAGGCAGGATCATGAGCAGGTACTGGCAGTACGCGATTTTGCAGAACGTGCCAGCGCTCCCCTTCGTCGGTGGGAAGATGCACTGGAACTGCCAGTAACATTATTCATCTTACCGCTGTTTGCCTTGATCAATGCTGGCGTCGTATTTGGCTTTAGTTCATTTGTTGACAGCCTACAACATCCAGTTGGATTAGGAATTATTACTGGACTTGTACTCGGTAAATTTTTCGGCATTTCCGGCGCGTGCTGGCTGGGCCTGCGCTACAAAATAGGTAGCTTACCCGATGGCGTTAATCTTCAACACGTCATTGGAGCTTCACTCATAGCAGGGATCGGCTTCACCATGTCCACATTTATTGCCACACTGGGTTTTGACGGGCAACCCGATCATCTCCATAACGCAAAAACATCGATCTTGGTCGCCTCGGTTCTTTCTGCATTTTTGGGCGTGATATATATCAGGATAATTGCTCTAAAAAAAACTAACAAATCCCTCTATTAGACGCCATAGGACGACGCGAATTAGTTCAACCTTAAATCTCTTTCAGTGCGAGAAGTCGCAGCAGATTTCTGTACTTACTCGCTGGTATGCCGATCCATTCGGTAGTACCGATAGCTGACGAAATTGACTGCGCATAGCTCGTTATTCATTGCTCTCCCACATAACAGCGCGCTTTTCGTTCGCTGCAGCCTCGAGCATCTCAATCAGCGGCAGGGCCCGAAGCGAAATGCTCACGATTGTCTCGTCGTCCTCGTCCTCTGCTGTCATGTTCGGCTTCGGGGTTGAGGGGACGAGGGCGACTGCCGTCTTTAGCCGCTCCAGTGCCGCCTGGACGTCTTCAGCATAGAGGGCACTCGGCACCGTATCGCTACGGCCCATCATGTTGAGCAGCCGTATTGCCACATCGCCGAACATCGTTACATCCCCATGGGCCGGGCTGGAAAAGGTGACTAGCATAAGCACTTCCTCGGATATAAACCCACGGTTGGGCAGGCGTGTCCGTACCTCCCTCTGACGACACCACTTTCTCATATTTCTTCAGTCGGTTATACAGGGTGTACTTGGCGAAGGGATGGACTCCTCTACGGAGATCGACTCTTTGAATGGGCGGCAGTTTTGGCCCCTTCACTGAAGCGGAGTATACGATATGGCTATTTCAGTAGTAG
>JADYXS010000379.1 GCA_021772155.1 Candidatus Obscuribacter sp.
CAATCTACTCAAAAGACCAGGTGAGAAGAGGTTAGACTAGCGTCGTTTTGGCTATTCAGTTATCAGGGCTCAAGGTAGTGGCAGCATCTTATGCTGCCAGCTTGAAGGCTAAAATCTAGTAACAGAGGGCGTCGCAGAAATGCGGCGCCTTTTTGTTGGACTATTTTCGCTATGGCTGCTCCCGGGAGCGCCGGCATCCTGCCGGCTTTTTGAGAATTTTTTGCGTTTTTTCTATAATTCCATTCCACAAGTTGATCACCGCTAGCCGCTTACGCGAAGGTCTTCCTTGCCGAAGACTACTTAACTCTGCCGATTGAACAAATTCAAGTCCGACGTCAAAGAAATGGAGAGCCAAAGGGCAAAGTCTGCGCAGAAGACTTATTCAGAAAAGATTCCTGGTTGCGAGATGTAGCTTTTTTTGGACGATGCATATTTCGACGATACCAGGTTGATTGATAGCCTTGCGAGTCTTGTGTTTTTTTTGTTCTCGTTTGCACCGCATATGGTGCTGCTCTGTGAGGTGTAGTGTCGCGCGGAGCGGAGTGTCGTTGGAAGCGGTATTCATGCTGAACCTCCTGGTGCCGGATTTAGGCTGGCCTTCAAAACCTGGGAGCGCCGGCATCTTGCCGGCACCTATGGTGCTAATTGCAGGGGCTGTTAACGCTTGTCCTTCAAATTGCGATAGAACCCTTCTGGTACCGCCCGGTTCGGATTGCGCAACTTAAAGGCGCGAATACTCAATCGTGCCGCGTCTTCAATGTGATCTGTTCGTTCAAGCAATTGTGCATACTGATCCAACCCATTAGCCAGCTGGATTGTGTACCGATCATGTGGATATGATTGGTTTGCACACCGCTCCAATATTGCCAATTCCTGTTGATAGAGCGCGCTGGCTCGCTTTAGGTCGCCTCTGTCATATTCAAACTGAGCCAGTGGAGCGATGAACCAGACCTTGTCGACAGAGTCGGCAGGAAGGGCCGACATCATGCGTTGGTATGTCGCAGGTACATCAATCGGCTGGTGCAGTTCCTTGAGAGCATCAGATATCGTTGTCGTTTGTTGAGCCACAAAACCTGGGTTCGTTTTTAGCAATTTGGTCTCATAGAGATTCAGCGTGAGCAGAAACTGCGCCGCAGCCTGTGAGTTCTTAGACTGTTGCTGATACAGTCGGGCTAGCGATTCACGAGATAGTCCGATGATGCCCACATCGCTGGTGTTATAGCCATACTTATCGTATAGGGCGAATTCGCGAAGGTACAGCGCTTCGGCTTCGGCGTAGCGCTTTTGGTGCACATAGAATAGAGCCAGGTTGCCCAAGCTGGTGATGATGCGCGGATCGGATTCACCGAATGATTCAGCCAACGACAGGGCCTTCTTGTAGTCGTTTTCGGCTTCCAGCTCGGGTCCCTGAGTTCGCGCGTCGCCGCTAAAGAATGGAACGCCTCCCACAGTCTTATTATGTTCGCCTCCGCGGTCATTGTAGGCTCGCCAAATTTCTCCGCTAGATACGATCAATTTGTCGGAAACTGCATTGATCGCGCCGGACAAAACCAGACCAAATGCTACCAGGCCCATTCCTAAGAGCAGTTGCACCTTTCCGCCACGGTCTTGATCTGAAGAATCATTCAGGCCTTTGAAGAAGACATATCCGCCATATTTGCCGAGAATCAAGAAAGTCAGTCCGGCGACGATCGGCAGCCAGCCTTTTATGGAAAGTACAACCAGCGGATCAACTCGTTTGAATTGGTCAGGGATGAACAACAGCGTCAAGGCCGCGGCAAAAGAGCTCGCAACGACTGCCCCTGTAATGAAAATTACTCGCTTGGTGGTCCACTTCATCTACACAGTCTACCGCGGAGCCATTCGCAGCAAACGAACGGGTGACTTTTGTCATGGTACGAAGGTGACTAAGGGGGGATTCAAATGCTTCAGTGATCTCTTACATTCGTAGAATCATGGGGGGGGTTCTGTGTCTGCTCAAAGAGAACAGCTTCGACGGAAAGCGGCAATGTCAGTCGTCAGTGTGCCGGCGGAAATGAATGGTATGAATTCCAGTCCGGCGCTCAGCTGGTGTCATCGAGACTACAAACGCACGCGGCTTATCGCCTTTGGCGACACCTTCAATTTGATTTCGCTCATTGCTATGGTCCTAGTTCCTTTTGCACTGTTTTTCTTTATTTGCCCGGGCCTCATGTTGTGGGGGATCTTCACGCCGGAGGCGTGGTTTTACCCGGGATTGTATTACATCATGATGTTTTTCAGTCCCCTAACGTTCCTAATTCTGGCAAGCGGATTTCCGGTGTTGTTCAAACCGCAATCGCTCAGAATGACCCAACGAGGACTGGAGATTCGGCAGATGTTTGGCATTCGGCAAGTGCCTTGGCAGAAAGTGACAGCCAAATTCGATCTGCGTGGAAATCTGGAAGTTGGAGTAGGTGGAAAATACAAGTTTGTAGTGAAAGACGACTATGAGGAATTCGAGCAGCTTCGCCAGGATCTGATTGCATTTGCAGATGTTGGCGCCACCAGGCGTCTTCGGACGGCCGCAGCGACCATGTCACGAACGTGACCCAATGTGGGTATAGACTCTGTTAGTTAACAGAATTGTTGGGAGCGTTCCGCCGTGATCGTGGATAACCTGGAACCCCACCAGCAATCGATTAGTCCTATCGATTGCGCACCATTAGAAGCCAGTGGTATAGAGTCCAGCGAGTCAATCACGTGGTGTCATCGAGACTACGGACCGAAGCGGCTCGTAGCCATTGGAAATGCCTTCGGGCGGATTGGGTTAATGGCTGTCATTGTCCTGCCTGTGGCTGCCTTGTTTTATGGCTGGTCGACAGGTGTCTTTGGTCCGTGGAAGGCCGAAGAATGCTTTCGCATAGCCGTTACTTGCGTGTTTTTGAATCCGGCAATGTGGGTGATTTGTTTAGATGGACTCAACAGTTTTGCCAAACCGTTGTCGATCAAGGTAACCAAAATGGGGTTAGAGGCTAATCTGGCGTTTGGTGTGCGGCAACAGGCACAGTGGAAAGACGTGCGAGTTAAATTGGTCAAAGGCGGCTCACACGTGCGAGTCGAACTAGCTAGTGGTTATAAATTCACCATACAAGACGATTACGACCAGTTTGAGCAGATTCGCGACATTCTGTGTGAACTTGCTAGCGACGTTGATGCTTCTTTGTCTGTGTGGAGTCCTAATAAGGTGGAGCCGTCCGTAATCCGCATCAGTCCTTTCTGGGCACTATCCTCCCGACATGATGCCGCTCGCCCGGCCCGTAGATCAAGGACGACCACGACAACAAGGTGTCCAATTGATCTGCCACCATTGTCGCGACCAGGTGATGCTATTCAAGATTGAGCACTGCGCTCGTTCAATTCGTGATTCCGTTTGAGATCCAACAAGGTTTTCAATGCGTTATTATTCGCCAACTCGGCAGGAATGGCATTCTTGCAAAGAGTTCGACGAACCTTAAACGCAGGGGCTGGCGCCAATTGGAAGAAAAGCAGTTCACTAAGGAAGAAATTGTCCTCATACTTAAAGAACAGGCGGAGGGCACAGAACCTCTCGACATCTGCATTAGGCATGGCATTTCGGACGATACACTGCTTGAGTGGCAAGCCGCTTACGGTAGCAACCTTGTAGCCAGAGGCAATTCTCTGCGGAGATTCATGCATCAGGTTTTCCGTCCTGGATTTACTCGACGGGAATTGTTGTTTGCTGGCGCTGCTGGGATGGCTGGTTTTGCTTCTGGAAACTTCTTCGGTTTTTCTGCTAAGGACAAGTCACTTGGTGCCAGTATGCAGAATGTACCGGTCGTCAATGCTTCTCAGTTCAAGCAGTCTTTCGATCCGCTTGGTAAGTACGTTTACCTGACGCCGCAGAAACTTGGCGGTGGCACGCATGCCGTTGACCTCGATTCCGGCAAGACTTTGGCTTGGATTAGTTATTGGAATTACGGCGATTCTTGCCCCATTTCACACCATCTGGCTGCGTACCCATCTGCCGATCCGTACAAAGGATTTGAGTTCGTCAACTCCACGCAAGGTGGAGACAACGTGATGATTTACGGATTGCCCACGCCAATCAAAGAGCGCGGACTGCTCGACAAGTGGGGACAAGGCAACCACATTTACCGCGTTCAGTTCGACGGGCAGTCTATGAATCTTGTGGAAGATGTTGCTGAAACGACGGGAATTGGACTCGGTGTACACATCACTGTACTTCCGGATGCTTCTGGATTCGCTGCGGCGGACGGACAGAAAGACATTGCTGCGTTCTTCAATCGGGCCCCAGAAGGTGAGAAGACGAAAGTTCTCGATGCCTTCCGTGCTGATTGGATCGGCAATCATGCCGAAGGCAATCTCGAAGACAACTGGTCAAAGGGTGGCACCCTGCGCATTCAGAAACTTGTGAAAGCCAAGGAAACCGGAAAGTACGACTACATTGGTTCCAAGGGAAACAAGATCACTTGGGAAATGGTGCCTATGGCGGAGGACCTCGTTTACACAGGTCAATTGCCTGGCGATTCCCCGCGGACGCTTTCTGGACTTGATGCGGTGGTGCACCATCCCGGCAACCGTTATTCTGCGTTGATTATTCGAATGCTGTCCTGCGCTGTGATCATCGACAGAACGACATGGGAACCGGTGGCTTGTTTGCATAATCCCGAAGGGTCTCCGGACAACTTACAGATCCATAAAGTGCACACGACCCCTGATACATGGGAAATCAAGTTTGACGACATCAAGTGCGTTGGACACGAAGCTGGCTTTTCACCTGACGGCAAGAACTTCGCGATGATGAACAACATCAAGCAGAACAATATGGCTGTCTTCGATACATCAAGCCCTGATCCGAAGAATTGGAAACGCATCGCATTTGTGAAAGATCCGGCTTGGAAAGGCGACTATCCGAGCCCATTTCACCTCTGTTTCTCTGTCGATGGAAGCAAAATGTTCGTTTCTGTTCTCTATCCAAAACCAGCACTGAGCGGATGTGTTGTCGTTGACACAAAGACCTGGCAAATTATCAAAAAGTTTCAAAACATTGGTCCTGACTGCCAGACAATGTCTGTTTCCTATGATGGCAAGTATGTGTTTCAGATCTTCAGTGGCTTCCAGCGACTGTCCAGTGGTGCCTTCATATTTACGCAAGACACGTTGGAGCCGCTCGGATACCTACCGAACTTCGGCGGTCACCATGACTGCGTAGTTGTGCCGACGAAAGTCGAGCATTTGAGAAACAGCAGATGCACGACACTCTAATTGAGGACAAGCTTTGCTTGAGCTAGAACCAAAGGTCGATGCGAGCAAGAAGGTCGTCGCTCGAGGAAAGAGGGTGCGCTGGCTGTTTCTACGCATGGCGTTGCAGAACACGCAGCGACGTCCAACGCGAACTTTGATGCTGTTGTTGGCAGTTGCATTAGGGACCGCGGCGATTTTTGCATCATATACGGTGTCACGAGGAATTGCTGCTAGCACGGACCAGAGCTTCGCCAGGATGGGCGCTGACCTGCTGGTCGTGCCGACGAACGCGATGGTAAATATTACGAGCGCCCTGCTTACCGTGCAACCGACGGAAGAGAGTATCGACACGCAAGTGGTATCTGAAATCGGCAAGCTGGACGGTGTAGCGCAAGTTGCACCGCAGACCATCTACCGCGTTGGTGTCATGGCTGGCATGCCTTCGCATAAGACGAATCTGATTGCCTTCGATTCCACTAACGATTTTACTGTTTTGCCGTGGCTAACGTCTTCGTTGCCCCGTCCTATGCGCGTTGGTGATGTTCTGAGCGGCGGAAGGCGGCAAGAGCAGCTATCTGACGAAGTTCAGTTGTGCAACCAACCAATGTCTATATACGGAAAGCTGGGAAGAAGCGGTGTCGGTCCGCTGGACGACTCGCTGTTCGCGACTTACGAGACGTTGGCGATGATGTCGCAGGGAAAGAGGGGCGAGGCCTGTTCGCCGAAGTTTGAACGCTCGCGCGTGTCGGCTATTCTAGTTCGGCTTAAATTCGGATCGACGCCGGAACAGGTGCGTTTCGCCATTGCTCGCATTCCTGGTGTCAAGGTGATTCAAGGTGCCACCATTGTCACAGCGACTCGCCAGACGACGAGCATTCTGTTTAATGGAATGCTTTGTTTTGCCGCCGTGATGATAATGGGATCCCTCATGTTGGTAGGTCTTCTCTTCGCGGCAATCATCGGTGAACGCCGGAGGGAAATCGGCGTGCTTCAAGCCATTGGTGCACGCCGCACCGATGTCGTTGGAATGTTGGTCTCGGAGGCCGCGTTCACTACATCCCTGGGCGGGATTCTTGGAATACTGTTTGGTTGCGGACTCCTGCTCGTGTTCCGCAATTCGCTCGTCTATTATCTGCAGACACTGCACGTAGAGTTTGTCTGGCCTGTGATGTCTGAACTCATTATTGCTGCCACAGTTTGCGCTGTACTTGCCACCATTGTTGGGTTAGTCGCCGCGACCATTCCGGCTTGGAGAGCGAGTAAGGAAGAACCGTACCTGTTGATTCAGCGGGAGGATCTGAAATGCTAATTGCTGAATCTCTAACCAAACGATTTCCCGGCCCTCGAACAGTCGACGCCGTGGACAGCATTGATTTTTCCATAGAAAGGGGGCAGTTTATCGCTATCGTCGGACGTTCCGGATCTGGAAAGTCGACATTGCTGGCTATGCTCGGTGGTCTTACGCGACCGACATCTGGCTCGATCTCTATCGACAGAATCAATCAATGGAATTTGAAAAACGATGCCCACTCAGATTTTCGCAATCAGAAAATTGGATTCGTATTCCAGTTTGCCAGCCTTCTTCCGTCGTTGCGCGCGTTGGACAACGTGGCACTGCCCGGATTGATTTCCGGTGGGTTGACGGATAAGGAAGCCTATAGTCGTGCTCGCGCTTTGTTGGAGCAGGTTGGTTTGGGCGAACGACATGACTTCTATCCAAATCAATTGTCCGGCGGAGAGCAACGTCGCGTGGCAATTGCACGGGCGTTAATCAATTCTCCGGAAGTTCTTCTCGCTGACGAACCGACGGCCGATTTGGACGAAGAAACGGAAGCCGAGATTCTCAATTTGCTGATTGCTATCCGTCGAGCCAATGATTTGACTCTCGTCGTCGTCACTCACAACATGGACATCGCCGGGCACGCAGATAGAGTTATACAAATGCGGGCGGGGCAAATCGTTTCTAACGAACTTCGCCTAGACGATTCCGGAACCGGTAGGGGAGGGGCTTGTCTCCTCCCGCGGCAGCTAACGGGCAGGGAATCAGCAATGCGCGATGCAACCGCTGAGCAGGTCGAACGCATTCAACGCATCTTTGATCAACAGACCGCTCCTTTACCGAAAACTGATGGTGTCACGCTCGGTGCCGGAATCGAACGATTCATCGGTCAACTGATCATGTTGACTGTCCCACTAATAGCCGCTTTCTGGCTGATCAACTTTGTTATTGCTCAGGTCGAAAATCACTTTATCGCTGAACAAACTACAGCGCAGCAAGCAATCGAAGAACTGGCGATGGTGGGTCTGCGTGCCGAGGTCAAAGGCGTAACCATGGGACCAGAAAATAGCTACGACGTCGCCATTTATCTGCGCAATACAACCGGCACTACGCCGATATATGTGCTTGCTCCCAGCGTGCGTGCCTTCGTCCAAGTAGGCAGCAGTTGGCAGGAAGTGTCGATGGTGCCTGCCGATTCTGCGGCGCAGAAAGTAATGAAGGTCACGGAAGAGCAGGTGAATCACTACATTCTAAAACCGAATATTGAAGACTACGCTCAACTATTGCCTTATTACATGCACGTTCGATTGAGCAATGAGATGCTTGTGAGTTCAAGCAGTCAGCCGAAAACTGATCTTATCGAACGAACAGACAACTACTATGTGTACCTGAAGCCGCATGATGTCAGCGATGAGTCAATATTGAAAAAATTGAAATTCCCTGGCAAACCGCCGGTCTGGATTCCAATGCCACCCCATTGAGCTGACTGACATCCCGCAGGCACCGATTGCGATAGTCATTCGATCGGCTACACTCGGGAGACTCCCATCTATCTTCGCCACAAGGAAAAGGTTGATCATGGAAGCGCGCGAATGGAAAGAAGTGATTGTTGAATGGAGCAAGTTAATCTCCGCGCAAACGGCACTGGACGACTTCGACGGCAGGCGACCATTTGATCCGGTTCACGGATACGGGCAGGAAGGTGCTAGCGAAAGCGCCATCAAGACAGCAGAGGCAAGATTGGGCACCACATTGCCACCATCGTATCGCGAGTTTCTCAAAGCCACTAATGGGCTCCAGCAGCCGATCGAAAGCTTGCCAACCACGGGGGGCGATTTTTGGGCAGTGGAGGATATAGATTGGTTCCGTGTGCGCAATGCTGACTGGATCAAAGCGTGGAGACAAGAAGAAAACGAAGACGATGACGTGCCTGACGAAGAATATCTCGACTATGGTCCCGACCAGGATTCATGCAATCTGCGTACCAGATATCTCGAAAACGCACTCGAAATCAGCCACGACGGAGATGCAGGCATCTATCTGCTGATTCCGGACGTCAAAGACAAGGATGGCGAATGGGAGGCCTGGCATTTCACCAGTTGGATGCCGGGCGCAGCCAGATTCAGATCATTTGAAGAAATGCTGAAAGCGCTGCGTGACAATCTGATTGACGACGATGATGACGATCGTGCATACGGATTCTGAAGGTGTGAAGCAGCCTCGAAACTTTCTCCCAGTCTACTTCAAGTTGTCACGCGATTAATGCACCAACAAAAATGCCACCCGATAAATCGCGGTGGCATTAGTGCTATTGCTTGGCTGCCTCTTGCAGGAGGCTCAATATTTCAATACGCTTCAGCCAATCC
>JADYXS010000380.1 GCA_021772155.1 Candidatus Obscuribacter sp.
GCTTATCATCCAGCTGGAGGTAGGCCTGATTCTTGTCGGTTTCAACCATAACCATAGAGAACTCCTTAAGTGCTCGAGCACCACACGTCGTTATAAAGACCTTGATCTTAGCCTATCGATCCGCATTTCCCGCCCGCAGGCCGGCCGCAAGACCCGCATAAAATCAGCGTTCAGTGCAATCTTATGTTATGCGGAACCGCGAAGGGATAGGCGGACACCTCATTTGGACCACTCTTCAGGGTTTCTTAAGGGCGGCAAGGCGGTCGTCAAGCGCCCGTAGCGGCGATCGACTGCACAATTACGTACGGCTGAGTCCCGTGACCATGCCCGAACCGCTGACGGAATCGTAAGCTCAACAGTCCCCATTTTGACTGAAGACACTCATCCCGCTTGGAATTCGCAGGGGCCGGGGCCCCGGCTGTGCCACAACGTCAAAGGTCCGCCTCTTTCGCAGTCGCTCCAGTTGGGGCAAACAAACCGGTGTAACGGCTCCAACACAGATCGATCACACTCAGGAGCTATAACGTTAAAAGCAGCACACAAAGGCCCCTCAAAAATGGATGATGGTTCAGATGCGCTGAGAACAGGCGAAATCGCCGTGCTCATCGTCGTCAATGATGCCCTTACATGCCTCGGGCTGAGCGTTGCACTTTCAACTGCAGATGACATTAAGGTGGCCGGCAAAGCCCAGACGGCAGCAGATGTTAGACACGCTCTTGAGGCAAATCGGATAGATATTCTGCTTATCGACCTGACCTGCTCGACTTCGGACACCAAAGAGGTGATGGAGTACACCCGGAGGCACTGCAACAATTTGGGCAGGGTTTTGCTCAGCTCAAGTCAGTCCGATCGAGAAATAGCTGCCGCCTTTGACGGAACTCCCACCGCTTACTGCACCAATGGAGTGGATAGAGAAAGCCTGTGTATGGCGATTCGCACCGTTAATCTTGGCCACAGCTGGGTTCAGAAGGATCTGGCGGCGAAAGTTTTTCAGGCGATGGGCAAAGCCGCCCCCACCTTAACCCTGCTGGAGAAGCCAACTTCAATCGCCAATGTCCATAGTTTGACCACAAGAGAGATGGCTGTTTTGCGACTGGTCATGAAGGGATTGACCAATCAACAAATTGCCGACAAATTGTCGCTTTCGCTGGCAACCACAAAAGTGCACGTACGCAGTATTCTCAACAAACTCTCAGTTGACGATCGCACTCAAGCGGCGGTAGAGGCACTAAAACGAGGCATGGTCAGCCTCTAACGAGAAGGTGGCTGTAATTTGGATGCCACCGCCAACAGTGGCTATCCATGGATGACAGTACCACAAAAGTTGTCTTGGGCACATGTTGTTTTATGCAGAATTATGCACTAGTCAGTGGTTTGACACCCCTTAGAGGTCAAGCACAAAAATGCCAAAATTGGGACGAACCAAATTCCCTCGCCTAAAAGCGCGTCCCAAAACAGGCGGATCATATGCAATTACTGGATTTGAGCGAATCAGAGAAGGAAGCTGCCCCGCCCGAATCAAAACGTCTGGTGGATTTGGCGTCGCCGGAGTTGCGCCTGACTGCCGCCAAACCTCAGGACGGTCCCGACAAAGTCGTACCAGCGGAAACAAAAGCGCCCGAGAAATTTACTGCCCCGATGGGCTCGCCAGCTCTTCAGGAATGGACAGTGGCCATAAACATTGGGTGTCACAAGGGCGGACTTAAAGAAGCGACCGACGACAAGATGAAAATGTTGGAGGAGCTTGCAGGGACAACCAAAGGCAAGCCAATTACTTTTCTTGTGCAACGTGTCATGCCCCCAGCCGACCCACTGGAAGGTCAGGCTAAAGACGAGAAGCCACCGGCGACAGTAGAGAAATACCTGATTCGGGACGGCGAGATCAAAAAACTCAGCACCGGCAAATCCCGGGGACTAGTTGAAGACGCTGGCAGCTTGCTGGAAGACGCGGCAAAGAATCATTCATCCAAGAAACTGTCCTACTTTATGCTCTGCCACGGAATGGGCAACGGGGGACTAGCAGGCGATTCGGGCAAGTGCCGCGTGCCGGAGCTTGGCAAAAATTTCAGACGGCACCTGGACAACAGCGGAAAAAAGGAGATAGACCTTTTGAACCTTGACGGTTGCTTAATGGCTCAAGACGGTGTGCTCCCGTCCTTGCAACTCGTAGCGGATCGGCTAGTAGCCTCGACCGAATATCAATGTGTTGCGCGACCGGCGACAATATTCAGTGGGCAGAACGAGAAAGCCTATCTGGCGAAGCTAATAGACAACCCGGCAATCTCTGGCGAGCAGCTCGGAAAGCTAATTATCGACGAAGCGAAAAAAGGCAGCAATGACGCACCGTCCGACAAATTGGAAGGGCGTAATGATACCTTTGCACGAACCGGGACTCCGTCACTGTCGCTCTTGAATCTGAAAACGGCGCAGACACCATTTACTGAATCGTTGAACAATTTCGGGAACGCGTTGTCGGAAGCTCTAAATGACCAGAAAAATCGCAAGACCGTGGACTCATTGATTGATTTAACTCCCCGATTTGGTTCCGATGGCTACGACAGCGGCGCCGGAGCATTTCAAAAGCGCGATGTAAAATCATTTGCCGAACTAGTTCTAGAAGCTGTAGACAAAAGGACGATAACTGATCCGGACGGTAGCCTGAAGCGAGCAACGCAATCGCTGATTGAGACTCGGAGTAAACTGGTTGAGGCTCATCACGGGTATCACGGACCGATCGATCAGTCGCACAATGCCCGGAATCATGACTACGATCATACCGGTGGCATTAGTGTATTTCTCCCGGGACAGTTATTCAGATCGCCGGAAGACGCGTCAATGACTATGACTCATATTGGCCGACTGATCAAATGGGGGCAGGCACCAAATCTGACAAAGGCACTGACCGTCGGATTAATCGAGCAGAAAGGCAGAGAGGCAGCGGAATCCCTGCCTCCATCCGAGCAAGACTCTCTCAAACCATTAGCGGCAGCAATCGTGAAGTTGAAAGCCGCTGAGTCTGGTAGCGACTTGGCGTTTCAGACGCAAGTCCAGGCGGTGCTGAAAGAAGCTCGTGCCGTCGAAAATTTGCCGTGGAACAAGAATGATTCGAAGAAGTATACGAGCTTTTATAAAGAGCAGCTCGAGAAGGCCTGGACAGAAGAAACCTTGCCCGGAACATCATCGCCGGGATGGATTGGCTTTGTTAACAAACTGAAAAAATAGGCACGATGTCTGTTTCATTCGCTGGGGCGGCAGGTGAGATGCCCGTAACCTCTACTTGGTGCACCGACCAACGCAGCCGTCTTCAACCGTAACATCGCCCGCAGTGGCCGGCATGAAGGCACACGCCGCCATGCCGAGAAGATAGACACAGGCTATTGTCGAGCCTGCAATAGCATAGGACCCACCGGAAAATGCGATGAGCTGTCCTGCGGTGATTGCAGCGGCGGCAGCAAACAGTCTTCCTGACTGCACACTGACACCAAATCCAGTTGCGCGCTGGCGCACACCAAACAGCTCCGGCACGTAGATGAATAATGGAACAAATGGAGCTTCAGCGAAGAAACCCACCACAAATGCCCATGCTAGCAGGTCTACACCGTACGACTTCACCGTCATGAACATGACGACGCAACTAATAAATGCCCCGATAAAAGATAGCAAAAAGGTTTTCTTGCTGCCAAGCTTTCCATAGATCACGCCCATTGCAATGGCACCAAGGATCGAGCCAATATTCAAGATTACGACTGTGGTGCTTCGCTCTGAAATCGCTGATGTACCGACAAGCTGGTTGACCCAAGCTGGTATCCAAGCAAGAACAGCCCAGTAGCCGACAATACAGGCTGACGCCAGCGCCATTACGCAGATAGTTTTATGACGATTCTCTGCATTGAACAAAGCAGACATGCTCGCGTTTTCATGCTTGATTGGAGCTGTGCGTGCCGCTTCGAACTGTTTGGACTCCTTCAGTTTGAGCCTAAGATAAATGGTGAGCAACGCTGGTAACATGCCGAATAGGTAGAGCCAGCGCCAGCCGGCCTGCCCGATAACCATGTTTACCAAAGCAGTAACCAGATACCCGAATCCAAAGGACGTGCACATCACTCCTGTGGCCCAATACCGAGATTTGCCGTTCCACGCTTCGGCCAGCAGAACAGCGCCCACGCTGATCTCACCGCCAATGCCGCAACCGACAAAGAAGCGATAGACACCTAGCTCAAACGCGTTGTGACTGATTGCACAGAGTCCCGTAAAGATCGCGTAGAGCAAGATTGTGATGATCATCGTGTTCACACGTCCGATGCGGTCGGCAAGCATACCAAACACAGCGGAGCCGACAGTCCATCCGACCATGAAGGTCGCAAGGATGTACGACGCCGCAACGCCGACCTCGGAGTGAGACTGTGTGCGCAGCAATTCCGAAAGCGTCGGAAACAACGCAAGCACAAATATAGAGGCATCCATGCCGTCGAAAAACGTGCCGAGCCAAGTGCTGACCAGCACTTGCTTTGCCTCTTGGGACGGCTTTGTTTCGACTAGCCCAGGCTTGTGGACTAATTCCATCGATACAACGGACATAGCGACCTCGCGAGATACACAATCGCAGACAGCCAGACTGACGATATGCATACTGACGCCGCGCGCATATGGTGATATTACGGAATTCGCCGCTTTTTAAACCGTGAATGACCGGACTGCCAATAGGTGCACCCCACCTGCTTGCTTAAAGCCTTTGAGTGCTGTTGTGCCGCAATTCATACTCATGCGTTTTTGTCAGGCGTCGATAGGCGTACGCCTCGGCAAGGCCGCATACGGCGCTTGCCGGTATGAACGTTATGCCCAGGCAGACAATGCCCACTATTCGCACAGCAGTCGCCAGCAAATTTAAGCTGACAAGCTCACCCTTGCTTTGTCCAGAGATCTCGAAGCTTTCACGCAACCCTTCGGTGGCCTCCGCGTCATGATCAACCATAACAAATTTAAAAAGGCGCAAAGTAGAAGCGGCAAAAATTGCTGGTATCACTAAGACAAAAGTAAGCACCGTTATCGCCACTGTGTACACTAAGGTAGCTGCTGTAAGGCGGACCATGGCTGGGAAGTGCTTGCCAAAATCGAATCCGAGCAAGTCACTTAGTGTGAATTTACGGCCGTCGTGCAACATCAACAGTCCCTGATTGACGACAAGCTGCCCGGCTATGCGCACGAAGAAGTAAACCACCAAGAACGCATACAGGAAAGTGTCTGGTGGCGTGCTCCCCAACTGAGTTAGAAGCTGACAGAGCAAAGTAGTTTGATAGGCAATCACGGCTGCAGAAACGAGGCTGAGCGCCTCGACGGCTCCAATCAGCATGAAACAATATCCGGGCTCTTCACCAAACCGGCTGAATCCGTATTGAATCGCTTCTCCACTGGAAAAAGCAGCGGTCATCGAGCTGTCTCCTTTACACCGTTTGATGGAGCAGAAATTGTGCGTTCAAGTAAACGCAACCGTTTGGTTTCAGCCTGCTTGAACTGCCGATTGATACGCAAAGCACTATCGTAATCGGCAATGGCCCTGGAAAATTGGCCGCCGGCGGAGTAGGCATTGGCACGACGATAGTACGCGAATTGATCCTTTGGGTTAACGCTGATTGCAGTTGTAAAATTCTTCGCGGCCGCATCATATTGACCGCTCAGTGCGCAGACA
>JADYXS010000381.1 GCA_021772155.1 Candidatus Obscuribacter sp.
AAAGTATCCAATAGACTCTCAGGTGATGATGTTGACACGACTCGGAAAAGATGAAGCTCTGCTCACCGGATTAGGCGCTTCAATAGCCTCCCGCAGGGTTGAGCTCGGACTATCTCAAGAAGAGGTAGCTCAAAAGGCCTTCGTGCACAGAACCTACTTAAGCGATGTGGAACGGGGCGTGCGCAACGTGTCCATTCTTACGCTGGAACGTATCGCGATCGCTCTGGATATCCCGTTAGCTGCATTGTTCGCTTGGATAGTCCCGGCTGGAACAGCGATCAAGGCGAAACGGCGCGGCTAGGATTACGTAAACACAGCTGTACGGGCGGCTCGTGAGCTGCCCGCTTGTTACAGGCGGGTTTTTAAGAAAAGAGGCACCGACTTTCATCAGTGCCTTTTTTTGTAGTTTGACGCGACGGTGTTATTTTCGAACTGGCTGTTGGCTACGTAATTTAGCTACCTTTTCGGCAACTTCTTTCGGAGTCAGAGCGACTTCGATTCCTGCAGCTTTCATGGCGTCCATTTTGGACTGCGCTGTTCCTTTGCCACCACTGATGATCGCACCGGCATGTCCCATGCGTTTTCCAGGCGGTGCTGTTTGACCGGCGATGTATGCCACCACCGGCTTCTTGATGTTCTGTTTGACAAATGCCGCTGCTTCTTCTTCAGCTGTGCCGCCGATTTCTCCAATCAATACGATAACTTCCGTATCTGGATCGTTATTGAACATCGTCAAAACCTCCGGATACTCCATGCCTTTGACCGGGTCGCCGCCAATTCCCACGCATGTGGATTGGCCTTGATTGGCATCGGTAAGGGCAAGGGCAATTTCGTAGGTCAAGGTTCCACTGCGGCTAACCATTCCGACAGGGCCTTTCTTGAAAATCGAGCCAGGCAAAATCCCAAGAAGAGTTTCGCCGGGTGTAATAACACCTGGGCAGTTCGGTCCAACCATTTTTACACCCTTGGCCCGTGCGGCAGCAGCGAGCTTGGCTGTATCTTGTGGAGGAATACCTTCGGTGATAACCACCAGCAAGTTGACGCCAGCGCTGATTGCCTCACAACCTGCATCCAGTACCAAATATGGTGGCACGAAGATCACTGAAACTGTTGCGCCGGTTTTCTCAACGGCTTCCTTTACTGTATCGAAAACTGGAACATCAGTTCCTGGAACTTTCTCTCCGCCACGTCCCGGAGTGACACCACCCACCACTTGAGTTCCGTATGCCAGCATACGTTTCGTGTGAGTATTACCCATTTTTCCGGTAGCGCCTTGCACCAGTACCTTTGTATTCTTATTAACTAAAATCACGTTACTTCTCCTTGTCGCGGGCACCATTGCGGCACCCTCCGCTAAAACTTGTGCCGCGCTACACTGCGACTTTGGATTTGCTTACTGCTTCTTTCACAGCATCTTCAAGATCCGGATACAGCTTTACGCCTGTTTCAGCCAACATCTTTTCGGCGATTTCTTGATTGTTGCCGCGAAGGCGTACAACCATAGTGCGGTTGGGATGCTTCTTCATGAATTGAACCAGGGCTCCTGCAACTTCGTCGCAAGCCGTAATACCACCAAGAATGTTCAGCAGAATTACTTTCACGTTGGGGTTATTGTCGACAATTTCCAACGCTTGCAATGTCTTTTCTTGGTCAGAGCCACCGCCGGCATCCAGGAAGTTTCCTGGTTGACCGCCGAAGTTCTTGACCATATCCATGGTAGCCATGGTTAATCCGGCGCCATTACAGATGATGCCGATATTGCCATCCAATTCGACCAGGTTCAAGCCGAGCTTTTTAGCTCTGCGTTCACGTTCCGGCATGTCGATAAGATGTTTTTCGACCCAACCGGCGAACTGTTTTTGACGTCCCAGGGCATCGTCATTGATTGTGACCTTACCGTCCAATGCGAGGACTTCATCGCCTGTGGTTATAACTAATGGGTTGATTTCAACCAGGTCCAGATCCAGCTCTTCAAACATGCGATAGAGCTTGCTCGCGACATCAGCAACCTTGTTCAACAAACTCCCATGCATGCCCATTTGCTTCGCCAGGTCACGAGCAACATACGGTGAAAACGGAGTGGAGATTGGCACTGTGATAATGGCATTCGACGTTTCGATTTCGATTCCGCCTTCTGCTGCGGCAATATAGATGGCACAACCGGCTGCGCGGTCGATGGTGACTGAAAGATACATCTCACGGGCAATGGAGACTTTCGGTTCTACCAAGATGCTTTCTGTCTTGGAGCCATTGATGGTTAGCGCAAGCAGCTTCTGAGCTAGCTCTTCGCCTTCCTTCAGATCTTTGGCAAACTTGATTCCGCCCGCTTTACCTCTGCCGCCGGACATAACCTGGCACTTAAGTGTCAACGGATAGCCGAAATGGACCTTCCGCATTTCTTCTGGCTTGGTGACACGTACGCTAGGCGGCACGGTGATGCCGAAATCTGCGAAGAGTTTCTTGGCTTCGTACTCGTAAAGATTCAATTCCTGTTCCCCTCTTGCTAACCGGGCGCGATAAGACCGCGCAATCGCATCGCAATTTTATCTTTTAAGTTGGGTGATACGCCCGCATGATCAGCTTTTGTTCCAAAACGGGGTAAGTAACATCTGGGAGATCAGCATTGATCCGCTGAAAATACTGTGAATCGGTCCGCTAAAATTCTAGTACTGCTTTGGCTGGCGCTGCCCATTTTAAGCAGCTGCGGGTCTATGATCGCGCTCACTTATGGCTCCGAGGAATCAGCCTGGACCAAAGCACGCACCGCGGCAAAGCGCTTGGAAGCTGCCGGTCAGTTGAAAGAATCCGAAGCTGAATTTCTCATTGCCGTTAAGCACGCCCGTAACGTCCAGGCCACTAATCCCGGTCACCTGGCTGAGACCCTGCTGGATCTGGCCGAGGTCTATCAGAGACAAGGCAAGCTTGAACCGGCGAAAAAAGAGTATCTAGCGGCAATTGGCATCGCAACTGAAATGCTCTCGCACCCGCAAGGAAGCGAGCTTTACAAGGGGTTGGCGCGTCTGAGTCAGACTCAAGCCTATACGGCTCTCGGTAAACTTTACACCGAGCAGAAGGATTATAAGGCGGCGACTGCGACGTTCGAGGCAGGGCTGAAGATGGATGGCTATCGCTCGACCATATATCCGGCAGTTGCCGAGCTCAAACGGGCCTACGCCGATATGTTGGATCAAGCAGGCGATCGCTCGGAGCTAGCCAAGAGGCTGCGCCTCGAAGCCACTGACAGCGCCGAAGATATGTTCGGACCCCTCTAGACAGGTTCATCTCGCTTAATCTTGGTCAATTGCCCATAGGCGCTGGCAATATACTTAACCAGTCTCAGCCGAGTTCAGCACATGACGAGCTTGGACTGCGACATCAGAGGTCCTTTGTAATGCGAATTGGCATCCTGACTGGCGGTGGCGACTGCCCCGGACTTAATGCGGTGATCCGCGCCGTGGTGCGCCGCAGCGTCAAGACGCATGGAGCAGACGTAATCGGTTTCCTGGAAGGTTGGCGCGGACCGATCGAAAATATGGTGATGCCGCTTACGCTGCAAAACACGGGCGGACTGATTCAGCGTGGTGGCACCATTCTGAAAACATCACGAACGAATCCCTTCAAAATAGAACGTGGTCCCGAGCGGATTCTAGAATCCATGGAACGCAATCGGCTAGACGGTGTAATTGCAGTCGGCGGTGACGATACCTGCGGCGTGGCAAACCGAATGCACAAAGAGCACAATTTGAATGTAATTTGTGTACCCAAGACCATAGACAACGACCTGAACGCCACCGATTTCACTTTCGGTTTTGACACAGCCGTCAATGTCGTGATGGAAGCACTAGACCGCTTGCACACAACCGCCGAATCGCATAATCGAGTGTTGGTCTGCGAAGTGATGGGGCGGCATGCCGGATGGATCGCCTGTTATGGTGGCATAGCCGGTGGTGCTGATTTCATAGCAGTTCCGGAAAAGCCACTTAATGTAGGAGAATTGCTCTCGGCAATTAAAACGCGTCATGCACGCGGGCGCAACTTTTCCATTCTCGTTGTAGCAGAAGGAACAAGACTGGAGAATATCGGTCAGGTGCTGCGCGGCGAAGAGTTGGATGATTTCGGACATGCCAAACTTGGCGGCATCGGTGACACAATTGCCAAGATCATCGAAAAGGAAACAGGCTACGAAACGCGTGCCATGGCCTTAGGGCACATTCAGCGGGGCGGATCACCGACGGCCTTCGATCGAGTACTTGCCACCAGATTTGGTGTGGCAGCTTCGGACCTAGCTAGCGAAAAACAATACGGCACGATGACTTCATTACAAGGCAATAAAATCAAGCCTGTTCCGTTAGAAGCGGCAGTAAGCCAGCTTAAGACGCTGGATATGGACTTGCTTGAAGTGGCAGGCGTTTTCTTCGGTTAAGGGCAACAAAGCAAACATTCGGATAAGCACATGAAACTAATCGATCTGAGAAGCGACACAGTTACTTTACCGAGCCCGGAAATGCTCAAAGCAATGCCAATCGCGCAGCTTGGAGACGATGTCTATGAAGATGATCCGACAGTAAACGAATTGCAAGAGATGTCGGCCAATATGCTTGGCAAAGAAGACGGACTGTTTGTGGCAAGTGGCACGATGGGCAATTTGATCGCGCTGTTGACCCACTGTCCTCGGGGCTCACAGGCAATAGCCGGAGATCTTTCGCACATCATTCTGCACGAACTGGGCGGTGCCTCCGTACTTGGCGGCATCATGCTGCGCAATGTGCCGAACGCAAAAGATGGTCGTTTCAACCTGCAGCATTTAGATGAGATAACCTGCGACGAGGATGACATTCACAAGGCGCCAACAGAATTGCTGTGCGTCGAGAACACCTGGCACGGACAGGCGTTGACGCTGGACTATATGGAATCGGTGATCAAGCTTGCTCGCAAAAAGAATTTCAAAATACACCTTGACGGTGCGCGCATCTTCAACGCGGCAGTGGCGCTGAAACTGAAACCGATCGAATTGACCAAATCATTTGACTCAATCCAATTCTGTTTCTCAAAAGGTCTTGCAGCACCAGTCGGCTCGATGATATGCGGAGATCGGGATTTCATAAAGCGTGCACGCAGGATGAGAAAAATGCTTGGCGGTGGAATGCGTCAGGTCGGCGTGCTAGCGGCGGCCTGCCAAATTGCGCTCACAAATATGGTCGACAGACTCGTTGAAGACCACAGTAACGCCCAGCTATTGGCCGATGAGCTAGCTCAACTTGATGGCATTCAGGTAGAGCCGGCGGCAATTCGAACCAACATGGTCTTCTTTCGAGTGAAAGGCGATCATGAGCAGCAGGCTGAATTCTGCCGCCGATTGCGGCAGGATGGAGTGATTGTCGGTGCTGACGCAGAGCTTGGCATTCGCGCTGTAACCCATTACCGCATAGAAGAATCCGACATAAAGGAAACTGTCCAGCGAATAAAGAATGCTCTGAAAACCACAGCCAAAGTCTAAGCAAATGTTGGATGACGAAAAGTACATAGGGTTCTGCATAGAATTGGCGCGCAACGCCGAGGGCAGAACCGCACCTAACCCGATGGTCGGATCTCTTGTAGTTGCAGATGATGGCACAATCTTGGGCGAAGGTTTCCATGCTCAGGCGGGGCTAGCGCACGCAGAAGTCGAGGCGTTGAACCAAGCTGGAGACAACGCGATCGGTGCCACGCTCTATGTTAGCCTCGAGCCCTGCTGTCACCATGGCAAGACGCCTCCTTGCACCGAACGCGTAATCGCAAGTGGCGTTCGACGCGTTGTTATCGGACTACAAGATCCAAACCCGAAAGTATCAGGTGGTGGCATCAGCGCCTTGAAAGAAGCCGGCATCAACGTAGTCAGCGGCGTGATGGAATCAGAATGCCGTTATCTAAACAGGGCATTTCTGAAGTGGATAACCACCGGTCTTCCCTGGGTGTGCCTTAAGATGGCTGCAACACTTGATGGAAAGATAGCCGATCGTCAGGGCAAGAGCAAATGGATTACCGGTCCACAAGCTCGCCTCTATGTGCACGAACTGAGAGATACGGTTGATTGCATCATGGTGGGAGGCGCAACGGCCTCACAAGACGATGCTCAGCTAACTGTTCGCAATGTAGCTCAAGGACGCGATCCTGTACGCGTTGTGATCGATACACAGTTAAAGCTCCCCACCGACTCCAAATTGGCGACCAACTCGGATGGAAAGACCTGGGTGTTCTCGAAAGAAGAACAGATAGAAGCGAAGCACGGACAATACGGACCGCAGGTTCGTCTGATACCAACTCCAGCATCGGCCCTTGGTGAAGGATTGGATCTGGTCTGGATTCTTCGCTATCTCGGTCAAGAAAATATCCTGAGCCTAATTTGCGAAGGTGGTGGCAGATTAGCCTCTTCTCTTTTACCCCAGACAGATGAAATCTTCTGGTTCATAGCTCCGAAAATAATGAATGACTCTGAAGCCGTGCCCGTGCTTGCAAGCTGTGGCTTTTCCAGCGTCCATCTACCCAGCCCGTTTCACACGCGCTCGGTCAAACAGCTCGGTGAAGACACTTTGATTCACCTTAGCCGTAACATCTAAACTTCGTGCATGGAATGGCTTTTGTTGCCGGTAGGGGAGCGAGGGCAAAACTCTTTCCGCTCAAGGTGTCGTGGACGCTATGCGTTCTGGAATCATTTATGAACCTTCATTCGCTCCCGGGTAGGCATGTTGACTATCTTGCACTACCAAATGGTCCCCGGCCATAGTGCCACGCAACGCCCAGGGATTGGCGGTCTGCACGTAGACGTCAACCAATTGCCCGATCAGCTCTTCGCCGCCTTCGAAATTCACAATTTTGTTGGTCCGTGTGCGTCCGGAAATGCGCTCCGGGTTACGCTCGCTTTTGCCTTCGACAAGAACTTCTACTTTCTTACCAAGATATTTCTTGTTGAATCGATGAGACACTTCTGCCACCACCGAATTGAGAAAGCGCAGACGTTCATACTTTTCTTCTTCCGTAACCTGGTGCTCCCAGTTTGAAGCGGGAGTGTGGTTTCTCGGTGAATAGGCGGCCGTAACGCACATATCGAAACCAATTTCTTCCACCAGACTGACTGTCTGCATGAACTCGTCTTGAGTTTCGCCAGGGAACCCGACAATAAGATCGGACGTTATCGAAGCATCAGGAATTCGCTTGCGAATGCGCTCCACCACCTTGCGGTAGTAGTCCACATTATAGCCACGGGCCATTCTGCGCAAAGTGCGATCATTGCCGGCTTGAATCGGAATGTGGAAATGCTCACAGGCAATCTCGGTTCTTGCAACAGCATCAATAATTGCATCTTGCAGATCGCGTGGATGCCCGGTCATGAAGCGCAAGCGCTTAATTCCTACCACGTCACCGGCAAGCTCCAACAAATTCCCCAGATGTACGGCAGGGTTCAGATCGTGACCATAGGCAGTCACGTTCTGGCCAAGGAAGGTGATTTCTTTGTAGCCGCTTTGCTCCAGCTCGTGCACTTCCTTCATGATCACTTGTGCTTCGCGACTTTTTTCGCGCCCGCGCACATAAGGGACGATGCAATAAGTGCAATTGTAGTCACAGCCGTAAATGACGTTGACCCAAGCGCTGGTGGAGTTTTGCCTGATCACCGGCAATTCCGGAAGTTCCTCTGGCAACTCTTGAAAAATTTCCACGACTGGTCTACCGGTGCGCTGCGCTTGCAGCACCAGCTCAGGCAGTCGATGAAGGTTGTGCGTACCAAAGACGATGTCGACGCCGCGATCGCGCTGTGTCAAAGTTTCCCCGGCATCTTGGGCCACGCAACCGCCCACGGCGATCAACGAGCCAGGATTGGCTGCTTTGACACGCTTCCAATGTCCAAGATAACTATAGACTTTGTCCTCGGCACCCTCGCGAATAGCGCAAGTGTTGAGAATCATCAGGTCTGCCGATTTCAGCTCGGCAGTCTGGCAGTAACCGATCTCGTCCAACAGCCCAAGCATGTGCTCGGAGTCTGCCTTGTTCATCTGGCAACCAAACGTTTCGATGTAGACACGCTTAATTGCCCGCTCACTGATCGGCGGTGGTGTAAGTTGCTGAGTCATCGGCTTATTTTAGCAGGACTGCTCCCTGGAGCGAGTGCACCCCGGGAGCGAGTGCACCCCGGGAGCGAGTGCACCCCGGGAGCGAGTGCACCCCGGGAGCGAGTGCACCCCGGGAGCGAGTGCACCCCGGGAGCGCCGCCGTCCCGGCGGCTCTGAACGAGCAAGTGCTTATTGATCGGTTGCCGCCGACGCCGCTAAAAAAGGGCGGCGCATGGCGCCCGTACAGCCAAAACGTCGCGCATCCTACAGCTAAAACGCCGGTGAAGGGCCCCGCAAGGCTTCAATTTCGATAACTTTTTCTATGAACCGTTCGTAAGATTTGCGAACCCATTCGATCCGGTCAGTGTATTCAGTTGGGGGGATTAACTCCGCTGATGGCGAAAAGTTGATGACCGGTTCACCGGTCCGCTCGCTAAAAGTAATACCTAGTTCACCAGGAGTACCTTTCGTGGAAAGCTGTTCAGACAAACTCCAACCCCTTACAGATGAGCGAGGGACTATAGTACGCCACGCATTCGTTTTGCGGCTTTAAAGAAATTCAACCGACGGTTCCAGAGCGTTAAACAGTTGACACTTTTGGAGCACAGACTAGCCATGGCTGTGCTATCTTAATAAAGTGACTGATCAGTCCGGTATTTCGATGGAAACACTTACGAAACGAGGCCGACCGAAAAACGAAGAACTTCTCGCCCTGCGCCGAGAAGATATTCTGGCGTTCGCCACCGAAAAGTTTTCGCAATATGGCTATCAGCGGACAGACGTGCAATTGATTGCAGATGGACTCGGGTTGGGCAAAGGGACCATCTATAGATACTTCTCAACCAAAGAAGAGCTGTTCCTGGCTACAGTGGACCGCGGCATGGTCGGACTGAATGCCTGTATCACAGCCGCCACTGCCTCCATAGAAGATCCGGTGAACAGAATCGCCATGGCCTTAAGCGCTTTCCTTGGTTATTTCGACGAGCATCCGGAAGTTGTTGAATTGCTCATTCAAGAGCGGGCCGAATTCCGCGACAGAGAAAACCCCACTTTCAGGCTGCATCGCGAAAAAAACATCGGTCCCTGGCACACGCTGCTTGAAGAATTGATGGCGGCAGGGCGTGTCAGGACAATGCCGGCCGACATCATCACCGGCGTCATTAGCGACACGCTCTACGGCAAAATTTTCACCACATATTTTGGCGGCAAACGCCGCACCTTTCAGAGTCAGGTCAATGAAGTGCTTACGGTAATTTTTGCCGGAATTCTATCCGACGACGAACGTGGAAAGCTGAGCGATTATCTACTGGAATCCCAGGAGTGAAATGTTAAAGATGTCTGCCAAAACCGAGCTACCGGAGCTCTATCTGAAATTCATCGGTTCACGCCCTGGCTCCAAAAAAAGGATGGCCACGTGGGTAGTGTCAATCGTTGCACTGATTATGGTGGCAGTTTTTGCTATCAAGGCACTCATGCCGAAAGGTCCAGCAACTGAAACGAAGAAGGCTCCCGTGCTGACCGTGGATGTAACTCCGGTTGCCAGAATCACCGCCGAAAGAGTCTTGGACATTAGCGGGTCCGTTTCAGCAGCTGACCCGATCATCATCGGCTCGGAAGTGCAAGGATTGCGCATCGAAAGTGTAAATGCGGAGGAAGGAGATTTCGTTCACAAAGGTCAGGTGCTGGCCACGCTGAATTCATCAATCTTGCGCGCGCAACTTGCTCGAGAAAAAGCGCGATTGAGATCTGCCGAAGCGAATTACTTAAAGGCGCTTCAACCAAATCGATCTTACGAGATTGATGGAGTGAAAGCAGCATTCGACCAGGCAAACGCCGTGATCTCGCAGGAGGAATCCAATATTGCCCGCTCAGAGGCGAATCTGACTAACGCCAAACAGTTTGCTAACCGCTATACAGCGCTGGCAAAGCAAGGAGCCGTGAGCGATCAAGAAGCAGATAACAGAACGACTGGTCAATTGGTTGCCGAAGCTGAATTACGAAATGCGCACCAACGGTTGCAAGCTGCACAATCGGCAGCCAAGCAAGCCCGGGAGCGTATGAAGATGTTCATTTTCGGCGGTCGCAAGGAAGACATAATGACTGCCGCCGCTACCACAGACGAGATCAAAGCGAGCGTTCAGCAGATTGAAAGTCAGATCGCCCAAACAATCATCCGCGCCCCTGCAGATGGAATGATTACAAAGCGCGATGCACACCTTGGTGAGATCGGCACGGCGCTGCAAACAAAACCTTTGTTCAATATGATCCGCGACAATCGGCTGGAAGTGAGAGCTCAAGTTCCAGAAACCGATCTGGTGCGCCTACACGAAGGACAACAAGTTTCTTTCACAGGACCTGATGCACGCGAATTCACCGGAATCCTGCGCATTATCACGCCACAAGTAGACATGGACACAAGGTTAGCTACTTTGAGAATCGAAGTTCCTTTCTCCAAGGATTTGCGTCCAGGCATTTTCGTGCACGGGAAAGTCAGACTGGCCGCAGAACAAGTTACCGTGATCCCAACCAAAGCTGCAGTTAGCCATGACGATTACAACCTTGCTTTCACCCTTGAAGGCGACCACGTAGTGGCTCGCACAATCAGGCTCGGTGACCGCTTCGGCGATCAAGTAGAGGTAGTATCCGGTTTGAAACCGGGTGAACCTGTCGTCTTGACCGGCGCCGGGTTCCTTAAAGATGGCGATGTGGTTCGCGTCGAGGCCTCAACGCCAAAATCTATTAAACCGGCAGTTGGAGCCGATGAATAATGAATCTGCGTTATATTTCAGCCTGGTCGATTAACCATCCGGTACCGACGATCATGCTCTTCCTTGTGATGACAATCGGCGGGATGGTAGCGTTTTATAAGCTGGGAATTGACGAATCACCGAATATTGACGTTCCCATCGTATCTGTCGGCGTTGCCCAAACAGGCGCCGCTCCAGCGGAGCTTGAAACGCAGGTTACCCGACGTATTGAAGATGCTGTGGCCGGCTTGGGCAACATCAAACACATCACCTCAATTGTCAACGAAGGTATCTCGAGCACCACTATTGAATTCGAGCTAGATACCGACATCGATCGTGCCGTCAATGACGTCCGCAACGAAATATCGAAGATTCGCACCATGCTTCCGCGAGAAATCGATGAACCGATCGTACAGCGCGTAGATTTCACCGGTGGTCCTTTTGTCACCTATGTAGTGTCGTCCCCGAAGCGTTCGACAGAAGAGCTAAGTTGGCTCATCGATAACACCATCTCCCGCACCCTGCTCAGTGCAAAGGGAGTGGGACAAGTACAGCGCTCCGGCGGCGTAGACCGTGAGATTCGTGTTGATCTTGATCCATATCGCTTACAAGCTGTCGGTGCCACTGCCGACCAGGTGAGCGCTCAAGTTCGCGCTACAAACATAAATTTACCCGGCGGTCGTGGCGAAGTCGGGTCCCAAGAAGAGACTATTCGAACACTCGGAAGCGCACTGACCGCGGACGAACTGGCGGCTTTGCGCATTGGTTTGCCTAACAAGCGTTGGGTGCGGCTGGACAGCCTGGGCAAAGTGGAAGATAGATCCTCGGATCAAAGACAGATAGCCATGCTCGACGGCAAGCCTGTCGTTGCCTTCTCTGTCGTCCGCAGCACCGGCTCCAACATGGTCGATGTGGAAGAAGCAGTCGAACAAAAGCTGAAAGACGTCGAAAAGATTTTGCCGGCCGATGTTCACCTGGAAAAGATCAGATCGCAAACAAAGTTCGTGCATGACTCTTATCACGCCGCCATGGAATCGCTGTTAGTAGGAGGATTGCTTGCCGTATTCGTCGTCTGGCTGTTTCTGCGCGATTGGCGAGCGGCTGTCATTTCATCGTTGGCGATGCCCCTGTCGTTGATTCCCACCTTCGCCGTAATGCACTATGCCGGATTCACGCTCAATAACATGTCATTGCTTGGTCTGTCTCTGGTGATCGGAGTCTTAGTCGACGATGCCATCGTGGAAATCGAGAACATTGTTCGGCATACTCACATGGGCAAATCTCCATTTCAAGCGGCTCTCGATGCTTCCGATGAAAT
Organism: Candidatus Obscuribacter sp.; assembly: GCA_021772155.1. Lineage (GTDB taxonomy): Bacteria > Cyanobacteriota > Vampirovibrionia > Obscuribacterales > Obscuribacteraceae > JADYXS01. The sequence goes on from JADYXS010000381.1 coordinate 12,150, forward strand.
CGGTCTGGCAGTCGTTGCCACCACTATGACCATCATCGTAGTCTTTGTCCCAGTGGCATTCATGGGCGGAATTCCCGGAAAGTTTCTTAAACAGTTTGGACTGACAGTTGCTGCGTCTGTCTTCTTTTCGCTGGTCGTAGCTCGCATGCTGACGCCGCTCATCGCCGCGTACTTTATGAAAGTCGCCCCACACAAAGAAGTGCGTGGCTGGCTCACTGATACCTACGACACGATGCTTAACTGGGCATTGAGACACAGGCTCATCGCAATCGGAACCGGTCTGGCCTTCTTCATCTTCAGCATCATGCTATTTAGGACCATGCCAACATCCGTAATCGGAACTGTAGATCGTAGCGAATGTCTTCTATCATTCGAGCTACCCCCGGGGACATCTTTAGCCGACTCCACAGCGGTTGCCGAGCGACTCACCGGTATTCTGCGTAAGCGCTCAGAAGTGAACATTGTCTTTGCCCAGGTTGGAGCCGCGTCCGCAGGACGAGGACGGCAAGGCGGTTCCGCTGGCGAAGTCAACAAAGGCACTCTCTACATAACGCTAAAACCTCGCGATAAGAGAATGTCGCAGCAATTGTTTGAGCAATCCGTTCGTAAAGAGATAGCTGTGGTGCCCGGCGCTCGCTTGAGTTTCGGTGTGACGCAAGGGATTAGCGGAAAGTTGAAGGTGTTGCTTACCAGCGACGACGGTGCAGCATTAAATCGCACTGCCTCCGAGCTAGAAGAGCAGATACGAGGCATTTCCGGTCTGAGCGATATTGTTTCCAGTGCTTCGCTCAAGAAGCCCGAAATTCAAGTAATGCCCGACTTTTCACGCGCGTCAGAGCAAGGCATTAATGTCCAGTCCATTGCTAGAACGGCAATGGTGGCAACCTTGGGAGATATTGATGCGAACCTGGCAAAGTTCAATTTAGACAACAGGCAAATTAACATTCGCATTCAACTAGCTCCCAAGTACAGAATGGAACCGCGTGTTATCAGCGAGTTGCGCGTAGCCAGACCAGACGGGAAATTGATACCTCTTTCTTCTGTCGCGGAAATCAAATACGGAAGTGGCCATTCAGAAGTTAAGCGTTTCGACCGAGCTCGTCAAGTTTCAATTGATGCCAACCTGGCTCCGGGATTCACTCTCGGGCAGGCCCTTGCCAAAGTAAAGGCACTGCCGGCATACAAAAATATGCCATTAACAATCAAAGATGTGCCAGCCGGTGACGCCGAAATTCAGCGAGACATTTTCTCCGGATTTGGATGGGCGCTTGGTACGGGCGTATTCTTGATCTATGGTGTTCTCGTGTTGCTCTTCGGCGGGTTCGTTCATCCGCTGACCATTATGATTTCATTACCCCTCTCTTTGGGCGGAGCATTGATTGCGTTGATGATGGGCGGGCAATCCCTGGGTTTCTACGCACTGATTGGTATTGTGATGTTAATGGGTCTTGTGACAAAGAACGCCATCTTGCTTGTGGAATATTGCATCATGGCGATGAACGCTGGCGTTGACAGAAAAGAAGCAATCATCATGTCCGGCGAAGCCAGAATGCGGCCAATTTTGATGACGACCGTGGCGATGATTGCCGGGATGCTTCCGATAGCTTTCGGTATCGGCGCCGGTTCTGAAGCAAGAGCGCCGATGGCAATTGCAGTAACAGGTGGATTGGTGACCTCAACTCTTCTGACGCTAATCATTGTCCCGGTTGTCTTCACTTACATGGATGATTTCCAGAAGTGGATGGTACGCAAGATCAAAGGCGGTTTGAATGATGACACCGTCGATACTAAAGAGGCAGTCCTCCACCGGTAGCAGCTGCAGTCCCAATTGCCTCCGCCTTATCTTGTGTCGATGCACCCAGAGTAGCTCCAATCTTCAAGTCGATTGTGACCTGGCAAGCAGATGGTAGTTCATCGTCGTCGATGGTTCTGAACTTCTTCGCCAATGCAGCACGAGCCGGTGCTACCGTGGTGCTGGACGAGATGATCGGGCTGGAAGCAGAATCTCCTACCGGGGCCGCTAACGATGCCAGTTTGAACCTGAGAGCGTTGTCTGGTGCCGGTAAACGAGCATCGATATGTTCTTTGTACAACTTGAGGTCGGGGTAGACTTTCAGATAGCCTTGAGCTACATCGTGGCTTTCCAATTCACTGAATCCTTTCATCTCCATGACATTAGACTGAACGTCCGCAAGCTTTCCAGGGACTATCGACTCGAGTGTTGGAGCCTCGACTTTCAGCCAGGGAAGGCTCATCGGATAGCTAACTTTGATCTCGTTAAACTTTTTCGTCATGGTGATCTGTGCCTCGTTGCGGGCCAGCTCAGCCAGCAAATGACGCTCGGTTTCCATATCTGCTGCACTGTCCCGCGACTCCTCAGCCAGTTGCTCCGCCAAATGACGCAAGTGAGCGTAAGTGGTATCGACTTGAGCATAAGTATCAGTTGAACAATAAACCAACTGACGACAACGCCCGATCATATTGTTCATCTGTCCGAGGCGATCGTTCTCATTGAGCTTTCTAGCGCCGGCAAGAGCGATTTCGTTTGCCGAATTTTGCAATCTCGAATGCTCGAAGAACAACGAACCGAGCGAAGAAGCACAGAGCACAAACAACGCTGCGACGGCCATGAACACGGAAACAAGGATTAGCATGTTGCCGCTATTTTTGCGTGCCTGCCGGCGCTGAGTATTCATGAGTGCACCTAGATGTAATAGAGGGTTTCGGTTTGCGTTGGGTCAGGATCTGTTTGCAAGAAAATGTTGATCGAGCTGCTTACGGTGTCATCTCCTGATGGCAGATGTTGAAGACATCCTAGTTCCATAAGATAGTCACGCACTTTTTCAAAGCTTTCCGGAGGAATTCGGACATTGACGACGGCATTTTTGTTCAGGTAGGAATCGAGTATTACGCGCAAGATTGCATTTGCAGCCGCTTTGCATTCCTTGTCACTGCCCATCTCGTCGTTATGTTTGATCAAAATCGAGACGCCGTCGCCCTGGGTTATTTCATACGCGTGCAGGCGCTCTAGACCCAGTGGTTTGCCGTCGTGATACCAGAAATTCTCATAGTGCTGTCTGGTCGGTTCCGGATTCTCAGCAGTTGGCGTTTGTTGGTAAGAGACTTTGACTTTCTCTACACCTTTCAAATGAGAGCCAACATAATCAAACTGATGTTCTAACTTTCGAGTTTCCAATTCGACGGTCCAGTCATAGGGCTTTGCGATGTGGTCCCCGTATGCTGGAATCAAAAATCCAGCGACCAACGAAAGGAGGGTCAAAGAACCAAATGTGCCGGCGAGCAATTTCTTTTTCATGTGTCCTACTCGTTAATGAAATATTTGCGGGTAGCGGGATCTCTGCTTAAGTTCTCCCAGTTGGAGCGACTGCTCAGTTTCATGGTGATCGGGGAAGTGAATCCCGGTAGACCGCTCGTTCCGTGGTAGAGAGGCGGGATATCAGCGTCTACCGTCAATTCCATCGAGTAAACACAGGGCGATTTACTGCCGTTCGGCAAGTAAGCCACCGGGACGGCTTCACCAGGTTCAAGCGTGATTTTGTCGGACTCGGATTTACCGCACACGACAAGCTTCAAAGGCTTGGCGTGAACTTGGACTCCGCACTTATCAAGAAGACCCTTCCATGAACCGCCTGAAGCAATCTCCGCCGCTTCGGTGCGTGATTCTGCCAGAGACAGCTTTTGTGCTGTTTCGCTAAGGACACCTTGGGCAATAAAGTAACGGACCGGAATTGCCGAGATGTCAATCAGCGGTGTCATGATGAAACAAATAAAGATAACTATCGCAGGACCGAACTCTGCAA
>JADYXS010000382.1 GCA_021772155.1 Candidatus Obscuribacter sp.
GAGATAATGGCTTAGCGTCATTGAAAACGCAGGCCGTGTTTGGAACACAGGCAAGTCGATTCAAGTTTGCCGAATATTTGGCCATCACAGGTCCAATTGCCGGTGACAAGGCTTCTCCTTACCGTCAGGCTGCGCTAGACAGCCTGGCTAGGCTTGCAGTTGGTGCCGATTCCGCCACAGTTGATCCGAAAGCGCAAGCACTCTTGCGGGACCTTGATGAAAAGGACTCGGCGTTCGCTATGAATTCGGTGATGAAGGTGTTTGATGCACATGTAGCTCATGTTGCGCTCTGGCATGAGCGGGCACGCAGAGCAATTGCGGACGGAGAGCAGAAATATCCAGGTTTTGCGAAATCACCACCTCCGGTTATGCCGCTAGACGTCAAGTTAGCAGAACAAACCATGAGTGAGTTGGTGCGCCTGAACAAGCAAGGACGATCGCCTGAAGCTGAAGCAATTATGCTTCATGCTTACTTAGTGTCTGGTCCGACTCTTGCCGATAATGCCACCAGTAAAGAGATGCAAAAGGCACTGACTCCAATTTTAGCTGATCTCAAAGGACAATCGCTGCCTGCTGATGATCCACGCAGAGCCGCGCTTCTTGAGGTACTAGCAGCTCCCAGCAACCACGACAAACTGAAGATGGATGTAGCGGACGCTATCCTTGCAAACAAAGATCCACAAGAGAAATTGCGTTGGAATGCAATTGCATCTTGTGCAGACATGCTCACATCGAAGGATCGTGAAAGTGCTAAACGCGCCCGGGATCTGATTCTGGCTTTGCCCGTTAACAAGGACGCTGTCAACCGCGTTCAGCGTATCTTCACTGAGAAAATGGGCTCCACCGGTGATAAAGAGATCGATAGGTTCTACTTTCAAACATTCGTCGATTTCAACAAAAACATGGGAATTCAAGCGAACGACCCGATGCAGGCCTTGCTATTGGTTGAGCTGAAGAGATTGAGCCCCGAGGCAAATCCGGTGAATAGTCCAGCAGCTCTCGACGAGCGCCTGAAAGAAGCCGAAGCTCGAGGTGGCTACTCAGGTCGCATGGACTTCGAGAAATATTTGAATCAGCGAAGTAAAGATCATGGAGAGGACGACTTGGAGCTAGCGCGGGCTCGGGTTAAGTACGTCGACTTCATGATCAGGAAGCCTGACCCGGCGCCGTATTCTCGCGACGGTGCCGAACGCATCAGGCAATGCGAAGCGGCGATAAAAAGTTTGCAGAAGCACGTTCCGAATTCAAAGGAGCTTGCTGACGTTCTACAAACCACTGCCAAGCTATACAGCGTTCCTGGTTACGACACCGATCTTGAAAAAGCAGAACGACACCTTAAAAAGGCAGTTGAGATTTATGGTGGCAAAGACGGTGATAAGACCAAGCACCGCGAATGTTTAGGCGAACTGGGTCTGAACCAGGCACTGAATAGAAAAGTTGATGACGCGTTGAAAACTGTCAATGTGTTGATGTCGATGCTCGAAGGAGCAGACGTCCGCACCCAAGCGGATATCCTTTCTAAGGGATTTGCTATCTTGAATCCTTCGCTTGGACCCTATGGCAAAGGAAAAAATAGCGCGGAAATTGCCAAGCAGTTACTTGATGCGACGTCGAAGTTGGACCTTGATAAATTGAGTCAAGCCGAGCTGCGGAAGCTGGCGAGTCCTTTGTGGTGGGTTGCTCGACAAATGGACCAAAATGAAGCGTCAAAGGAAAGTCTCCCTTATTTTGATAAAGCCCTCCAAATCATCGACAAAGCGAAAGGGCTGAGTAATAGCGATCGCTATTCGGCCTTGTTGGGTTATTACGCATTGTGTGTGGTCAAAAAGCATGACCCCGTTCGGGCGAAAGCAATTGAGGACTCGTTGCCTGCACTCAGGGACGAGAAGCGCTAACTGGCGGTAGCCTTGCGATCGTTCTACAATATAGACAATGCAGGCATTGGCACAGGATCACATGAGTTGGGCCCATCCTCTCGTAAGGGAATGGTTTTTGGCGCGCTTTGGCAGCGCTACTGAGCCTCAAATCGAGGGTTGGCCGCATATCTTTGCCGGCAAAACCACACTCATCTCCGCGCCTACCGGCTCAGGCAAGACGCTTGCGGCATTCCTTGTCTGTATCGACAAACTGGTCCGCAAGGCGCTGACAGGCAATCTTGAGGATCGCACCGAGATTATTTATATATCGCCTCTTAAAGCGCTCAGCAATGACGTTCAAAAGAACCTTGAGCAACCTCTGGCACAGATTCTTGAGCTTGCTAAGGAACGCGGCTATGACATGCCTGAGATTCGCACTGCGGTTCGCACTGGCGATACGCTGGCAGGCGAACGGCAGAAAATGCTCAGGAAGCCGCCGCACATTTTGGTCACTACTCCCGAATCGCTGTACATTCTGCTCACAGCCGATAAGAGCCGAGCGATGCTCACCACTGTCAGCACTGTCATTCTCGATGAAATTCACGCCATAGCCGATGATAAGCGAGGCGCTCATCTGGCTCTGTCACTGGCGCGGCTCGATGCTCTGGCGGAAAAGCGCCCTGTTCGCATCGGGTTATCCGCCACGCAGAATCCAATTGAATTAGTGGCTGAATTCCTGGCAGGAAGCAAGCGGCACCTACCCGTTGTCGTCAGCGTCGGACAGCGACGACAATTGGATTTGGAAGTGGTATCGCTTGCCCAACCGCTTGGTGCGGTTGCCTCAGGTCCAATGTGGGACGAAATATACGATCGCGTCGCGAAATATACAGAATCGCATCGTTCAGTCTTAGTGTTTGTGAATACGCGAAAATTGGCTGAGCGCATGGCATTTCGACTGGCTGAGCGACTCGGAGAGGAGGCAGTCGCTGCCCACCATGGAAGTCTTTCTCGGAAGCTCCGTCTGAGTGCCGAGCACCGCCTCAAGAATGGAAGCTTGAAAGTACTGGTGGCAACCGCTTCCTTGGAACTTGGTATTGATATTGGTGCCATAGATCTCGTTTGTTTGATGAGTTCCCCTCGTTCACTTTCGGCTTCATTGCAAAGAGTCGGTCGGGCCGGTCACTGGCGTGGAGCCGTGCCGAAAGGCAGAATTTTCCCTACGACAAGGGACGAATTGGTCGAAGTGGGCGGAATTGTAAAAGGCATCAGAGAAGGGCAGTTGGATCGTCTGATTATTCCGGAATGCCCATTGGATATACTTGCTCAGCAGATTGTCGCCACCTGTTCCGTTGAAGAGTGGCGGGAAGATGATTTATTCAAGCTGTGTTGTAAGGCTTATCCCTACCGTAATTTGGATCGTGTGACCTTCGACAGAATTCTTGAGATGCTGGCCGAGGGCTTTGAGGCCAGGTCCATAAAATTCGGTGCCTATCTCCACAGGGATAGAGTAAACGGTGTTGTGAAAGGTCGTCGCGGTAGTCGTTTGACTGCTATCACCAACGGTGGTGCCATTCCGGACGTCGGTGCTTTCGCAATGGTGGCAGAGCCAGAAAATATTTCCGTCGGCACCCTGGACGAAGACTTTGCAGTTGAAAGCAATGCCGGAGACATCATTTTGCTAGGCAATACCTCTTGGCGCGTCAAACGCGTCGAGATGGGACGTGGTCGTGTGCTTGTGGAAGATGCACATGGATTGCCGCCAACGGTGCCATTCTGGCGCGGGGAAGCGCCTGGGCGAACTGTCGAGTTGTCTGCACAAGTGTCGGCCATCCGACAAACTGTCAGCGATATGCTGTCTGACTCCGTTCCGGGAGCAACGCTTTCATCTTCACCTGCCGTCGATGCCTGCCTGAAATGGCTTAACGATAATTGTGGATTCGACAAATCAGCTGGCGAGCAAGCTATCGAATACATCTTGGAAGGACGAGCTATTCTTGGTGGGGTGCCAACGCAAGACACTGTAATCGCAGAAAGATTTTTTGATGAAAGCGGTGGGATGCAACTAGTTGTTCATGCGCCTTTTGGAGCTCGGATAAACAAAGCTTGGGGACTTGCTCTTAGAAAGCGATTCTGCCGCAGTTTCAATCTGGAACTACAGGCTGCAGCGACTGATGATGGACTGAACATTTCTCTTTCGGAAAAGCACAGCTTTCCTTTAGCTGATATTTTTTATTGGCTTCACCCTAACACGGTTCGGGAAGTTCTGGAACAGGCGGCATTTCAGTCACCTCTGTTTGGTACGCGCTGGCGCTGGGACGCAACGCGTGCTCTTGCTTTATTACGTTTTCGAGGTGGTAAGAAAGTGCCGCCGCAGTTACAGCGCATGCGCGCCGAAGACCTGTTGGCGACTGTGTTTCCGGAAGGCGCTGCCTGCCAGGATAACCGTGAAGGTGATATTCAGTTCCCCGACCACCCCTTGATTCAAGAAGTGATGAAAGACGTACTTACTGAAGCAATGGATTTGGAAGGTTTAACTGAGATACTCGGTCGAATTCATTCAGGATCATTGAAATGCATCGCTGTCGATACGCCGATGCCGTCCCAGTTTTCTCATGAGATTCTGAATGCAAATCCTTATGCATACTTGGACGATGTTCCGCTTGAGGAACGGCGCGCGCGCGCCGTTGACATGCGCCGTATGCTGCCGCAGACGGTATTGGAAGAGGTCGGACGCTTAGACCCCAATGCCATAGCCAGGGTCATAGACGAGGCCTGGCCGGATATCCGCGATGCTGACGAACTGCACGATGCGTTGATGACGATGATGACCATACCGGAGTGCCTTCAAGAGCCGGTAGCCGCTCAGCCA
>JADYXS010000383.1 GCA_021772155.1 Candidatus Obscuribacter sp.
AAAGCGAGTTATCTGATTGGGATGACGGAGGAGCCTTTATGGCAACAATGAAAATAGGCGATGACTTATCGTTGACACCTACTCGATTACCACCATCAAGCATATTTGACAGCTGATAACGGTCGTTAATGGACTCCAGCTCCGGAGAGGTTTTGGCAGATAACTGCCAGACGGACCAAAGAGCTAGTCCAGCCAGCGCACCGACGCCAATTCTTACGTTACGTAATCCGTGTTTGACCATCCACCAGCCTGCATCGGACGGGAGTATATTACCAGTCACCACAGTGCATTCTAACAGCTAGGGTGAACCCTAATTCCAGTTGGCGTTGATCCCGTTCCTTGAGCAGCCGACCGAGAGCAAGATGTCTTCATTCCCCTCTTGGCGCTCAAGCAGCGGATAAACATTGGAGAAAACTTGGATGAACAAAAAACAGAATGTATCTCTTAGGAACGAACTGGTTTGTAACACACCGATGATCGATTGCTTTACCGGCGGCAACGACTTGATACAAGTAGTGAGTCGAGTAGCTTTAGCGTCTGCCGCCTTCACAGTGGCAAGCATTGCATTCCAAATGGCCTTGTGCGTTTCGTTTCTGAAGTTTTGGTGGGATCCGCCAGTGATAGTCGCTATGAACGTAATAACAGTTGTGTACATGGTGTCAATTTTGGTACCAGCGGCGTTACTTCTGTCCTGGATTTATCGATACAACCAACCATCACCCTGCCAAGAAAGACGAGTTACAACTAGAGCCAACGCTAGGCAGACTTTCGATCTGTGCTTAGCAGCCTTAGGTTCAATCAATGCCGATATTATCGAGACTGACGAAGAGGCAGGCAGAATCAAAGCTGTCCGCCCGGCGCGCAGGCATGCGCGAAGCCAGGAGATTAGCATCTCGCTTTCTCATTCGTCCGAAGATTCAACTGTAGCTGTCATAAATAGCAAGGCCATCTTGAATCCGATTGAAGCCTTGCTGTTCGGTTATTCTTTGGCCGTCGATGGTGGAGCCAGTGAAAAGAACGTCAAGCAGGTGAGTTCGTTTCTTAAGTGGCACATGGAGTTAGCTCCAGGTGTGCGATTGCCGGTACCGGGCTGTAGAGAAGTGGTTCTTTCGGATGACAGCTACACTGAACAAAACAAGCTTCGTGAGCCCTGTAGAGCTCAGTGAATCAGTCAGCTTTCGGTGAAAACCGCATTTAAAGTCAGGCCGCTTTCTTAGAAATAGTTTGAGCTTTCAGCTCCGCGGACTTTGCCGCCAGGTACTTGTACTGCCGCGAGTTGTCTCCAAAATCCTTGGCCGCAAGCTCCATGGCCTGAGAAAGCAACTCACCGGCTTGTTTTATTGCCGCCTGCTGTTCATCACCTTGCAAGCAAAGGCTCTTTGCAAAAGCAACGTGAAATTTCAAGTGTGCAGATTCAAATTTTGCCGACGGATCAAGCTTGCCGATTTCCGCCTGAACAATCGCCGACAATTGCCGAATGTGCGCATCCAGCGCTTCCGGCTCCTTAGAATCTTTCCTAAGCTGCCGGCACAGTTTCGCGTCGTAAACCAATCTATCGACACCAAGCGTCGCCATTTCCACTCTTGCACTGGCGATCTTGATGCCTAGCTCCTTTTCATACGGATGCGCGAGTCGCTCTGCCTCAAGCATCTTCAAGTGCTCCTGGGCTCTGCTATGCGCTTGAAACATGAGGGCGCTGCCGGACACAGAGAGTCCTCTTGTAGACGGCGACAATTTAAGTGTTTGCACGATCTCATCGACTTGCTCGCTCCGCTCGGCACTTTGCGGCTGGTAACAGTATTCTCCTAACAGATCGGCTAACTTCAAAGATTGAGTAGCTCTAGGAACTGCGGTTTGATCAGATGGATTCATGCGAATTTGAAGCTTGGCGTATTGCGCCAGAGCAATTGCCATTAGAGGCACGTCTCCGCTGTTCTGGTGCAGTCCTACCAATCGACTAGCCTCAGTGTGCGCAGCACTGGTCAGGTCGCGAGAATTGTACGTTCCCGCTTTCGGTGAAGCTAGTTCCGAAAACGCCTTCGGGTTGATCTCAAAAGCTTGAAACGCTTTCTGGAAGAATTCATTCGCCCTTTTTAGTCCCTGCGCATCGGTTGTAGCGGCATTAGCTAATGCTATTCCGGCTGCCGCGGCGGCATCGCCATATTTATGCAGCTGTTGCCTGACGACCTTCACGGCGATTTCGTCTGCTGGCTGATCGGACAAATATTTGAGAGCGAAGGCGAAAGGGTCGCCTTCGATCGCCTTTCCCGACACCTTTTCGAGTGTTGCCCGAAGATTCGTTGCTTGTTCGAGCAAAGCATTCTCCGGCACCGTTACATCAGCGCGATATCTGGCGAGCAAGCGAACGCAATCGAGCTGGACTGCTTTATCTGAAGTATTTGCCGCAATTCCGAAGACGGTTTGTGTCTCTCCTAGCACCGCCGCAGCAGCCAAACGTACTGCGTCCTCGTATTTTGAATCCAACAAATCATACATGACCGTCAATCGCGGGTCGTTGTTTCCTTTGAAAGGAATGCCCTTTGTTGCTTGAAAAATCTGTTCGATACCCGTGTGTACAGTCTCGTCGTGCCCAACTGCGTTGCTCGACTTTTTCTCAAGTGCGGAAAGATTTTTCGGTAGTAAGTCTGCTAATTCGGCAGGTGTCATTCGTCTGTCGGCCATCGGCATACGGTCCCAGAGCTTATTTACGCTGCCCCAGTTCGTCTCCAGTGATTCCTGCGCAACAGTTTTGACATGGGCCGGGGTGCGAATGTTTTCCGCCTCCCCTTTCTGGAAATCGGCGGCAGCATGAGACTTGATTGAGTTTCGAACCTTGGCCCATTCAGGATCGAATCGCTCAAAGGAAGTAGGACCAAATTTCTCTCGCAGCCTAATGGTGGCAACTGTTGTCAGCGGCAGCTGGTCTGATTTTATGTCGCCTAGGACAGCACCAAGAGCCTTCACCGTATCACGTTTCATTTCTGGGGAGCAATCCGGGCGAGAAAGCAATGCATCTAAGCCGTCAATCAGCTGTACGCGAGCATAATCCGAAGCTCGCGATCCTTTAGTGGCTACCGCAACCGCGCCGATCTCGGTGGTCTGTCTATCTACAGTCAAAGCATCAAGAATTGTCGAGCGCAGAATATCTTCGCGGATTTGTCCATCATGTTTTACGCACAATTCTTTGAGCTGGTGCGCTATCTTATATTCGGCTGTGAACCAAGGGTCTGAATCCGGCACACCTGGGAATTTGCCTGTTCTACCCATCTGCCAGTTTGCCGTCCGATTACGAATACGGTCAATTTCTGCTGCGCTGTATTTTCCGCCATCATTCATGTGTTTGAAGAATGGATCTCCCATTTGAGATCCATTCTTTACCAGATAGCCCATATAGAGCGCAGCGCGCTCTCGTTCGCTCACTTTCAGGCTACCGTTTTTATCACCTAGCTCAATGGTGCGATCGGTACCACCGGTGCGGGTCTTGTCGGCCAACCTGCCTACTCGTTGCTCGAACTGTTTCAAGGCAGCGTTTTGCGCATCGAGTTCCCAGCCAATGCATGATTTCCAGTCGCCCTTTTCGCGGCTGACGGCCCAAGCGTCAACCAATCTGACGTGTGGTTCTTTGTCCAGATATCGCAGGCAGAGAGTGTTATCTTTGTCGATATAGTCGAGGATATTTGATTGCTTCAGAAGCAACTTGAAGTCGGAATCTGTTTGTAGTCCTGCCAGAAGGTTTGCCTCGATAATACCGGGTCGGTTTTGGCCAGTGCGGATTCTATCCACAGCTTCCCGACTCAATTGAGATGATCTATCGGCGATGCTGCCGGATGCGATGTGATATCGCTGAAGGAGTTCTCTTGCGGCTACATTTGGTTCTGTTGTTGCAAGCGGCGCAAGAATGGACTTCCTTTCGGATGCGGTGGGCACCAGCGTTTCAATGGCCTTGATTGCTTGCAGCCGGACTGCTTCTGACTTTTCGCCGGCCGGCGAAAGCAACGGTTTGATCGTGTCAATGACGGACTTATCACCAGGCGAAGCGAAGGCCGTCAATGCCTTGAGCGCCTCGACCTTTACTTCGGCGAATTGATTGTTGGCGGACAGTGCCTGGCATAGCATTCCGCAAAAGACGTTCTTATTGAGTGGAGTTTCGTTGGCAAAGAACTGTTTCGCCGCCTGAATGGCATGCACGCGCAATATCGCATCGTCGATTGCGGAGTCAGTGGAGCCACTTGTATCAGTGCGGCAAATTAAATCTTCCAATGCCGCTTTCATTTTTTTGTATTGCGTGACGCCAATCGACCTGGATTTTTCCAGCCGAGCAAGCAGAGTAAGTCCCGAATCCGAGTCTTCTTCCATCAAAATTGACAATGCGCGGTCGGCAACCGCCGACTGTTTCGAATCTAAACATTCGATCAATATCCCGACGTGCTTTGCCACATGCTCACTGTCATTGGCTTTGATGGACATTCGCAAAACTCGTTCTGCCGCTTCGACACGGCGCTCTTCCGATGCAGCTGAATCGCCGGCACTTTCCAGGTCCTGCCTTCTCCACTGTACTTCTTTCTCGGAACTCAGTCCCAAATTCGCAGAGCCAAAGACCTCCTGGTAGCGCCGTTTGTCGACTTCGTCGATTGAATTCTTGCTCAGAAAATCATATGCGAATTGTGCGGTCGCACTAACTTTGGATTCCTTGCTTGATTCGGCAACTTGTCGGAGTTGCCCCATCAAGTCTGCTGAGGCTGTGCCGGCAGCCAAACCTTTCGCTACGTACTGGTGATCTTGAGGCATGTGTTGACGCAGCGCCTCTTCCAGTTTTAGCCTGTTGATAGCCCCCAAGAGATGTGCAATCGATTCTAGTTTTTCTTCGGTCGGTCCGTCTTTCTTCAGGCTCGCCACTAGCATAGAACCGTACGCTTCGGTCGAGAGCAAGCCGACATCGCGAAGCGCTGACGCACGCCCGAGTGATATGCCACCATTCTTTACGTCGCCAATTTGGGGCGTCAGGTAGCGGAGAACTTCCTCGCTCGTGATGGTCTGCTCAATCTGTTTGGGACCAACTATTTGTTGGTGCTTGCCTCCGTTCTCATCGTAGCTAACCTTGGTGTAAATAACGTTCTCGGCTCGTTTGGCCACGGTTTGAGGCAGGGTGCCATCTTCGGATTTTCCTAGTAATGCCATTGCCAGTGCAGCCATTTCTCTGACTGCGGGGCTTGCCAGGCTATTGTCCTTGGTGGCATTTGCATTCAATTCTGCTTCCGAAATTTCATCTGTTCTGCCGTTTTGCTTTTCCGACATCTTCGCGCCGGAGTACCGGAAACAGCTGAGAAGCTCATTCAGGTATTCCTGTCTTTTTTCCTTCGTTACCTCGGGTTTGCTGAGGTCAGAAACCTTTTCGATAATTTCATCGGTCCGCTTCTTGTCGGCCTCACTCAAGTTGCCCATTGTCTTGCGATATTGCTCAAGATGGTCCTTGATGATCAAGCTGCGCAATGGATCCTCGCGATACAACTGTCCCATCGCCTTGGTATCGCCGGAAGCAGCTTTTATCGTGGCATCAATGCCTTTGTCCAGCGCTGCGTTTGACGGATGCCTTTTCAGCAGCATGACAGCTTGCGTTTGTTCAGCCATGAACTGCACAAGAAACGCTTTGTCGCTATACGAAAATGCCTTGCCGGCCGTTTTTTCCAGTCCTTTCCATCCTCCTCCCAATTGATCGATTGAGGAGCTCCGCGCCGCTTGCGTTGCTTTGCCTACGACCGATGCTTCTTCCACTACGCCAACCAGTTTCGGAATACCGGTCATGTTGAAAACGGCCCTGCCGGCTTGTCCCAAGAAGTAACAGCTGCGAGCCGTACTCAGAGCATTAAGGGCAGCGTTTTCCGAGCCGCCGGCGTTGTGGAACACGCCTGTTCCGCCGAGCACAACGTGGAATGCGCCCTTTGCCATCTGCTTCTGAAGGATTTCGCGCGGAATCGTTTGCGCAGCTTCTCCGGCCAACGTCCGCCCGCCGATGGAAATTGCCTCGCGTGAGCCCATTCGAATTGCTTGTCGAGCGGCGGCAAACTCCACTCCTCCGGATGCAATCATGGCGACATCCATTGTTAGAACTATGCCTTTAGCGCCGTAATGTTTTACCTGCTGCCACGCTTTCCACTCTGCGAGATCTTTTGCCTGAATCAATTCGACGCGATTCATGCCGGTCTGCACAGCGATGTAATCGTCGAGTTTGTAAGTTTTCGGCTTGGAGTCAATCTGATCGACGGTCGTGCCGAGTGTATTCAGATAGCCGTAAGGAGGAATCTTTTCGAATTTGTTATGCGTGGTGACTTCTATCCCGCGGACTTGTCCGAAGCCATCTTTCTTCTCGTTAATGGACATGTCGAAGCTAATCAGATTGAATGGCTCGAATCCTTCAGCCGGTACGCCATCCGTCTTGAACTGATGCGTCTTTGGGTTGACCTGACCATTTGCGATTTCCACTTCACCAAATGATGCTATTTGTGTTAGGTCTTTCCCGGCTTCGGCTGCCACTTGCATGGCTTGTTCCAGATACTTATCGCTCCATTGCTGAATTGCCGCAATTTTCGGCTTGTTTACCGCGCTTTCCAAGCTCATGTTGGCGATGAGAAGCGGACCGAACTTCACATCGATAGCACCCTTCTCTTTGTGAGAGATTGTCATTCCTGGTGGCAGATTCTCAAAGGCATCGGTGGCGAAGCCCTTATTGCTGCGCTTGAGATGGTTGAGCGCTTCGGCGATATTGATCGCTCGCGCATACACGCCCTCGGTGTTTTCGAATGCCGCGCACCATGTTTCTTTGTCCATTCCTGCTGGACGGCGCCACGACTCTGGATAACGTCCTTGCTGAATTCCCTTTTCCAGCTTATTGGCGAGGAACTCTTCCATCATGTCGGTGCGCTTATTATGGATGGTTGCATCGGCTGATTTCAGCCAATCGGACACTTTGCGCAATTTGGCAATCTGTTCTGATACCATATCGGCTTTGGAGCCTGAATCCGGCAACTTGATTTGCAGATCGGCCTTGCCTTGAACCAGCTCCTGGCGGAATTGTTCTTGAGTTTTGATGACATCAGTAGTTGAACCGATGATTCGAACATCCAAGCCAGTTGGAAGCGAGAGATTATTTGCGGCCAGCTCCGCGACTTTGTGCGGAATTGCTGCCTGCGCATAAAATTTGGTCAATAGGTCAAAGCCTTCGCGTGTGGCTCCATCGAATTTCGGCTTCGTCAGATATTCGCTGCCACTCTTTAATGGATCATCAACAGCAAGCTCCGAGTTGATGCGCTGTTTAAATGCTTCTCTTGCTTTTTGATCGGGAATCAAGATGTCCAGGTTTTCCAGGATCAAAATTTGCAGCTGACTAATTCGCTGCAGATCGACCCGCTCTTTGTCAGTGAGCGTCGGCGGAGTGAACCTTTCTCGCGCGACCTTCGAATAATCTTTCATTGCCGGTATCAGATCATCGTAAATCCTCGACTGATCGTGGTCCTCGGTTAACCCGTTTTCTGACCTGTCGACCGGTAAGTTCTCCAAAGCAGGCTTGTCCGCCATGATCGAAAACCCCTAGTAAGTAACGCCACCAAGCACTGGGTGCTGTTAGCTGGAGACGGTCATTGGACCGCCATGCTGACAATATATGGACGGCTTGTGTTCGTTTGGTGAAGTGAATATGCTTTTGCCGATGGGATTGCCTGTAACACCAATTGCTCACAAATGGTGGACATAATCGACGCAGCGAAATCCCGGATAACCGCTGTTACTAGGCGTCTTTATGGCAGACACAGTCCCGCAATCAGAAAAAGTCCAGCCGGCGGATAGACCGCCAGATCACACTTTGCCGCCGCCTGATTTCAGTACGTGGCAGCTGCAAACTGCCGACTATAAAAAAGTGACGGACAGTGAGCGTGGAGTCCAAGGGGCGCCTGGTTCACCGTTGGTGCCACCATTGCAATTGGTCACTGATACGCCAGAGTCATCATGGTGGCAGATCGGCAAGGATGCCGCAAATCAACTGACCCGTAGTTCAGTTGAGCAGATCTTGAAACCGGCGGCGCACGCGATTGTCGATCGCTATACAAACATAAATGATGCAGACGACGTTCAAAAGGTGCTCGGCGATTTAGTCATAGCTGGAGCTGTTGTCTGGGCGTTCTCTCGTCGAGCGGCGGAAAGACGCGATACCGTGGTGCCGCGCGATAGACCAATTCCGGACCTCTCAGCTCAGGAAAGGGAAAGTTTGCGGGCAACGGCAAACGTCGACATTAATGCACTTCAGCTTGATCGCCTGCCTGCCGAGAGCACGGAGCGAGCACAGCAAAGGCTTCGCGGACTTCCGATCAATCCCGCTTATGATCTGGAATTCGAGAAACCTGGACGCTCAGGCCCATATGCCGATTGGCAGGATTTTGCCCGACGTGGAATTGAATCGCGTTCCGTCGCGGTTAGGCATTACACAGTGGCCGGACATCCTGGCACTTTTATAACCGTCGAAGAGGACTATGCTAAGCAACTAGACGAGGTGCGGCAACTTCGAATCGCCGCCGAGAAGCAGGGTGGCACTCGCCAAGAGATAAAGGCACAGCAAGAAGCGGAAGCGAAGTTAAAGGAGCATCCACTTCGTGGGGCCTTGTTGCCTGAGGATGTGGTGCAACAACTGGATCAGCTTCCCAATCGTTCTCTGGTAAAGCATGTAATCATCCAGGGTAGGCCAAACCCTCAAGACGCCTGGCATTCACAAGATTATCAACCCGGCTTTGCCTCCGAGGCCACCGCCGACGGCAATGGTGTCATTACGTTCTATGGGGCACAAGGTGCGTCCCTTAGCCGCAACATGCGTCATGAATGGGCCCATTTGTTGGAGGGTGGATGCAAGTCTCGTGCAAGCTTCGATGCGGCAGCTTCCGTCGAGCGTGATGGCTTCTACCAGGGCTCGTATCCCAGGCGCAATGACAGAGAAAACTGGGCAGTCCATTTTGAAGAATTGACCGACCATGATGCGGACCGGTTCTTGTTGTTTTGCAAAGAGGCGCCTGTGCGATCGCTTGTGATGGCTATGGGGCTTAGGGAAACGCTCGACGCTGTTCCTGCTGATCAACGTAGCCCGCACCATAAGCAACTGCTGGAAAGAGTGAAATACGTTGAAGAGCATGTAAAACCGAAGGCTATCGACAAGCTGATAGAGAACCTCAAGACAAACGGCACCCAGGATGGCGCATCTGGTGGTAAATGTTCGGCGGCGATAAGTTTGCTGCACTATGTTGCAGATATGCGCGCTGTACCGGCTTTGACTAAGTTTGCCAAAGACCATCCAGGCCACCGTGACGGTCAAAGTGCCTATTTCGCGGCTCGGGAAACGTTGCGCGCCCATGGCACTCACCAACAGCGAGTGGAATTCCTCAGAGAAATGAAAGGGTTCACTGACGCAGGAAGCCGAGGGAAAGGCAATACCATCCAAGCACCCGGCGAGATGGCCAATCAGGATGCGGCCGCCAGGGCTTCCGTCAATCAACCAGCGAAAAGCGGAGAGTTGCCGCGATCTCCGCGCCCAGCGGAACTGGACAAAGCTGCCGCTTTGTCGGTTGAGAAAGTCGAGCGCCCTGCATCGCCTGCGGTGGCGTCGGCTCAAGAAAGGACAGAATTATTAGGGAAGCCAGGTCCCGGTATCAGCCCCGAGTCGATTGCGGCGATACAAAAGATTGTGGCTGAGACGGGCGTGCCGGTAGTCATCTTTGGCAGTCGCCAAACCGGATGGTCTCCGGTGAAGCAACGGCCGTTTACGGCAGAAAGCGACGTGGACCTTGGGTTGATAGGTGAAGAGCGCGAATTTGACAAACTCACAAATCATCCGGCTTTCGGCGATGGTACCAAGATTGACATACCGGGTGTAAAGCATTTCCCCATGATGTTCTTCGACTCCGAGGCTGACGCGTTGAATGCCGGCTACTTGATAATACGGCCGAAGTTCGATGCTGCGGCGGTTTGCAAGTCATTGAATGCTGAGCGCCTGGAGGGTCTAAGAGTCACAGACAGAAGCGGTCATCCCAATAAGCAGGTCGTGATTCAATACCTCAAGAGTCACGTCGGGGCCGACAGTGGATTGCCGCCTCACCGGCAGGAGGAAGTGGCGCGTTTGCTGGCAGGCTATGAGAAGGGTGATGCAGCTACTGTGCGATCGGTTCACGAATTCTTGGGCATCAAGGAAGTAGCCACGAATGCAAATCAGGCTCCGGGCGCGCCAGTCGCTGGAGCTCGCGCTCAGGACCGAGCCGGTGCAGACCGACGCGTGGAATTGGCTGACCGCACGCCGAAAACTGCGGACGCTCATGCTAATCGTGAATGGGAGCAAGCTCTGTCAAGCGTCAAGGAGACGCGAGTTATCAGCCGGGCTCTTGAGCGAGCCAACATGCCGACAGAAAGAGCACAGGCGTTGGAGCGCGATTTGTTGTCCGAGGATCGAGAACGCGTTGCACGCGCCAAGGGAGAAATACATGAGCGGCTTTCGCCCGGGGAGCGCGATGCTTTCCGGCGGGAATTGCGAGATTGCAGAGGGCGCGAAGCTGCCGCACATGGTGGAAAGCTAGGGGCAGTGGCGATGGTCTTGAGCGCAGTTCTTCCGCATGTGTTGGGCGAGGAAGAAGACTCAAAAGAATAGATCAAGGCAAGCTTCCGTTGGTTGGGACGGACGAATTGGCATTCTTTGGGCGCAACCGGGCGCGATGTGGAGGAAATCGCTGTATGAAAACTCATGACCGGGCGAATTTGAAACTTTTCTACATTTGGCGGGTACTAGTTGTTGTGCGGCGACTAACGTGAGATTGAATGAAATGAGTGTATCGACTATGCGGGCCTCGGTGGTGATTACCTTGACCATAATGGTTTTCAATCTCTCTGAACTCAGCATAAGAGCGCGGGCGTCCCGCCCTTTCCGCGGGGACGAATGTACAAAAGCGGGCGGAACGCCCGCGCTCCCGGGGAGGAATTCCCAGGGAATGGTTGGGCACAACGCCGGCGGGTTTGGGAAGGGCGCTGAAGGCTCCGGAATTGGTTTGAGAAGAGGTTTTGGCGGAAGCGGAAAGGGGTATGGCGGCGGGCTGCCAAACTTTGCTTTTATGAAGCCGAAAAGCATAGAGGGAAGATGGTCGGGCAAGGGTAAACCGCAGCTCATTGGTCTGGTGGTAGGCGGTGCCAAGCGTCGGTACTATTTGTATCGCCCTGCATCCGCCAAACTGCACTCTCCGCTTGTGTTGGCATTCCACGGAGCTGGCGGTACTGCTGAAGGCACGGATAAATGTGCAGGCGGGCTAGCTAAACTGGCTGACGAAAAGGGGTTCATCGTCGTCTATCCGGATGGCATGGACAGGCGCTGGAATGACGGGCGTGCGGGTCTGTCTAAAACAAATTACGACGACGTCGAATTCATCTCAAAAGTGATCGATGATCTGACAGGGCAAAATCTCGTCGATCCCAAGCGCGTATATGCAACTGGAATTTCAAATGGAGGATTCTTCAGCCAATATCTGGCGGTTCAGTTGCCGGAGAAGATAGCCGCAGTGGCAACAGTTGCCGCATCCGTCCCGAAAACGTTCCTCGATCTCAGAGTGCAACCGGTTCCGATCATGATGTTGTTAGGAACCAAAGATACGCTTATTCCATGGTCTGGCGGCAAGATCGGAGGAAGTATCCTGGCAGGAAAAAGAGGCGAAGTCACATCAGGAAGAGATGCTTTACGGTTCTGGCTAGGCGTCAATGGAAGCACCGCCAAACCAACTTACGCAGAACTTCCCGACAAAGATCCTGATGATGGTTCGCGTGTATTTGTGGAGCAGTATGGAGCACCTGGCAGTGCAAACGAAGTTGTGTTCTACGAAATTCGCGGTGGCGGGCACACATGGCCCACAGGTCAACAGTATCTTCCGAAGTCCGTTATCGGACCAGTTTGTCGCGACTTTGATGGCAACGAAGCTATCTGGAAGTTTTTCGAAAACCACGTACACAGATAGTCGATATCAGGCTTTTCCGACGAATCTCCTACACCTACCAGGGGGAACATTCGTTTTCGCTCGGATTTTTGGGTATTGCACCACTAATGGTGGCGCGATCGTTTCTGAAGCCTTTGATGTGTGGCCCTCTATTTGGGAAGATCAACTACCTTCTCTGTTGGAGAGGACTGTGCTTGAGTTATAGAGGCGGATTTCTCTTGAGTTGTAAACACGACTTTCGCGTCAGTCGCCGACACCGGTTGCTGTTGCGCCGGTGCTGGCAAGCTTGCTGATGTTGCTTCCTTCTTCAAGTGCTCCACCCGGCTCTCTGGCCCGGAACCGGAAAGTTTAAGCTGTGAATTAGCCGCCTTCACCATTCTAATCAGTGCCCGAAGACCTCAGTGGGCTAGCCGTGACGGACACCCCGGCAGTAAGATTTTCCAACCGGAGCTACGGCCTGTTGGATACTCAGCCAATCCGCCCGTACCTTCAAAATATTCGCCAATGACACCTGTGAGCATCTCTACGCTCCTCAGGGCATCCGCGTCTCAGTGTCGCTATGGATAATTGCAATCCGAAGTGGCTTCATTCATTTACGTTCTGATGCGGGCGCGTTCAAAGAGTTGAATGAGTTTGTAATGCTAGAGGTGACAGACAAAAATAGTAAAGCTGAAATGCCAACCACAACGGCCAGCGCGATGATCTTGGCTTTGCTGATTGTTTTGGGCTTCTGATTCATAGTTGCTTGATTTCCGTGTTGGGTCAGGATGAACCTTCTGACAGTGACTATTTTGGATCGTTTCGGAATTGTATACAACGATCTTTCAAGCACGACAAAAGCTCAACTCTCTCACTATAGAGAGACTTTCGAATATTGTGACCGAACAGGGGCTCGCCCCGGCAAATCTAGATCAAATTCATCATATGCGCGCCTGTCAGGCTCAGCCACGTAATAATGGCAACTGCAGCCATCTTCGCTGGCAGGTACTTGCATTTTGCGCGAGCGGGCTGCATTGGCTTTTCCAGGCAGGATCCGCATCTTCTGTACGTTAGCAGGTGATTATAGTGAAGAGCATCACAGTCAGCGCTATCAGCTTGTATGCCTGACGGTTGAATGCTTAAGTTGCGCACGGTTCCAGATTGTTCGAGTCTGGATTGACCATTTTGACTGCTCTTGTTTGCTATCACTGTGCACATAGTAATTCAATTCCTCTAGCTGCTTCTCGGTGTTTGAATTTTAAGCGTCAGTTGTGACACCTTCGGCTCAGGCTTGTGACAGGACTATGACAACCCGGGGGATTCACTGCAGTTCCTATAAGGACACATAGCTGCATACGATTGTGAAGTCCAGATATTGCAAATTCTGTCAGGCCGTCTCAAGAGCGTTGGTGCACCTGTTCCTGTGTGGTAGGACCTCCTGTTCGTCACGCCACTGCAAATCTCAATGTCAGCATCCTGCCGTTTTCGAGTTCTACTCTCTTCGTGGGCGTAGCGCTGAAGCGCTTTCGTTTCAACAGAATGAGTCGAATCAGGCTAATGTCCCGCACGAGAGCATGGAGGAGTCAACAATGGCAACGACTGACACTACCCGGCGTAATCCAACTGAGCAACCCACCGATGAATTTGAACAGTCCGCAAAAAGATTCGCTGAAACGTTTTGCTTGGCAATGGTCAGTCAATCCAGCAAGCCACCGGTATCTGAAGTTCCTGATTCCGAGGACCGGAGAAACGCGGATAACAAATTTGGCTTCCCAAACGTTTTTATAGTTGCAGACAAATTACCGGTCGCCAACTCAGTCAAAGCAGAGAGTAAAGCTAAGGAACTTTCAGCAGACGAAGTCCAGCAAGTGCAAAATTTCTTGGAGCAACTCGGTGACAAGGACTGGCATAAGCGCGAAAGAGCCTCAAAATCATTAAAGCAATTCGGCGCCGCAGCTCTGCCAATGATCCACGAGGCGTTGAGGTCATCCAACTCGGAGGTTCAGTTGCGTTGTGAGAGCCTTATTAAAAGTCAGGTCAACGGAGGACTGATACCGATCGACAGACTGCCACAAGCCAAACAGTTCACTGAGGACAAGCCTCCTGTTATTGCTAAGGGCCAGGCGTTTGGAGCAATTCTGCGGATTAACGATGAGGTGCCTTCGACCCCGCAGTCTACAGGAATTAGAGAAGCACAAAGATTCGCGGACGACCAGTCGCTGAAGAGCAAACGCCAAGAGGTAGTTGGCCAAATTCTGGACCAGAACGATAAAGGCAAAATCGAGCTAAGTGCTGAGGATGTCCGGAATTTGAGGAAGGAGCAAATGAACTTAAAAAACATCGATCGCCTCTGCGCCTGGCTTGAAGCCGATCTGGCATTAGTGCACGCGGAGGCCGGTGAAACCGAAAAAACCAAGGAGATGCTCCTCAAAGCTGCAGAGCGTGACCCATCCGTAAAAGAAACACATATGGTGGCATCTGCCGTACGAAAGGCCAACCTATCCCAAGACGAACAGTTCAAAAAAGATTTCGAAAAGATTGCTGGCGCCTCAAAAGAACTCTGGGGCCCTCGCAAGCTCACGCCACTTGAACAGGCCGCATTGTCAGAGTTGCCAGAACTTCCAATTCCATCGATTCCGGAATTCTAAAACTCGCGCAGTAGACGACGATGCTCGTAGATGATGATTTTCCTGTCAAGTCTAAGCGGGTCCGCGGAGCTCTCGATACTCCGGTTAGTTGACGAAAAGGCGAGTTCGCCTTTTTGTGGGCCGCCACGGAAGTTGATGACAACTGGGAGAGTGTCAAGAGCGTTGGTGCAACTGTTTAAGTGCGATATACATTATTATGGCCAAGTAGTTTTTCGGGGACATCACTGTGAAAGTTCTTGTACCGCTATTAAGTTGTGCCTTGGCGATAAGTGTTTCCGCAGCTTGCGCGCAGAGGACGATCTCTCCACCGCTAACCGCAAGAGATGTCGTAACCGCCGATGGTTCTTGTCGTGTTGGTCTTCATGGTGACAATGTCTATTGTGTTCTGACGGCCATAGAAACCAGGGTCGAGCTGAGCCCTGATAGTTGGTCTAGCGATGGCGAATCGAAAAACTGGACAAATTGGTTGTCCGAATTTGATAACAACCTCTATTCTAACTGGCTGAAAAACGCCAGCGTCAACGGACAGGAGACGGTCGCCGTTCGCATTGCTGATGGCAATATCAGCTCAACCAACGGGACATTTTTGCAGACCACTTACGCGACCCAACAAGCGCTAGGGAATGAAAAATCAAAGTTTGAGCAGTCGATTAACAATGCTCTTGAACAAACGCTTAAAACTGCGCCACCGATTCCGCAGACAAAAAACAAGCTCAAAGAGATTCGTACCAAACTCACATTTATGCGGGACTCGAACGTCGTGCCGCGAGTCGGCAAGAACGACTTCGGGTTTGCAGCAGTGCGCGGCGTGGACGGCAAACTGGTGGTCTATGGAAGAACAGACGATACAGGCAGAGCACCTGGAATCCAAATTCTAAGTGACAATGATGGTGGCTCTATTCAGATTCTTGACCAAGGTTCTTTCGTTCAGAAATGCAGTGAGATCGATAAGTTGCAATAGTTCGGCAAGTGCCATATCGACGCTTTTGCTTATAGGCTTTTGATTTGAGCCTTCCGTTTCTCGAGGTCACGAATTAATTCGCTGCTGTCATCGTAGAGCTTGGCCAGAGACGAATAGGATCACCGGATAACTTGCATTGGCAATGATCGGCCATATCTGGAAAGTACGCCATGCCATCTCCTGAGATTCGAATGTATTTTGACGACCGACTGCTGCGGTATGTGTCATTTCGGTTTTGGGAATCCTCACCCTGGTTGCGATGATTTTTCAACAGTAAACGCCTCAAAGCGTTTCGCTTCATTCAGTTGCGAGATCGCGCACCACTTTGGTAACGCCCGACGTAACGCGGGCGAGGTCGTCGTAATTGATTTTATCGGGGGTGTCCTCATTTGTGTGATAGTGCGGATACCGATACAGAGCTGTGTCTGTAACCATGATGCCTGGATATCCCACGCGCCAAAAACTTAGCTGATCCGAAAAGTCGACTCCGGACAAGTTGGCAGGACCTGCAAGTAACTCCGCTGGAAATTTCACAGCGCCGATGAACGAAGAAAGGCATTTCACAAGCAGCGGGTATGAGTCGACGTTTCCGACATATGCCACAAAATTTCCGGTCTTGGGATATAACATTCCTAGAACAGCAAGAGGAAAACGCTGAGTGTCTGGCTTATCGCTGTAGTAGCCGAGAGTTTCGAGCGACATCATTGCCACAACGTTGTCCCCGCGATCTTTGCAAGCTTTTGCGTAGCGATAGCTGCCCATGTCATCGGTGTGAAAGAAGGGCGGTTCTTCATTGGTGAAAGCAACAAACCGAATGGTGCGCGGAAATTTCTCTTTAGCAAGTGCACTTGCAATTTCGAGCATTGCTGCAACTCCGCTTGCGTTGTCGTTGGCGCCTGGGGAGTCGTGAACGGCATCGTAATGAGCGCCAATAACAACGATTTCTGATGCTTTGGAGGTACCGGGAATTTCCACCACAATATTGGCAGTGCTCTGAGTTGCATGAGTAGCACCGAACAGACCGTCGGCGGCATACCCGCTTACCGAGTATGTTTGCCGAGCCGGCGTGAATCCGGCATCGCCAAACCGCTCCTCAATGTACAGGGCAGCTTTCTCGAGCCCCCCAGGACTTCGGGGCAAGCTCCGTGCGCCAATGTCTCCGGCGAGCTTCTGAACATGACTGCGTAACTGCCCTGCCAGGTGTTGCTGTGCCGCGCTCAACGGCTGTGCCGGCCCTCTGTAAGACGGTGATTTACCAAACGCCGTCAGGCACCCAGCTAAGGCTGTGAGGGCTCCAATAGCGATAGCAAGTTTCTTCTTCATGAGTTCCTGATTTTATCAGAGGATTTAAGCTGAAAACTGCGTACTTTCAAGGAAATTCGACGGCTCTGTTGGTGCGAGTGTTTGCTGTCTGGAAATTAGCGCGTAGAATGTTATCCACTCAAGTCGAGACATGTACATAGATGATAGACGACGCAACGTCCGACATGTGTAACGGCAAACACCGTGGACCCATAATACACAGGGACCGCCAGACAACGGTGATGAGGTGTTCTATGTGCAACCAGGTTTTTACGAGCCCAGGTACCATCCCAGAGAAGAAGTCGCAGCCTACGTGCCTACAGAAATGCGATTGGGTCGCTGAAGGTCCAACTGTTTCCTGTCAGTCCTGTGGCTACAAAGGACCGTGTCCGTAGCAACACAGGCAGTTCGCGTCGCGGGAGCGCCGAAGTGTAGTCTGTAGCATTGACCCATCCCCGCAAAATCAATTGCAAACGTTATTACTCGCCAAATCCGGAATCGAACTTCTATCAATTCGGCGCGCGCGACAATGTTTACTACTGTGGTGCCGGCTTTTATCCCTGTGGATCGATCGCTGGCACGCCAGGCTATATGTGTGCACAGCAGCTTATTAGACGATACAGCCAGAGGACACCTGATAAATCTCATTGACTATGACTGTTGTTATCTCTTTGATGCGCTTCAGCATCACACTTGTTGGGACATACTCTTGAGTTTCGCGACAACGGCTTCCATTTGACGTCTAATGTTTTCCAGCTCCGCCTGTCCGAGGGTGGAAACTCGCGCTTTCAAATTGACGATATTGGACTGATATGCACCAAGTTTTTCCGGGGGAAGGAGCGCACTATACTTGGCGAGGGCATGCTCAGCGTCGGCAAGAGCTGTTTCCGCCAGCACTTGTGCAGCGATCAAATTTTGCATCTGCTCTTCTTCGGCCGCCTGACGGCTCTCTTCGTCAGCGAACTTCTTCACTTGTTCTTTGCTGAATCCGGTAGTTCGTTTCAGCTCTATGCTCTTCTCCTCTCCAGTTGCCTGATCGCGCGCGGTGCAAAAGAAGATGCCGTCCACATCAATGTCGAACGTAACTTCTATCTGTGGCACATTAGCGTCTGCTTTGGGAATGTCGCCGATCGTGACGTCCGCGAGCGAAATATTCTCGCTCGCCTTCTGGCTTTCTCCTTGCACCACATGCAGTTTGATGGAGGTCTGCCCGTTGGCATTAGTGCTAAACACGCGCTTGCGATTCACCGGAATCGCAGTGTTTTTCTCAATGATTTTGCCGAACTTCCCTCCAGGTTCCTCTACACCCAAACTCATCGGCACCACATCCAGAAGTAACACCGATTGAATTTCCCCAGTGAGGATTCCACCTTGTATCGCGGCCCCAATTGAAACGGCCTCGTCCGGATTCACGGATTTCGCCGGTTCTTTCTGGAAGTATCCTTTGATAAACTCTTGCACCGCAGGTATTCGCGTAGAGCCTCCCACAAGTACCACATAGTCGATCTGTTCAGCGTCCATCTTCGCGTCCTTTAACGCAGTTTCGATTGGTAGAGCTGTGCTCTTTACGAGATCGGCTGTGATTGTGTTGAATTCCTGCCTCGTTAGAACATCATCGAAATGCACAGGATCTCCGCTGCGATAATCCAGGAACGGCAACTGAATTGCGCTTGATGTTATCCCCGAGAGTTCTACTTTGACTTTTTCCGCAGATTCTTTTATTCGTTGCGATACCACGGACGTGTTGCTCAAGTCGAAGCCGTTACCTGCTTTAAACTTCGCATATATCCAATCCATGATGCGCCGGTCGAAATCGTCACCGCCAAGCTGATTGTTGCCGTTTGTCGCTTTGACTTGCAACACCTGCTCGGCGAACTGCAAAATGGTAACATCGAAGGTGCCACCACCAAAGTCGAAGATGACTATGTTGGCTTCTTGGCTAAGTTTGTTCAATCCATAGGCTAAAGCGGAAGCTGTAGGCTCGTTGATTATTCTAACGACGTCCAGTCCGGCAATTTCCCCGGCATGACGTGTAGCTAAGCGCTGCGAATCATCGTAATAGGCTGGAACGGTGATAATTGCTTTGGTTATCTTTTCCCCGAGGTAAGTCTGGGCCTGCGTTTTTAACTTTTGCAAAATGGCCGCAGAAATCTGCTCAGGCGAGAACGACCGGTGTTGTATCTGCAGACGGTAGTCCGTTCCCATATGTCGCTTTATGGATTGGATTGTTCTGTCCGGATTTTTGATGGCCTGTCTTTTGGCAACTTCCCCGACAGTTCGGTTGGCTTGGTCATCGAAAGCGACGATAGAAGGGGTTGTTCGACCGCCTTCTGCATTGGGAATGACAATCGGATGCCCGCCTTCCACGACGGATATGCAAGAATTGGTTGTCCCCAAGTCAATGCCTAATATTTTGTTCTCAGCCATTGATACCTCAAAGGATGAGAGAGGGGTCCTTACTATGTTACCTCAATTAACACAGGCAATCGCTATGACCGAAGTTGAAGAGTACCATTTAACGCAAACTTTGCCGTGTCAGTCCCAGGATGCGGCGTCTGTACGATGGGTTGTCGCGTCATTCGATTGGTGACATCGAAGCCGAAGATAACTCTGAGGTGTCAAATGAGAGTAGGTCGGTGTGAAGTGAGCCATGTTCAGGACTGAGCACTCTATGTCGGCCCGATGAATCTTATTGAGAATGCAGCAAAGCCTAATGCGTTTGCTGAGAATTGGTGGATCTATCCAACGATCGATGCTTCAGTGGGAAGTCTTTTTGACCGACACGCTTCCACAAACAGCCGGTAGTCGGAGTTTGTTTGTTCCGCATACGAAAGCGCGTAACTGGACATTGAGTTTGCAAATTTGTCACCGGTTCCCAGATACTCCGTGATTGCCTTCGCTTCTGCAGACTTTGCATGAGCCTTGGCCAATACTTTTCCGGCAAACATTGCTAGGTCCAACAGCGAAGATTTGGTCCACATGGCAGGATTTGGCGACATCTTCACGTCACGGAGCTGACGTAGGTAGAAGTGCCGTTCGTTTTTTCCCGTGGTCCAGCCCAAAAACATGTCGCTTGCAGATTGCATTATCCTCTGTCCGATTACTACGCGCTTTCCGTGATTTTCGAATTCACTCGCTGCAAGATACGGCTCAAGGACGGATTTCCGCGCCTCCTTCACTTGAAGTACGAGCAAATCGTCACTATCACTGACCAACAAGAGGACGCCGCAGTATGTTCCGACACTGCCTGTTCCGACGACTTTCCTTGCTATGTCTGCGATCTCGAAGTGCTGCAAAAGACGTTGCCTGTCTGCCGGAAGTGATTGAAGATAAAGGTCAAAGGCTTTGCGCACATTCTTCATCTCGATATCCGGCATGTGATACAGCAGTGGTGGCATCTCTTTGAAACGCCACGTGCCAGCCTTTTTCTCAATCAACTTTTGGTGCAGTACATCCGGATGTGATTTGATGAGTTCTTTGCTCAGAACCTTCTTGACTCTTTCTCGATCTTCCCTTTTTGAAGCGTTGGCAACAAGCGTTTGGAATTCGAGCCTTGAGTACCACACATCGAGCAGCCTTTCCTTGGCATGCTTTGCCATTTCTCGTTGGTACGAGCGTGTCAATTCAAAGGCGGCCTTTTCGCCCAATCTTGCGGGCATGCCAACAGAGTTCGCGGCTATCACCAAACTGGCAGCCATGCGTTTTACATCCCATTCGAACGGTCCCGGGTGTGTTTCATCAAAATCATTGATGTCGATAATAATATTTCGTTCCGGCGTTGCGAATGCCCCGAAGTTGAGTATGTGGCAGTCTCCACAACTCTGAACTGTGATACCGGAGTGCGCCTCTGCCGCCAGATCGTTTGCCATTAATGCGGCGGCCCCGCGATAAAACGTGAAGGGGGTAGCCATCATCCGGCTATGCCTGATCGGCACAAGTTGCTGATCGCGTCCTTCATTCGTCTGGTCAATGATTTCCACCGGATCTCTTTTGCTGCCGGCCGTTTTCAGTTTTGGTCCTTTCTTGGACGCTGCACCCTGCAGCATCTTGTCTTTTTTTTGTGACCGTTCTTTTGTCGTCACTGGTAGATTTACTTCCTTCGTTCATTCGTTGAAGCGGTTGTTGAATTGAATCGGCATTGCCAGATGTACCCGGTTTGGCTGTAGTCAACGCAGGCTGTTGTCGCTGCGGCCGATCTACGGACCGGTGTCAGCGTTGTACCGCGCCTGGTTCGCGTCCTGACGCGCTCGATTGGCGCACTGGCGCGCCTGACTGGCATATCCACGAGCTTGTGAATCTCCGGAATAAGCCGCGGATTCTGCTCGCTGAGCGGCGTAACTGGCATTGTTTGCGGCATACTCGGCCTGGCTGGCGTCGTTTTTCCGATTCCACCGGTCTTTGTCATAGCGTGCCCGGTTTGCTGCGTTTCGCGCTTTGTTGGCTTCGTTTTGTGCGGTTTGGTAATTGGAGTAGGCCGTGCTGCTACCGCCCGATGAGCCGCCGCTTGGCCCCGGAGCAAAGCCTCCGCCACCGGATTGTGGCGTGCCGCCTTCCAAGAAGACGCGCAACATTTCCTGGCGTGATACGGATGGCAAGAGTCCATTCATCGTCGGTGCCGGCTGGGCAAGCGACTGCTGAGCCTGAGCCATGCCTTGCTGCGGTTGAGACATCATCCTTCCCGCCGGGGTTTGGCTCCAGATAGAAGTTACCTGCTGCGCAAGCTGTCTCGCGTCGGCGTCGCTGGCCTGAGTGTTGTACTGGTGCGTCGGTCGCGAATACTGCATGTTATGCGACGTCTGGCTCAAACCGGAAAATCCGGTATTAAATGAGTTGTTGGTTTGTCGTCCACCGATGCCGGAGTTGTAGCTTCGCTGACTTGCGTTGCTGTAAGAACGGAAGCCAAAATTAGGATAACCGGCTGTTTGCGCTTGCACCGAAGTGGCAGTCGTGCCCAGCAGTAAAAGAGCCGCGATAGCAGTCACCACTTTCATTGCATCTTACCTATGGCAGCACTAGCGTTTAACACGTTGTACCTCTAGCGCGTCGGTGTCGTTCACGGCGACTCCGTCTAAGCTGCGATGAGTGGACTGCCAGATGAATTCGTCAGTGGTTTTTAGAGTGAACACATTGCTAGCTCTGGTATTGCTGCCGTCGGCGCCCACTCCGACCACGTTGACCGTCCATTGATTCTCTCCTGGTCGCTTGGTCCATGTGCCACTGCCGAAGCCACCATTACTGTCGAAATGCCAGGACACCATGTTGTTATTTTGTGGATCCCATCCGATTACTTGACTGTCGGTTTGTGGATCGTTGCCGTTCTTATTCAAAATGCATTTAGAAACTATGAACTTTTTTCCTGGTGCCCATTCGACATTCATACGCGCTGAAGCGTTCGGTTTGTCAACTTGCCAGTCGCCGATGAGCCAGCTCAAGTCGCGCAAATGGCTCTCCGTCTGAGCCTTCTGCATGATTGTTTCAGTGAGCTCGTTGATCAGCCAATGGCTCCCGTGTTTCACCATCAGCATAGAAAAACGAGTTGCAGGCAGATCCTCTTGGTCATGTTTGCGACTGACGACGCCAACCACAAGTGCAACATTGCTCGCCGGAAAACTAGTTTTCTCCGGATGGAGACCAAGTACTCGGACTGCCTCGCCCTTGAAGAGCTGGGCAAATCGATCTTGCAGGGCGGCGCGTCCACTAGTTTCGTCGCCGGCGTGGTCAATAAAGGTGCTGTCTTCCGCAAAGAGCACCCCTACTTTCTCCGCGTTTTTCGAATTGATAGCTTGCTCTAGTGCGATCAGGACATCGCGGATTTCAATTTCTTGTTGATTATCTGCCGGGCTATTTTCTTTCAGGCTCTTGGAAGCGGCTTTCGCTGCCTTTCCCGTCGTTTGGCAGTGAGCGCCTAATCCAGGCAGCACAAGCCCGAGAGCAACTACAATCAATGCCGCTTTCCAAGTTTTGATCATCTTGAGTCCTTCTTGCCATTGCTAAATCGACAGTTAGGATCGTCTAACTGACACGCTTTTGCCATCCTTGAGCACCGTCACAGGTACTTGCCAACGCGGACGTGGCTGGCCATGAACGCGAACTCAATATCATACTAAAATCTTGAGTTCATCATATGCAAAAGTTTTTGAAATGACTCGTGTCCAATGAAGTTATCGAATCTCCTTGCCGATTGATAAAGTCTGCCCGCCTGATTATCGATTCGGTCTAGAAAACGATCTCAGCGGTAAAATAGAATCGGGCTGCTTGGTAAATGTGATGAATTCTCAGAACAACAAAATTGTCGTTGGCGTTGGTGTATTTGTCTTCTTTCTTTGTGTAGCCGCCTATTCGTCAATGCGAATAGGGGAGCAGTTAAGACTGGCAGACGGGCCATCAGGCACACCGTTCTATTACTACGGTTATATGGACAAAACCGGAAAACCGGTTATTCCGCCGAAATACCTGGAGGCGGGCGAGTTCTCCGAAGGTTTGGCTCGTGTCAAAATCGGTAATCATTACGGTTACATCGACAAATCAGGGAAGGTAGTAATTCAGCCGAAATATGATTACAGTGCATGTTCCTTCCACAATGGGATGGCGCTTGTCCTTATGTCCGAAAGTCGTGGTGAAGGACTCGATGCCGGGTTTATCGACCGCACAGGAAAACTGTTAAGCAAACCGTCCTTTTCTTCCACGGGTGCGTTTTCCAAGGAAGGGTTGGCACCAGCTACAGCAGGAGGGAGCGAAGAATCTCCCCTGTACGGGTTCATTGATAAGCAGGGCAATTTCGTTATCAAGCCTCAGTTTGAGGACGCTTCCGATTTTGCCGACGGGCTTGCGCCTATAAGCGTCGGTAAAAAATGGGGATACGTCGATGCTGCAGGAACGGTCGTGATACCACCACAGTTTGAGGCGTCTGAAACTGGCCAGTTTTCAGAAGGAATGGCTAAGATTGAAAAGGGTGATAAGTACGGTTACATAGACAAGACTGGCAAAATAGTTATTGAACCGCAATTCGATCACGAACGACCATTTGAAGGAATGATGTTTGATCACAGTGCGGACTCATTCCACGAGGGGCTCGCACGTTTTGAAAAGAAGGGGCTGTGCGGATTTCTGGATAAGACTGGAAAAACTGTCATTGATCCTAAATACGTAGATGCAGGTGAATTCGCCGACGGGTTTGCCTACGTGCGCGTCGGCAATAAATATGGATACATCGACAAATCCGGAAACATGGTGATCTCGCCGCAGTTTGATTCCGCAGGAGACTTCAGTGACGGACTGGCGCGAGTTAGCAGAAGAGCCCCTTTCTCGCCTTCTTCTACCTACGAATATATTGACAAGACTGGCAAGCTCGCTATCAAAATGGAATACAGTGACTGCTCAGACTTTTCCGACGGTCTGGCAAGGATCGGGGTTGTAGAACTTAAGGCCGGCAAGTAAACGCTGAATCCATGCCCAATTTGTGCTCAACAGTGCAATTCCATTCGCTCGCCAGCATTGCGAACACCACATCGTCAACCCATCTATCTTTGAACCAAAGGCTTTGAACAAAGTGTCCTTCCTTTCGCAAACCAATTCGCTCCATAAGGGTCGATGATGGCAGATTGGAAGGATCTACCGAAGCAAAGACTCGATGTTTGCAAAGTGTGCCGAAGAGTAAGCTGAGGACGGCTTTGAGGGCTTCAGTTGCGTATCCGTTGGATTGCGACGAGGGAGCTATGGTAATTCCAATCTCTGCTATGCGGGGATCTGTCTCAAGAATGTGAATGCCGCAGTCGCCAATTAAGCTGCCTCCAGCTTGCAGTGTGATCCCGATTTGATACCAACCAGTTGTGTTGAATTCCGCTGTCGACATGTCCTTGATGAAGGATGCTACTTCATGGAGTGACTGTGGTTCCCAGGATTGGTACCGGGTAACCTGCGGATGAGAGCGATAGGCGAACATTGCTTCAGCGTCGTCGGGCAGAAGACAACGAAGACGCAACCTATCAGTCAGAATTTCTTGGAACATGGTTCAATCACATCAATGTTTGGGAACAGCATAGATTCGCGGCATCTCGGAATCGTGATTGTAGCAGCAGTTCTCAGCCCGCAGGAACAGGCTCCCACAGAGCCCTGATGCGATTTCTGGTGAAACGAAAGGTGGCCGAAGTTTCTCGATCAGTTGCGGTTATCTGGTATTGGAGCTATCGAACCGGCTGGACGGCTGTAGAGCCCCGCTCCGGCGCTTTTATGGTGCAACTTCCAGGCTGCGATACTTAGGAAAACATTCAAAATGACGGCGGATGTCAAGAGTGGGTGGAGAATAGCGCACACGGTAACTATCAATGACTACTTGGTTGGGCGTTTTTGTATAAAATTCACGATGAACGCAGGGGATGTGGGCAACAAACATCCGGAAGTCGAAAGGGGGCAGTTGATGACAGATGCGGAAAGTTCTAGGTACGCAATACTTTGTCTGGCTGGCCTTTTCCTTGGGATACTTGCTGTAATTTATTTCTCGTCAATTAGGAAATGTAGTTCGGCTCAAGAAAAGAAAAACTTGATCTTAGCGTTGGTAGTGGTAGGTTCGTTTATGTCGAGCTTTGTCATTTTGTTTTTCTACGAACACATAGTTGCAACCACTGTGGACCGGGAAATTATGTTTATCGGTGGTGGCAGTTCACTACCGAAGCAATACTCCGAGCAAACATCCTGGCTTGATAAGGGAAATTGGCTAGGTACTGATGGTCCCCGTGGCTCAGGAGGCGGTAAAGTTGATTGTGCCAATCTCCATCGCGCCGCAGGCAATTACTCTCATGCCGAGCGGATCTACCTGGGGATGTTCGGTTGTACCTCTCCTGCGTCTGGTGCTTCCGTTTTAAATCTGGCCAAGTATGAACATCCCGCCAATGAAAGTCCGGCTCGCGCATTTGCCGGCCTGGGAAAAGTCTATTTCATAACAAACAAGCCGGCTCAGGCAGAGGCCTGTTACAAGCGAGCGATTGCGATGTACCAACATTGCAATCCGGAGCTCATGGCTGTCGCAAGAAACAATCTGGCAGTTTTTTACCATTCTCGCGGAAACGCTGCTGAAGCTAAGAGACTGATCAAAATTGCGCTAGACGAATCCAAAAAAAATGCCACCGATGATCCGAGCATCGTTGCACAAATCCAATCCAACTGCGATCAAATTTCGCAGGTAATCAAACCGAGAAAACTGTGATGTAGAGAGTCTGCCCCCGTGAGCACCATTCGCGACCGCGGGCAGCTGCCAAATGTCGAACTTTCAAACGGAATTAAGAGATAAGCCGTCATGCACTATAGAACCGCATACGAAATTTCCGCCGAACCGCTTGCCGGTCTGTGGCAACTCATGGCCCAGCGGCCAGACTTTTGGTTTGTCTTCCTTGTGATTGTGATCCCTACTCTGGTGATCTTTGCGGTAAATTTCCGTCCGTTCCCTGTCAAGCCTTCTGGCGGGCGAAGCGTCGAAGCGGACACACGTCCCTTGTCAAAACTCCGACGATGGGAACTAAACCCTTTCGCTGTATGGGGTGGGGGGTTTGCACTTTTTTTCATGGGTGTGTTTTTGCCCCTATCCCCGTTTTTCGTCATTTATCCGAGCAACAGAATCCTGGCGGACGAGTACAAAAACGGCAGGTGCTCCGTCCTTGAAGGTCCAATAGGTGGCTTCGTCTTCGGGCGGACGTACAAGGGCGGCATCAGGACTGCGCGCTTCAGTGTCAACGGGCTCCTTATCGGCTTTAGCAATAGCGCTTGTGGCTTTGCCTCACCCGATCACGGTGGCCTGGCGGATGGGACGAAAGTGCGACTTTGGTTGAAGTCTTCCTATGAAAATAAAGCCAGAGTTCTGATACCTGCTAACTTGTTGTGGCCAATAGATGACAGTGTTGAAATAGCGCGGCTCGATATCGCAGACAGCTCCGAGCCGCAACCAGCTTCCAAGTTGCACCCAGCTTCCAAGTTGCACCCAGCTTCCAAGCTGCACCCAGCTTCCAAGCTGCACCCAGCTTCCAAATCGGCGACTCGATAGAATACAATGGTTACGTCCCTTCGCGGCGCCTTCACTGGTTTTTTAGCTTATGGAATGATCCGGAGGGAGTCAACCAATGAATCGGAATAGAAGTGTATCGCTGCGACGAATGATGAGTCGCGACCTCACTACGTCAGGGGGGTTTTGGGCTCTTATAGTTATAGCCGTCATATTTTGTTTGCCTATGCTAGGACCGGCGCCCAAGAAATCGGCACATAAAATCGATTCAAACACAGCACTGATTGTCGTTGTCACCGGCGTTCTGGTATCTTGCGCTTGGGTCGTGTATAGATATGGCCTTGCTGCGCATCGTCTTTCAAAGTTCATTCCGGTTGCTGGTCGACAGATCAAATCGGGCCCGTATCCAAAGGGTTATTATCTTGAATATACTTATCAGTATCAGGGCAAAATACACGTCGGGTATGCAAGCACCACCCAAGCGACTGCGGACCAATTGTTTGATTTTACTGTTTTAGTAAATCCGTTGCATCCGGAGAAGAGCTGTATTCAAGATCTTTTTTGTTAGGGGCGCAGGTCTGGCCGAGTCTTCTTCGTATTCATACAGGCATGTTCATTTTTGCAAATTACGAACTCGTCGTCCGAAGTCATCTGCAATCACCACGGCCGTATTAAACTGAGAATAGGTCGGTATGAAGTTCCAGCCGGGAATGGCTGGTCCCGGGATGGCATGTTTGGCCTTGGGCAGCTCATAGACGGTAAGCGTCTTTTGATCGTGTTTCGAAATGAATTCCCAGCGAATGTCTCTGTGATTCTTGCGAGAATTGTCCAATGCAGACTGATTTTTAAGCTCGAATTTAAAGGCCGCTTCGGTCTTTAGTGGTCTTTTGCACTCAGATACTTCAAATACCTTGACTGTGAAATCACTCGTGCTCCCGAGCCGCTGTCTTACGTTGGACAAAGTGGTGACTGGCAGACCCAACTGAGTGAGCTCCTGCTTTTCTGGTGCCTGGTGCTTGTGATCGACAGCGCTCAGCCCGAGCCACGTTTCGACAAAAGCTTTTGCAAGCACTTGCTGCGCTTTGGACATGCCCCTGTTCCAGTGTGGCAAAATAGTTCTGTCTGCGGCAGTGTCGATAAGCATCAAGTGTTTACTGTTGGCTCCGCCATGCGATTTATAAGGAGCTACTGTGTGTTGCCCGGGAGAACCCAGTTCCTTATCGCTAGCTTCCATGGTGCCAGAAATCACGTAGATGTTTTGAATCTTGTCTTTGAAACGCTCGCTGCCTGCCAAACGATACAACGCCGCCGAGCCTTGTGAGAAGGCGCTATATCCCCATTTTCGGTGATCTCTTGTGGAGTCGGTTAAATTGGGAATTAGTTTCATCAGTCCGGCGAAGTAGTCGCTGTCGTCGTATCCGACTTTGCTGACATGCCAATCTACGGCGCGTGGTGCAACAAGTGCTCCGGGTAAATTCCATGCCCAGCTCGGAAGCAATGAGCCCGGAGTTAGCCGATGCTTCTCGTTGAAGGGAGTAACCAAAATGAAGGGACTTTCTTTGCGATCTGCTTGCTGAACCAAGCCCAGATTGCTCACAAATTTCCGCGGGTTGAGACAACCACCCAAAGCGCCTGGAATTGCCATCATTACCGGCAGATCTCTTCCCGTATGTGGTGGCACGTGCACTTGGAAAAATCGACCATTCTTAAATTGAACTTCGTAGTCCCCTGGACCAAGCTTTCCGTTCTGTCCGAGCTTAATTGGTTGCTGGTTTTGTTGATCGAGTCTCTTGATGCTGTCTATGGTGGAACGCTGGAAAAGCGCTTCTCCAGTCAGTTTTTCGGCAGCTCCCTGGGCGTTGCCAAATTTTGTTTCTTTAGTCTGTTCCTGGCTTTTGCGGCTGGATAGAGCAATGCTAACTTGATCTTGAAGCTTAGTATTTCGGACGGAATTAGATTTGTCTGCAGACTCAGAGACGCGCGCGTCTACCCGGCCGCTCGTGACGGTGTCGGCTGAACTTTCAGGGGCGCTTCGCTTTGACGACGCCATTCATCAATCCTTGCTAGCATGCTCAAGCACGTCGCCAATTGGGCGTGCTAATGAAAGCGGGGAACTATGGTTCATTACGCGGGTGGCAGGGGAATCCAGCGGAGTATAGAGTAAAGGCACCCGGTTGTCAAGGATTGCATGGAGGACGGTTTACGAACGCCGGCCCAAAGACTTGAGCAACACTTTGGTTTGTTGAGAAAGAACGGTCTCGGTATCATGGGCGGTGCGTGCTCATTTTGTCAGCATGTCTCGAGTAGTGCGTAGCAGTTTTTCGTTCTCTTTCAAGAGAAGGTCTGTTGGATAAATCTCAAAGTAAGCAGCACCCGCCTCATTTCCAATCGCTATTGCTTTGGTTAATGGTCCTTGCTGTTCGGCTCGAAACAATGCAGATCCCAACATCTGAAAACCTATTCGAGCATTCTTTTTTTGATGAAGCTCGACCATTCGATTGAACGCGGCTTTACTGAATTTTGTCGGTGTGTGCGCACTTAGCCAGTTTCCTTGAAGGCACAGCCGTCCTTTCAGATGAGCCACTGCATATTCTGTCACTCTTTCCATGACACCATCATTCTCTAGTGGCACATCCACATTCAATGCCAACGAATGCTTGGGAAACGAAGCTGCAAACTGGTCGATGACATCAGTCCATGCAGCACAAAGCACATCTGCGCTGTATCCAGCTTCCCGCAGCAATGATGGTGCTGAACCTTTGTGCGGCAAAAACATTTCTGCGGTGCGCCATGTTGGACCGGACATGTGCACAATGACGATTTCTTTGCGTGCCGAATAACGTTTTCCGAGTGCCTGAACGAAGTTCTTCCATGACTTCAAGTACCTGGCGTCCCAGATGATGGGCATGGTGACCACTTTGCCAAAAGTTTTATGGTGTCTGTCTTCATCACGAAATGATATCTGTGGCACGCCCAACTTAAAGATCCATTGTGGACAATTGGCGCCGGCCATTATTCTGATCGTCGCTGCTTTGCCACTTTTTTTGATTACTGCCAGCTGGCCGTCCAGGTAACTCCAATCAAACTTGCCTTGTTCTGGCTCCAGCTCCGACCAGGTTGCACGTATGCTCGCGCCGTCAATGAAAGGTTTATCGCAGAGCGCCGGATCGACCGCCTGGTTTGCCTTGATTAGAGCAAAAATTCCCTTCGGTTGTGCCGCCAACGCCGGGGGGCACAGTAATATAATGGTCGAGTAGACCGTCAAAGCCGCCAGGCAAAGCGACCTAACAATTATCCTGTGGCGATTTGAATTCAGCAGCATCTTATTCCATCCTTGGATGCTCAGTGGAACAATGTGCGCATTGGTCCACTGAGCGGATTCGGAAGAATGCTACGTTGACAGCACATTCAGAGCGCGCTCGACAAGTACGCTTCCAGCTTATCGAAGGAACCGGTCCAACCTTGCGTCATACCGCCTCTTTCTTGAACGAAGGTCGCGAGCTCTTCGGGCGTTGTATCGCCAT
Organism: Candidatus Obscuribacter sp.; assembly: GCA_021772155.1. Lineage (GTDB taxonomy): Bacteria > Cyanobacteriota > Vampirovibrionia > Obscuribacterales > Obscuribacteraceae > JADYXS01. The sequence goes on from JADYXS010000383.1 coordinate 30,405, forward strand.
AGCATTCCCAAGTTATGGTCACGCGAGTTTGCTCCGGTCCTTCAGCGGACAGTATTACAGTGCTCAGCATGGTAGCGGGCCAGGTCGGAGCCATGGGATGGCGAGAAATATTCTCGTTTTCATCACAAAATTCTTGGGTGTAGACAATGCGATGAGGTTTTTCAATTTCTAGATAATGTGCCCGTCCATACATTTTCATGCCACCACTGCCGGTCATGCAATAGAAAGTGCTGCCACCGGATTTGATGTCACATCTGATGAACTGCATTTCGAATCCCGTTGGCGGTAACCAATTTGAAAAGTGTTCGGGATTTGTCCACATCTCGAACATCGTTTCGAGCGGCACATCAAATGAGCGGTTGATGACAAATATTTCTTTACCGATGCGTGCCTTGTCCAGATACTCAGCGAGGCGATCCCAGGTCGCATTGCCGCCGGCCTCTTTGACGAATTTACGAGTCTTTTCAGCTGCTTCCGGAGTTGGAAGAGTCATGCACATGTCCATTTTTGTCTTTCCTGCGCTTTCGGAAAAAAGCACCGTCACGCGAAACAATGGACCCTGATCATCGTTTCCGCCGTGGTCATAGACCAATTTTGCGCATTCTTCGACTTCGAAATACTTAGTCTTGTTAGGATAATCGACGCCATCCGGACCGTGCATCGTGTATTCCCAGTGTCCGCCAACTTTCAAGTCCTTACTGTGAGTAGTGATTGTAAACCCACGGGGGCCCCACCATTGAGCTGCTCGCGCTGGATCAGTCCAGGCATCCCAAACGGCGTCAACAGGAGCGTCGTAAATTCTGGTGATTCTTATCTCGTTGGACTTACTTTTTACGACCATCTGTCTTTCCTTTCTTATCCTTTTCCACAGTGACAGTTTAAACATTTTCGAACCAACTCGCTATGTGGTTCGGGCTGATTGCTCATTTTACTTTCCAGCGCGCTTCACAGGCATTCTGTGAGAATCAAGGTCTGTGGAATCCGGGCAAATCGCGGAGCAATGTTGTGTCGGCGAGGGTTAAGACATATGAGGAACAGGCGCTTCTGCTACTTACTTCTGGCGGCAAAGATGTCCCCAGTAGGATGCAATTGCCGACAGGGTCAGCTTTGGTGTGTGTGGGCGCTCCACTTTTGGCTGACGAGCTGGAACTTGCGACAGGCTACGATAGACGAAACGTCGTTGAATCGCTTGAGTGAGGACCGCCGGACCGTGGTTACCATCATTATTGCCATGATGATCGCGAGGCGCTAGTTAGTGCTTAGTCTCATTCGGGCTCAATCCGCAACCGGTCGCTACCGATGTTTCGGATGCTTCTTGAAGAAGTCCCACACGATATCGGTCGCGTTGATTTGTGATTTTTCTGCACCCTTGCCGCCGAACCAGACGTGTCCTTCCTTTTCGATAACCAATGAGCGGATCTCGACACCGTTACTCGGATCGGTATAAGTGCGATCTTTGATCATGCGTCCATCACGTTGATGGAATACGCGCACCGTCGGCGTCACTTCCTCGATGTCGTTGATATCCCTGTAATGCCGTGACGTATGAAGCTCCGGCTTCATCGTGAGCCAGGCCTTTCGTCCTTCGTATGGAACTGTAGGATCGTCGACCGACTGGATGGCCAACATCGGAATGTTTTTTGCCGTTCGCCGTTCCTCGCCGGACATCCAGCCGCTGACGTCCGCAATAGCGGCAATTCGGTCCGGCATCTCGGACACCGCGCGGTGCACGAAGCTGCCTCCTTGCGAAAATCCAGCCAGGTAAATCCGATCTGGATCCACACTCAAGTTCGCTTCCAGCTTGTCGATCACTTGCCCGGTAAATTTGACGTCGTCTTGTTTGCTAAACCACCATTGCCCGTTGTTCCAGCTGTGATGGTCTTTCTTGTTGCCGTCAAGATATACCACAATGAAATTTTCGTCGTCAGCTTTTTTGCTGAATTTCGTCAATTCCTCCATTCCGGCACCTCCCAGCTCGACACCACCGGGCTGTTTTTTGCCTGATTCGTACCCATTAAAAACAAGTACGACAGGCAACTTCGCAACTCCATCGTAATCCTTGGGAAAGTGCACCCAGTAGTCGCGTGGTTTTTTGTCTATAGTAATCTGCTCATGGCGAGTCTTCCCTGGCTCTGCCCACTCCATTTTTGCAGGACGTACTGGCGCATCATCACGAATTATCGCTGACGCATCACCACGAATTATCGCTGACGCATTACCGCGAATTATTGCCAACGCATCGCGCATGTCTAATTGCTGAATCAATGGCGGGTTCTGTTCAGCACCGGTCCCGAAATTGTCGTCTAGTTCGCGTGCGTGGTGATTGATCGCAGCTTCGTTGGGCGCCATTGGCAGTTCGTACTCTTAGTAAGTTAGTAGCAACGGCTGATCTGCCGTTGCATCAATGTAGCGAACAAGTGTGAGCAAGTGGTGATGATCAAAACAGGGACGTCGCGGCCTTCAACTTGAACAGTTGCTTCTACTGACAATCGCCGACATTTCATAGCGCTCGCTACCGCCACATTGTCCCTTCAAGGTTGATGGCGCGAGCACGTTGCGCTTGTTTTCCGAAATAACGTACAATGAATCCAGTAGCTCTGGGGGTTCAGAGGATGGGACTATCTGGTTCCCTTGGGAATCAAGGATATTCATGTGAAAGCTGCGGGCACTCGATGACGCTGTATGCTCCACATTGTCCGGTTTGCCTGAACAAAATGCTTAGCAAGCCTCAGAATACAAAGGTAGCGGGACCAACAAGGCAAGCCAGCAACGATACTGGCGAGATAGGCGAGCAGAAAGGTTCCTCAATCCCTTTCGGGCTCTTGGTAGCTGTTCTAGCCGCCGCCGTAGGTGCTTATGTGATGTTCGGGCCTAAGCAGGTTCCCAATGGCGCTGGGGAATCCACGGCAAGACCAGACGTCAGCTCAAGCAGCAAGCGTGTTACCAATCCGATAAGCAGACCCAGCAGACCCAGAAAGTCCATCAAGCAGCCTTCTGTAGTGCAAGCTTCAAGGACACCTAGTGTCTCCACTTCAAGGCGCGTGGCGCCAATGAAGCTTTGGGAAGCAGACAACGAGTGAAGCGCTAATTGTCAGATGCACTCTTGGTGCCTTTTATCTTGGCTATGCGCGCTTCGATCGGCTCGGCTTGGTCTCGCAACCCGGCCGCTCTGAGGACGACCGCATAATGCTCGAGCGCTTTTACGGTCTCTGCGCTGTTTGGTCCGAAGTTCTTCTCGTCGGCGGTGATGACTAGGGTGCAGGTTTTAGCTGCTTTGTCCCACTCCAGACGCCTCTGGTAATAGTGGCTGAGAGGATCCAGGACGGCAGCCAACTCCTTCGAGTTCTTGCCAAAGTGCTTGGTGGCAATTTCTGCAGCGCGCTTTAGATATGCCTCGGCCTTCACGTTGACTTCGGAAAAATGCTGTGTGTTGTTCTGCACCGCAGTTGCTAGGGCAACCAGGCTTGGTATCAGTTTGTCGCTGTCTAACCCGGATTGTTTTTCTTGCAATGCAAGCAGTTTTGAATAGTATGTAACTGCCTTTGGGTATTGGGCGCAACTATTGTACAGTCCGGCTAGATCTGCCAATGCCGCCGCATATTCGGAGCTATCTGGGCCAAATTGTTTCTCAGAGTGTGTCATCAGGCGGAAATAAAGTGGTTCTGCCTCGCGATATTGGTTCAGACTTCTTTCGAGGTCAGCTAACTGCTTAGCATGGTCTAGAACGGCCTTATCTTCCAAGCCCAAAACCGAGTCGGCAAGAGCCTGCGCAGTTTTCCACTTTTCTACAGCTTGTGCAGGCATGTCTTGCATAAGTAACAGCTGTCCGTATCTTGTGAGGGTCAGAACCTGGAGCATAGGTTCTGAGGTTAGCTCCTGAAGGGCTTGCACAGCCAATTTCAGCGCCGCCTCCGCGTCGGAGAATCGTTTGCCGGCCACGGCTTCATCGGCCAGAACAATTTGTTTGTTCCAAATAGCAATTGGGCTCTGAGTCTCATTGGCCTTAGCAACTGCCGCTTGTTGGATTGCTTTAGCTTCTTTCGATTTACCCATTGAGCGCAAGCAAGAGGCGTACATGCCGGCAATGGTCGTTGTCCATTTGTGACTGGCACCAAGGGACTCTGTAGCTACCTGTAATGCGCGCTTAAAATGCGGTTCGCCAAATGCATAGTTACCTTGCGCGAAATACATGGCTCCTAGATCCGTTTCAACGACCACCACGTAAGGCAACAGCTTCTCATCGCCGGGTTTATCAACAATGGCGAGTGCCTGTTTGAAAAGTGGCTGGGCTAGAGCGTCTTTGCCTTGATGGACGTACGTTTGAGCGAGATTAATGAGAGCGGGGACGGACTGAAGAGAGTTTTGCCCATAGCCTTTCTGGGCAATGTTAAGACCTCTTTTGAGGCAGTCTTCGGCGTATTGGTACTGTTTCTCTTCGTTATAGACTTCTCCCATGTTTGTGTAGAGACGAACCATTCGCCCGTCGGAGGGGCCAAACTTTTTCCCTCCTTCAATCATCAACTTCGAGAAAGTATCAAATGAACGTGGATTGTCGCCTGTATCGTACGCACGCACACCTAACTTGATGCGTTCTTGCCAATCGTCAGGCAGTTCCGCCGCTGCGCTTGCGGCAATTGTCGAGGCGAACTGTGATGCTGTGAGCATCGCAATAAGGAACGGGTATGCCAAGCGTCTTTTTCTGTTTAACATCTGTGTCATGTCTTTTGAGGGCCTCAGTAACCCAAACTCTTGTAGATATCCAACCAAGCACGCTTTTCTTCGGCGTTACACTTGTCCAGAGTGAGTAACTGCAACTTAAGCGTTTTCTGGGTACCATCCTTCTTCTGAACTATCAAAGTCTCGGTTAGTGTGTTCGGATCGTACATGTGGTAGGAAGCAAACAGCTCGCGTATCTGCGATCCGTTTGTCGAGTAGCCGTTCACATTGATGATTTCGTCTCCGGGCTCTACACCAGCCTTCTCGGCAGCCTCGCCTGAGAAAATTCGAGTGACTAGTACTCGCTTAGTGTCTGGTGCTATCGACCAGATAGTGCCATCCACTGCCAAACCGGGGTAAACCTTCTTTTTGATTGGTGCGTTGGCCAGGAAACGTCCCTCAAAACTTACACAATCAAATTCAAAAACCGGCGTTGTTTCTTCTGCCTGTGCCCGACCGATTGGGCAACATGTTTGCAGAATCAACAACAAGGCAATTACAGGTGGCCGGCAAAAAAAATTTCGCAAAACAGCAACCTCACTGTGATATTGAACCACTGTCTCAATACCCCAGTGTTGCCAGCCTGAAACACCCAATGGGTAAACAATGTTTGGATCGCTGTCGGATTAGAGAGGCGAACGATATCGACTTCAACCTGTAAACATGGTTTGAACAAGCGATATCACAGGCTGGCAGCACGATAACCCGAGAGTTTATTTTATCGTCTTCAAGCGCCTGCTATTGAACACGTCACCAGGTGTTATTGTCGGTTCGGTCACCGGCACATTTTTGCCATAGCGCTCTTCGACGAGGCGTTTTACAAGAGGGTCCGTCAAGTCGAAGTCGCCGACCATTTTGACCTTGCCAATCTTCTGTCTGGTGGCTTCGTAGTACGCTTTCCACACTAGCTCAGAGCAGTACATTTTGTCGTTGCCCCAACCGAATTTGTGGTCGTAGGGTTTGCCGACGTTGCCTTCCATGTACTCGCGCATTTTCTTCAGCGCGTCAGGGGTGAGCGCAGCCTCATCATTCAAGCGGCGCACCGCGTACGTTTCGCCGTTTGCTGTTTTCGCAAAATCCTTCAACAATGTTTTATTGACCGGATCCACAGCTTCGTAGACATACCAGTCCTTGCCTTCTTTGAATAAGATGCCGCAGTGAGTCATTGGCGACTTCGACACAATCTGAATAGCTTTGGCTTCGTCAAATGCTGATGACGACTGGAAAATAATATCGCCGTCTTTGAGCGAAGTCTCGGCGGGCAAGGTTTTTGAAAGAGCGGCTTTGGCATCCGCCACGTCAGGTCTGCGATCACGATGGCTTATGAACGCTGCTTCTGCAGTAAGACTGGATTTTTCTTGAAAGAGTGCCACTAGATTTAATGGCTCTTTGGTGTCAATTTCTTCTTCGTTCCGCAATGCCTGGTCAGAACGTTCAGGAGGGAATCGAGCTTCGAAAGTACTTAGCGCCATTGTTGGCCTCCAGAATCGGAGATGATGGATCAATCGCCGCCACGATGGATTCTCGAAACTCCAATTAAGAGCCTAGGTTCGAATAGCGACCTTGTAAATGCGTAAATACACAGATCCGATTGGCTCGCAGATCACGATCTTACGCGGAGGGTCGTGCAAGTCGTCTTAGCTTTCTCACGAAATCCGGATTAACCAGGCAGACGCCGTCTACGCAATCGCTTGCTGCCACTTCGTTTAGAATTTCTTTTTCATGCGGCATTAGTGGCAAGGTCAATAATCCTGTCGGCAAAACTCGTGCTGTACTCAAGCTTGCTGTAGTTACCATGACCTCTAACACCTGTTTGGCAATACCTGGATCAAGCCAGACTGCGCCCAGTTTGACGCTGCTGATGGCCATTTTGAGACCCTTGGGAGGATTTCCATTTAGTACATAGCCATCGGCGCCGGCATCCATTGCTGCAAAAATATCTGCCGGCGTATCACTGGCAGTGGAGATCAATACCCGCACCTGCGAATGCGATTTTCTGATCTGTTTGGTCAGCTCGATGCCGTCCAAATCTTGCGAACTTAATTCAAGGAGAACTACGTCAATGTGTTTGTCATTGAGCTTTTGCAGCGCCTCTGCTGAATTGGCTGCTGCATCTGCAAGTGATAAATCCGGAGATTCATTGAAGAATGCATGTAGAGCGAGACTGCTTTCAGCACTGCTGCCGACAGATAGAACTTGAATTGGAGTGTGGTTTGTCATCGGATTACTTCGTGGATGAATCTAACGCGACCTAATCGTAGCAACCATAGTTGTTTATAGTTACAGAAAAAATTCCCTAAAATAGCGATTAATCTTATGTCCATATTTCGTAGAATACATGATGACAGAACAGAACGCTGACCGGGTTCACGGGACTGAGTTCGAACGAGAAGCGCCATTCAGTCCAAGGACCGAATGGCGCACTTATCGAGGCACCAGAAGTGCCACTCCAATCAAGCTTGTGGCAAGACCGAAGAGGAGTAATCCGAGTGGAAGCAAAACTACAATGAAATCTTGTTCGCGGTTTGTTGGGAATTTGGCATTCTTCCACAATAGAAAGAGAGCCAGCACGATCGCCAAAACTCCGCCAACAATCATTAGCCAGCCTTTCATAGTAACAAGATTAGCATAACCCTGAAAGGCTCACTCAATTTCAATCTCGCCTATTGCTACATCGCCATAAGAATTGAGCTTGCCTTGGTCTTGCAGGCTGGTGATGCGGATTTTTCGGACATGCGCGATTGGCGCTTTGGGCGAATACTCGATATCGTGAGTTGCATTTGTCGACTCACCAACCCAACTCTTAAGGACCTTATCGCTCTTATCCAAAAGTTCGAAGCGCACTAAAGTTATCGAATATCCGACACGCCAGGACGGCTCTCTATTTCCTAACTGAGTGATCCGCCTGACCTTCTCGTCTGAAGGGAACTCTATCTCAATCCATGGACTTTTACCCAGCGCTGTGGAGTCTTGACCGGCGGAAAACCATGATGTCTGCGGATTCCCATCAATCATCCGCTGCGCGGGCCAGCCGCTATAACTTGAACTGGTGCGCAATATCACTGACGCCCCGTATTCCTTTAGCAACCAGTTGCTGTTTCCCTTATCACTTGCATCTGCAGCCGCATCGGCGACACAAGCACCCGCCATTAAGAATGCCAACGTCACGGCAGCACCCAGCCATCTCATAGACAACTACCTCCGTTTTTACGTTCATTCTCGTTGCGCTACCTGTTTATCCCAACTGGGTAAAGGATAGTTTCGATGATTGAAAAACCCTGGTCCGGAAGACTTTGACACGGCATGTAACATCGGCGATCGAGGCACGCTGTTACTTGCGGCGCATTCCGCGGGAGTCTTGGTTGCGTACACTTCGAAAGAGTGCCATCGAGACTCTTCATCAAGCGCGTGTTTTTGCAAGTGACCTATGGTTCATTCCACAAAATGCGTCGTGATCGCTCATTGCTCAAAGTCCTCCAATGTATTTCGTCAGAGAATGACTGATGCGCAGTGATCAAATCGTGAAATGACGATCGCTTTATCGGGTCGACCTGTTTGTTAATACATGGGTTGTGGTAAAGGAGCCTTATACCGGAGTGGTGGCGTCAGGTGATGGCTAGAAACGAGTACTTGAAGCGTCTTGGGATCCGAAGGAATCAGCTGGCAAAGGTCGCCGCCGTATCGATTTGTCTTTCTCAAGCCGGACTGGCTGTTTCAGCCCTCGGTCCGGTAGATGAAACTGCATTGCGAAGTGCGTGGGCGCTTTATAACCAACATAAATTAGCAGCATCGGCGGATGCCTTCGAAACATTGATTCGCACTTCAGCGCCTAACGCCAGGCTCTATTATTATGCAGCATTAGCCTGCAGAGGCAACAATCGAAACGCACGAGCAAAGCAATTGTGCCAGTACTTGATTGCGAACTTTCCGACAACGACCGAAGCCGATTATGCCCAAAAAATGTACCCGGGCTCTGGCACTGCGTCTAATACTGCAGGCGCGTCTGACACATTGCCGGAATCTTTGCGTGGCAAGAACATTCAAGAGCTTATGAAGACTGAGGAAGGAAGGAAGGCGGTCCAGGACGCAATCGCAAAAAAGGAAGCAGCAGCAGCGTCGGCCGCTGCCAAAATATCGCCGATGATGGCCAAGAGCAAAGGCGGGCGATCAGGCGAACGCGTGTTTAGTACTGCCGATATTGCCAAAGATGGTGCTGGCGGCATAGACCAAATGTATTATCCTAATTGCTGGTTCGAAAGTTCGATGTCCGCTTTGGCTATGCTTCCACGCGGCCAAAAGTTGATGGCGGAAATGATTCGATATGGTGCAAAGGAAGGCACATTCGTCGTTCGTTTTCCTGGCGATGGTAAAGAGTACACCATCACCGAAGAGAAGCTCGAGAAGACAGGTGTGCACGACAAAGCGTTGTGGGCGACGCTAATCGAGTGCGCCCAAACTTATAAGTTTCCAGATGATAATGGCGGGCAGCTTCATGAAGGGCTAGGCTACCTCACCGGACGGCCGGCAGAATATATCTCTCCTGGTAGTGCGTCCGATCAAGAGCTCTCGTTGTTCATTGACGGCGCAGTCAAATCTCAAAATCCGATAGTTTGTGGCTCGCAGGATTACACCTCTGGACTGCCACATTTGGTAGTTACCGGACACGCGTATACTATCGTCGGTTTCGATGCTGCAAAAGGGATGATCAAGATCAGAAATCCGCACGGCGCCAACTCCGAACGTTTTACTCTGAAGAATGACCCAAATCACCAAAAATTCGAGCAGCTAGATGACGGCTTGTTTAAAATTCACGTGTCTCTCTTCAAGCAATACTTTGATCAAGTTGCGCGCTCGTTTATATGAGAATTGGGAGATGAACAGAAAAAGAAGTGCCCTCTTCGGAAGGAACCGAGTTCCACAGTTAGCAAAGGCTGTCGTTGTTTTGCTAATCATTTCTCAAACTTGCTTATCCGGTTCAGCGCTCGGTCCCGTCGACGAATCTGCCTTGCGAAATGCATGGGCGCTGTGTACTCAGCAAAAGTATGCCGCAGCAGCCGATGCATTTGAAGCGTTGATTCGCACTTCGACTCCCAACGCCCGGCTTTATTATTATGCAGCAGCAGCAAATAGAAGTAGCAACCGGGTTGCACGAGCAAAGCAGCTATGCCAATACGTCATCGCTAATTTTCCCAAAAGTCCTGAAGCTGCTAACGCACTAAAACTTTTCCCGGCCGCTGCGTCTAGTACCGCGAGCGCATCAGGTGAATTGCCGGAAAGTTTGAAAACCAAGAATCTTGAAGAGCTGATGCAGACTGAAGAGGGACGAAAGCAGTTAAAGGAAGCTCTCAAGAAGCAGGAAGGGAGCGCCGTTGCTTCGACCACAGTCGCAGCAAGCGCATCACCCCTGTCGGCCAAGGGTAGCGGTGGAAAAAAAGTTGACCAGGTGTTCACGGTTGAGGACATCTCTAAAGATGGTGTTGGGGGCATAAGCCACTTTGGGCAGAATCCGGATAGCTGGCTAGAGTGCTCAATGGCTGCTCTAGCGATGTCTCCACGCGGACAGAAATTGATAGCAGCAATGATACGCAGTTCGGGCGGGCAAGGTACCTACATTGTGCGCTTTCCCGGCGAGGCCTTGGAGTATACTCTCACCCAGCAAAAAATTGAGGCATGCAGAGTGCACGACAAGGCGCTGTGGGCAACACTGATTCATTGCGCGCAGATTACGCAAGCTAACAGTGACGAAAGTATCGAAGGTGGGTTGTCCTTCCTTACGGGAAGGAAGGCAGAAAAAATGCAGGCAGGTACAACTGAGCAAACGGTACTTTCGTTTATTCGAGACGCTGTCAAATCGCAAAATCCAATCGTTTGCGAATCAGCAGACGACTTCGGGACGTCGCCAGAACTGGTGGAGCCCAATCACGCCTACACCATCACAGATTTCGATCCGGCGACGAACATGATCACTATTAGAAATCCACACGGCGCCAATTCTAGACGTTTCAGGCTGAAAACTGATCCTCAGTATCATCAGTTCGAGCAACTAAATGATGGTGTGTTTAAAATGCACATCTCGCTTTTCCGGAATTACTTCAAGGAAGTGGCACGCTCGTCGTTTTAAGGCCTACTCGCTGAGGACAAGGCTGCCTTGGCTGCGATCCACTGTTCCATCTGAGTCTGTAGAACATCTAGCGGCACCGCTCCTGTGCTCATTATGGCATCGTGAAATGAGCGGACGTCGAACTTTTCGCCAAGTTCGGTACGGGCCTTTTTCTTCAGTGCTTGGAATTTGATCTCGCCGATTTTGTAAGCTAGCGCTTGACCGGGCCAAACGATGTAACGATCGACTTCGACCTCGATATCATGATCGGACTTGCCGCAATTTTCCTTGAAAAAGTCGATTGCTTTCTGCCTTGTCCAACCCATTGAGTGGATGCCTGTGTCCAGGACCAGTCGCGTTGCCCGCCACGTATCATATGTCAGTTGCCCAAACTGAGAGTATGGGTCTTTGTACAGGCCGAGGTCTTTTCCGAGACTTTCCGAATACAATCCCCAGCCTTCCGTGTAGGCGGTGAAGTGTCCGTGCCTGCGGAACTTCGGCAAATTGTCCATTTCCTGCGAAAGCGCTATTTGCAGATGGTGCCCAGGTACTGCTTCATGCAAGGTGAGCGCTTCCATCTCCCACTTTGGACGCGTTTTGAGATCATAAGTATTTGCACAGAAGATTCCTGCGCGGCCAGGCGTAAGGCTCCCTGACCGATAGTAAGCCGTAGGCTGCGATTTCTCGGAAAAGGATGGTACTGCTTCGATTCCATATGGCAGCCGCGGGAGCTTGCCGAACTGCTTGATCAGCTCAGGGTCGATTCTCTTTCCTATGTCGCGATAACCGGCAAGCAGTTCCTCTTTTTGATCAAAGAAGAAGCGTCGGTCCGACCGGACATAAGTGCAAAACTCCTTAAAGCTTCCTTTGAAGCCTGTTTTGGTGATTAGCTCATCCATCGCCGCTCGGAGGCGCTTCACTTCCGCCAAACCTATCTCATGAATTTCGGCCGGTGTGAGAGCAGTTGTGGTGCTTGCGCGAACTCGATGCGCGTACCAATTTTTCCCATCGGGAAGGTCTGACAGTGCCAGATTTTCACGAGCTCCCGGAAGATACTCGTTGACGAAGAACTCCACTAGTTTGCGATAGGCGGGCACCACGTCGTCGCGTACGATACCAGATGCGGTGGCTCGCAGTCGTTCTTGCTCGGCAGTCGCAATGGTGCTGGGGAATTTCTTGAATGATTCAAGTAGCGGGCTTGTAAGCGGATCATCAACGATTTGAGCTTTGATCTGCTGCGGTACGTCGCGTAGCGTAATTTTCGGTGGTGTAACTTTTGCCTTAAGACCAGCCTTCATCAGAACCATTGTTTGGTCGATGACCGTTGGCACTCCTCGCAAGCGAGAGATAATGTCTTCGTAGTCTTTAACCGTGCTTGTCGGGTTCTCCGTCAACGTGTTGGCGGCACATTCCTGTATGCCCTCCAGCTGGTTTAGAGGCATGAGTTCATCAGGGAATCTTCGTCCCTCGATCCCTGACCGCAGCCGGTAGTTGAAGATGTCATAGCTCAACTGATCTTCTTGGTTAAGCTTAGCCCGATCGATGCTCTGCAAAGCTTTGAGCGGCGCGTCTAGCTCGCGTTTGCGGCGGTTAATGGCTTCCAGCGAAAGGTCGGTCCAGCGCCCATTTTGCCCCGGGTAGCCGACACTAGTTGCCCATTCCGGGTACTCCGTCATCTGGTTCTGCCAGTTGATATCGAACAATTGCCAGAGCCGATCATGCTCGGCCGTCTTGCCTGCGCTGGAAGTTAGATTGGCACAAGCCAACTCGTAGGGCGATAGCGAAGCGGAATGAACCCGACTCGCTGTTGTTAACCATAGAAGCACCATTAACTGGGCAGCGAATGGACAAAGTTTTATCATAATTGCTCCGGCTGTAGGCATTCTTTGGTAAACGGCGACTCGACGGTTAGCTAAGCAGCCACCATGAAAAACGACCAATGTTAGCAGACTACGAACTCCTGGAAGTCTTTCGAAGATTCCACTGATAGGGTCCGGCGGACCTGGAGTGGGTAAGATGACGGTGTAAGGAGCAAAATATGGCCTGGCCTACGCCACAGGACTACAACGAAGCAGTCCAAAATCCGCGACATTGCTTTCGTGCCGCATGTGATGCCCTCTGCTCAGGTCTATGCGCATCATTTGTATGTTTCCGTGGTTCGCGCTCGCAATGGCAATCTTCGAACGGCCATATTTGAGAACCACAAAAACCAGGCGAGCAATTATAGTGACATAAATGCCGTTTTCCATTGCACCATACGCAGTGAAGCCAAGGCATTGAAGTTATTCTGTCAACCGATCGATTCTGCAGTGCGCAGATTTGAAATTACCGCTCGAGTCATAGAGCAGTCTTTACAGGTCACTGATGCCCTTTTGCCAATCGAGCTGCTGGCCGAAGCCATAGAAATCGATGACGTATGGTATCCAGGCGTACTAATGCCGTGGGTAGAGGAGAGTCGTAACCTCGGTCAGATTATGCGCACCACGAAAGCCGATTTCGATCATACTTTGCTGAGAGTATTCCGCCGAATGATACGGTCTTTGCGGAGATCCAATTTGGCTCACGGAAAACTCGAACCGAAAAATATTCTTGTGTCAGGGAACCGGAATTTATTGGAACCCCGCCTAACTCTGGTCGACTACGATAAGCTCTGCTCGCCGGAACTGTTAGCGAATAGCATTGGTGCCGCATACCCTATATCTACACCGTTTCGGCATCCGCAAGCCTCCGTCGACGAGTTTCATCTTAAAATGGATAACTTCCCGGCCTGGTTGATTGATACCGCGCTCCTTGTCTGGTCTTTCGACAGGGCACTTTTTCATAGTCTTAATATTGCGTCGGGCGAACCGGTACTTGGGTCGGAAGATTTAAAAGCGCCAGGGGAATCGTCCCGGTTTAAGGTTCTACTTAAGCATCAAACCCGAGAAATTAGCGAGCGCGCACAATTGCTCCTCAAACTAGCCAGATTGACGCCGGATTCGATCCCAGATCTAACGCTTGACGGTGCGTTTCCGACAACCTTTTGACCAACCGAAATGTTTGCGAAGCGGCAAGCGTTCAAACTTGCACTATTTGAGTAACACCTAACCCCAAAATAGAGCAGTGCGTAAAGAGCTCCTCGCAGCACACACTTAGTTTGAAGATGTGCGCTCTGGGTATTTAGTGGTAGCATCAGCACTGCAGCTGCCGCCCGACAAGAGAAGATTGAAAAACAATGCCTAACCCCGAAGATAATCGAAATAACCGTAAGCTTTTTGACCGGTATCAGATCACGGCGTCGATATACGACTTGATCGATCCGCTCTTTCCGGGATTGATTCTCTTCGAATTTGTAAATTATGGACGTGGTGACGCTGAGCTGGCGGGGATCGTTGAAATCAGCATCAAGGACGACGTGGAACTAGCGGCCCTTATCACCACTGCAGTCGAGCGGCTCGCACACAACGAAGTCTTGCCGCTGTCGGCAGATGGGCTAGCTGTCGTTCAATCGGAGCAGGAACCAACGAGTTGGCGAGTGATGATCGCCACTGGCAGTAAGACGGACTTCGTCCTCTGGGCGGAAGTGGAAGCGATTAGTCCTGACGGGAGCTTTACGACCATTCGAAGTGGTCACTTGGGAGGAGCAGTAGCTCGGCGTTTGCAAGCGGAGTGGGATTCAATATTCAACTTATTGTTGGAACGCAATCCGAAGCTGGTGCCGATTCAACACGAATGCTCGACGTGCAAAGCCAATTGGGAGGAGGGCGAATTCTCTGAGCAGTCAGTATGTGTGGAGTGTTCCGGTTTCGCCAAAGAAAGGCCATGCCAATGTGCCCCAGGATGCGACGGATTCGTTATCCGCGACACAGCTGCAACTCACATAAATCAAGAGGCGCGTACATTTCCCTGCGCGCGTTCGGACCAACGCGGAATAGATTGGACGGCTGATCCTTGGGCTGCGGAGGCCTTGGCGCGCAAGTTAAAAGTCCTGGCGCAGGATTAGATTCTCAAGAGTAGTGCTCCCGACTGGTGGCAACTGGCGCTGCGGCCGGAGCCTTCGGCGGTGCTTACCTGGCGCGCGAGCGGATGCTTCTTGACGCGAATTGTTCGCCACCCAAGCTACCTTTTATTAGGCAAGATTAGAAGGAAGCCACGGTCCTTATTTGGTTTCACTTGCTGGTCTATTGAATTGCGGTATGACACAATTGCGGCGCGGCGAAGGTCGAATATCACGCACCATGGGAGTCGAAATGAGCCGGGTTGAAATCGCAAGAGTATTGTCATGCATGTCTGTGTTGCTTCTTCAGCCTGGACTGATCAGCGCGCAAGCAGCGACAACCAAAGACGTCCCTGGGC
The DNA here is from genome assembly GCA_021772155.1 of Candidatus Obscuribacter sp. Classification (GTDB taxonomy): domain Bacteria; phylum Cyanobacteriota; class Vampirovibrionia; order Obscuribacterales; family Obscuribacteraceae; genus JADYXS01. The sequence continues at coordinate 45,556 of JADYXS010000383.1, forward strand.
GGCGGGCGCTGAAAACAGATTCTTCTCGCTCGATGTCGGCATCGGTGAGCCAGGAGCGGCTTCAAAACGCAATTTTAGCGATAGAAAAGTTAGCGAAGAAACAAGTTGACGACAAGATTGTCCCGGGCCTGTCGATTGCTATTGTGCACGATGACAAAGTTGTTTTTGCCAAAGGCTTTGGTTCGCGTGAGGTTGGCAAGCCAGAAATGGTAGATGCCGATACTGTGTTTCAGCTAGCCTCAATTTCAAAGTCAGTTTCTTCAACTGTGGTGGCAGCACTCGTATCCGAGGGAAAAGTCGGCTGGGACTCACGAATAAGTCAGCTCGACCCTGGATTTCAAATGAACGATCCCTGGGTGACCCGGGAGCTCACCATACGTGATTTGCTCGCGCATCGCAGCGGGCTTCCCGAGCATGCCGGGGATTTGCTTGAGGACATCGGTTACGATCGGGCACAAGTTCTCTATCGCTTGCGCTATCAAAAACCGGATAGCAGCTTTCGTTCAGAATATGCTTATACGAATTTTGGATTCAGTGAAGGTGCCATCGCCGCGGCCCGTTCTTGCAACGCGGGTTGGGAAGATCTGTCAGAAGCGAAGCTCTTCCAACCGTTGGGCATGACCTCTACAAGTGCGCGCTATGCCGACTTTTGGGGGCGCACGAATAAAGCTGTCGGGCACGTTTTGGTCGACGGCGCTTGGGTGCACCATAACCAACGCAATCCGGACGCGCAATCGCCAGCAGGTGGTGTAAGCTCATCAGCCAATGATATGGCCCGTTGGATGCGGCTGCAAATCGCTGCTGGCAAGTACGACGGCAAGCAAATTATCTCTGCGGCAGCACTGGAAGAAACACACCATCCTCAGATACTTACGCATTTTAGTCCTGCTAACGGACTGCCAGATTTTTACGGACTTGGTTTAAACGTAAACTATGATCAAGCCGGGCTACTGCATTTGGGGCACTCGGGTGCATTTGCGATGGGCGCTGCCACCACAGTGAGTATGGTGCCGGCCAAGAGTGTGGGTATTTGTGTTCTGACGAACGCGTATCCGATCGGCGTTGCGGAAAGTTTAGCTACAACTTTTACAGATCTGGTTCTCTACGGCGAAACAAGCAGAGACTGGTTCGCTCTATTCAAGCAGCTTTTCTCTGACCCTGCGGCTCTCGGTATCAGCCAGGGATACGACTATAGCCGAGCTCCAGCATCTGCAACAGCCGCCTTGAAAAATGGTGCATACGCGGGCAGGTATGTGAACGACTTCTTTGGAGAACTTGAGATTATCGACAAAGATGGTGATCTGGCAATGGTGATCGGACCTAGGAAAATGACTTTCCCGATGAAGCATTATGAGCGCGACATCTTTACTTACGAAGCAGAGACCGAAAACTTAACTGGAAGGAGTGGGCTTAGATTCAGCATCGGCGCGGACGGCAGAGCCGCAAATATGTTGGTCGAAAATCTCAACGTTCATGGGCAAGGGCTATTCAACCGCATCATCACGGAATGAATGACGGACAGCCACAACTGAGAATCGAGTTTGTTGTTTCGGAATCTAATTTCTCGAAGGCGGTATCGACTGAGATTCAACGTTAGCTGCAAATTTTCTATCTTGATTTAGCGTTATGATCTTTACGATTTTGAGAAGGCATAACGCTGCCACCACTGAGAAGATATCGCTTCCTCCCGTCAAAACGTCAGCTATGGCGCCGGAACTCGAATCGTCTTTGAGAACCAACTTGAATGCCGCTTGACCAAGAATTCCTTGTAACAGCCAAAGACCCCACCAAAGGCCCATCACCCCGGGTGGTTTGATTGTTTTCCAATTGTCGGCCGTGGAAGCAGGGTCGCTTGCTTGCCAGATTTCTTTCATGACCTGATAGGGGCGGAACAAGTTCAGTACTGGGATGAACCAGCTCCACATAGCAATTGTCGGGCTCGTCCGCAGTCCTGGAATTTGCAGCTTATGAAGATTGCTATAAGCCAAGTGCATCCAACGAAGGAAAAATACCATTATCGTAATTACGATGATGATTTGGACAACCCCAATTCCCCCCATTGCAAATACAAAACCGAGAGCTTGGTCAGTCGGCTCGGCAGCATTAGTGTCTATGCCCATCATCGCCGTCAGAACTAGAAGGGAGAACGCGCCGGCGTCCACGATCATGCCGATCGTCAGCAGAATGCAGGCAATTCTTGCTCGACCGCCGAGATGTTCAAAGTTTAGGTGGCTCATATTTTTCTCTTGCGCTCGTAAGGAAGCGTGCCGAGGATTTTATGCCCTAAAGGACAAATTTTGGACCACTTTCAAGAATATTTCTAAGCCAAACCGACTATTCTGGATATTTGCAAAATTCTGCCGATATCAAGCTTTAGCGGGCTGCAGTACGTTCAGAGCCGGTACGCTAAGCCCATCGAAATATGTGCCGAGTTGATCGAGTGAGAATTGCACGCCCGAATAGAACTCGCCGAAGTCACCGTACTTCGCACTGGCTTCGTCGAAACGCATTTCATAAATCAGCTTTTTGAAAACCATCGGGTCGTCGGCGTAGAGATCGACGCCCCACTCGTAGTCGTCGAAGCCAATAGACCCTGAGATCACCTGATTCACCAGGCCGTGATAAGTCCGTCCGATCTTGCCGTGCTCTAACATCAAACGGGCACGGTCCTCGAAAGGCAGCATGTACCAGTTGACTTCTTCGCCGCGCTTTTTATCCATTGGATAGAAGCAAACGTATCGGCGTTGCGGAACGCGCGCCCACAGACGTCCCGCATTGTGGGGAAGTCGTTGCTGCTCCTGCAGCATCTCGTCAAATGCCTCGTGCCATTCTTGCGACGCAGGCTTGAGATTTCGTTCGCTTAACGCAGCGTGAATCTTGCCGGTTGCGTCGTACAAGCCAAGTTCAAGTACAGAAACATAAGATGTGCAAGGTGTGAGAAATTCTGCCAGGCGCAACTTGTCAACAAGCGTCTGCGCATGCGCTAATCCTTCGTAGTTCTTGCTGTAATGGGTCAGCATTAGGTCTGCTTTATGCCCGACCAGTTGCGCAAGGCCGACATCAGTGTCTTCAGGCTTCTTGAGGGACTCCAGTGCTAGCATCGCTTCGCGAACAATATCTGCACGCTCGTCTTTCGGGAGCTTGTCCCACAAGAAGCGGTCGACCGCAAACATGCGGTGGAGTATCCACCAACTTTCCAGTGATTCGGGAACAGCGGGATGGCGCATGGAATATGGCTCCTTGAAAACCTGCGTGGACGTTTATAGCCTAGCACTTGGCTTGAAAAGGGCGTGGATACTAAGCAAGTCTTTGTATTCGGACGAAGTTTTTCTTACGGCAATATTCAGCCAGCGACCCATCCGCTAAGTAGCGTGTCGATTCGAAGAGTAGCTCAAGTGCACCGAAAACGCTTACGTTACTTTCGTCCGGGCACCGTATGTGGTGACCATGTTTCGGTCCGTCCCCTTCAATCGCTCGTCAGCGATTCAATGCCTTGAGTATATGTTGCTGCCACTGTTGATGCTTGTTGGAACTGTGGTCATCCATGGATTGATGTGCGGTTTCTACAATAGCGGCCGCTGCTTCGGATGATACTGCAGCCAGGGCGTAGCAAACGTCGTCTGGGACACGCGACTTGGTGCCCGCGCAGGATTTTACGTGGGCTGCAACTGCAGCACCAACCGCCAGATATTGGCGATAGCATCCGGCAAGTGATACAAGCTCGGCGAGGTTTTCGCCCGATGTGCCCTCGGTGTGCGCTGCGGCAACACCCGTGCCTAGCCAGATATCTGATCTGCGACATGCATCGAAGTTGGCGATTGCTTCTGCAATTTTAGCGGCGTCGCCACCGAAGATGAACCACAAACTTCGCCCGAGTCCCTGATCGAATACCTTATAGGCATATTCCGGCAGCTTGGGCAGCTTCGGACGCTGCCGCTGCGCAATGTATCTGCGCGGATTACATAGCGACTGCTGAAAGCCGAATCCGTCAAGCGCGAACCACTGCCACACTGAAGCAGTCGAATCGTCTGCAACCGCGCGCGGTGCGACGCCGAGAATGCCAAATCCCATGCCGAGTCCGGTGTGGATTTCATAGGGATGGACAGTGGAGCTTGCATCGTGCAGTTTGGTCCACTTGCTCGCGCGCCACCACATGAGGCGGTCGGATATCGCAAGGCCCATTGCTTCGCCTTCTACAAAGGCGCCGACCATCTGCATGTCGCCCGCGCGGAAGATCGCCGCTTCTGACTCCATGACCTCGCCGCGCAAGCCCTGGATGACCCCTGTAAGAAATACTTTTTTGGTAATTGCAAATCTATCTTGGCTGGTGGGCTGGCGACGACTGTGTGACAGCTCGTTGACAAGCGACAGAATGGGCCGCCAACGGCGACCGACTGGTTCGAATTTGCTTCTTGAAGTGCTCAAGGCAATCTCACTGGGAAGAACTACCGGTATTTGCAATAAGCCCGGATACTCAATCTTTCGAGTTGGTGAAAGATTAGATGTATCTCATATTAGTGCCGAGAATGAGGAAAGTCAAGCCACCTGCTCGTTAATTCGAGGCGCGAAGAGGTCCAGGGGTGGGCGCGGCAATTTTGCTGACAGTCTGACTGAACGCGCAGTTGCCAGGACGCTTGAAACCGCTCCAAGCTCAGTGCGGTTTGGTCGCAGAAAAGATACCTTGAACGCACAGTCCCTTTTTTGTGGCAAGAAACGCATCGCGAGCGGCACGGCAATATCCGTGGAGCACCGGCGAAACGAGTCCGAATCTAGTCAGTATCGACAAGACCGGCGTCAGATATAGGGCCGAACGGTAACACCTGTGGTGTGAGGGACTGAAGTGTCGCTGCAAGTCTTCGAATTTCGTTTGGGCAAATCCTACGAGTTCTGCTTTATCAGCAAATTCCTCAATGGTATCAATATCGGTGGCACCCCAGCCGGACAGCCATGATGTCATCAGCTTTTCGTCAGACACGGAGATGCCACGATTGGTGCGAAACGCATCTAGCACCGATAGTCTTCCACCAGGTTTCAAAAGCCGAAGCATCTCCTGAAGGAAGGCTGTTTTATCCGTTGCATAACATGCTGATTCGATTGCCATTACTGCGTCATAAGTATCGGGTGGAAAGTCGGTCTGCGTATAATCGCCTAAGCTGAAAGTGGCATCATTGCTTGCAAGTCCCGACTCGAGTGCTAGCCGAGTAGCTTTGTCGGCATGCAACTGGACGTTAGTAATGCCATGAACGCGCACATGATAAGTTTGTGCCAACCAGACGCCCGGGCCGCCAATGCCGCATCCTGCATCTACTACTAAGTGTCCAGGTTTCAGGTTCAACCGCTGTGCAGCCTGGCGCACCGTCTCTACTAGTGAATCGTCGTGGCTGATACTGCTTTCTACCGCATCCGGATAGTATCCGAAGTGAATCATGCGTGACGGTCCAGCCCAAAGCCGCTCCAGCAAAGCATCAGCTTGGCAGTAAAACTGCTCGATTTCCGCTTGCGAATGTTTAGTCGCTGCCATGGCACAGAATCATATGTGGCTTTGGTACCTGATCGAGAAGCAGCATTTTACCCATCCGTTGATTCATTCATCAGGTAATGTGTCAGCATCTCTCCGACATCGTAACACCGATGCAAGCGCCTGTAGAGGGTATTTTACGGCCGCTGCTGTTCTGATGATGCCGAACAAGAGCATAGGCACACATCTGAAGAAAAACAGTCGTGATGAACAGACTCTACCGCTTTAATTGACCTTGCGTTTCAGCGGTATCACCCTGGACGAAATTTTCGTATACGAACCGCTCGCGTTCACATTGTGTCCGAAGCTGCAATCGGCATCGCTTCCCTCTTGTTTAATTGTACATTTTTTGTTTGAGAACGTGAGGGCGAGTTTCCCTGGACCATCAGGCGCTTTCCATAGTGCGGTGCTGCCTTTAAGAGGGATGTTGCCTTGAGCAGAGCCCATGTTCGCGGAGGATTCGCCCGTTGAGTCATGGAAGGTGTGGTACGCGTTGAGAAAGAACCAGATGTGACCGTTTTTTAGTTGAGAAACTCGAAGTCGGTTCGCAAGGTCGCCGGTGCCGGTTACGTATGTGCCGGTGACATTGGCCGGAGCGGTGGGCTTAGAGGATACCGGGTCCTTAGCATCTTTTGCGAAGCACGCGCTGGGCACTGCATTTAGTATCATTGTAAAAGCGACGGCGACCAACACATTGAGTTCTAAGTTTTTCATCGTAATAATCTCTCGCTTTTCTAGCCCTGCAATCCACTCTAAGCTCGTCCTGTAAAAGTACAAACCGTACGACGTAAAGCGTACGTAAATAACTTGTCCATTTTGCGTAGTAACGCAGAAGTTACGTTGCCTCCACTACTGTGCCTAACAGGGCAAAGAGAGGGCACTATCATGGATACAACAATCAACCAAATGGATTTAGTCGAAAATGGCTGTAAAACGGCGACCTTCGATGTTTGGCAAAACACAGTGGGGATGCAACTGGTTAATGCATACACCGCTGCCGACACAAGCTTGCCTTATCTTTCAGGGTTGACACTAACAACTGGCGAAGCTTCAACTCAGGGTAACGCTGGAATTTCACCGGATGCCGATAGTGACGCGAAGGCTGAAGAAATGAGCTTCCGCGCCGGATATTATGCGGCAACGGACGTGCGAGTAAGGCAGCACTGTGTCGACGTTATCGACAGATTGATAGAATACGACGGTCCAGCAGTAGCCGATTATCTTTCCAAACTGTCGCCCGAAGAGTTAGAGAGAGTCGCCAATCGCTTCAATGAAATGATGGGTCCGGCTGGAGTCAAAGTAACGTTCGACAAAGCGAAAAACGAATTCAAATTCGAGATTGCAATTCCCGATCCCGAATACGACCGTACTGATTACAGAGCGCTGACGGTATCTTTGAGTGCCAAAGATTGCAAGAGTTCGACCAAATGCGTTTCTAATAAAGACGGAAGCGTATTGAGCAACGGTTCTTGCTCTGCAATTATATCGATTGAGCTCATAGTAGCAGCGCCTGCGTTCGCACAGGTGAAAGATGCCTGGCAGCGTCGAGACCGAAATGCCGTGGCGGATTACTTGAATCAAGAAGATCATGCCGGGAAGCGCGGAATGCCTACCGGTCTGCTGCTGAGAAGTTTGGAACTTCTTGCGTCAATCAATGGGTGCCCGGAGCTGAAATTACGTGGATTGGTAAGCGAACCGGAAGACTTACGACCGTTCCACCGGCGTCCAGACGACAGTGATCGGTTGTCCCCTGCACCGGAGGGCAAGTCGTATCACATCAATCCCGACACTGGCAAAGTGGAACTGTGCAACGATGCTGATGACGCCAAAATAAAGGACGACGCTATGAAGCGAGGATGGTACTACTATGTTGATCCAATCAACGGTTCCATTTTGCCAGTGAAGGTCAAAGACGGCGAGTGGGATTACAGGCGTCTTCCCGTGGGTCCAAATGGTTCCACGCTACCGCATTATCGCGTAGATCCCAAGACCGGCGTAATTGAGAAGGTCATGCTGAAGCCGAAGAGCGGCGGAGTTACTCTTCCGGGAGATGAGATGTGGACGTCCATTCCCAAGACTCAACTGCGCCCGAGGGTTGTGCAACTCCAAGGCATTAATGTCGCCAAGTGAGACCCGCACTGACGGCGGATCTCTCAAATTCACATTCAAATGACATGATATTCCGGTCCTCGGAAGATTGGTTGACCGTACAAGGTCCGGCGCCACCCCTAAAAGCAGTTGGCACTACTTGGCAATCGCCAGAACCGCTCGCTGGCGGGACGCTAGTTCGCAATCGCTTGGATAGGCTGTCACCAGAATGGCTGCGACAAGTGAGAACCAACTACGGTAGACCATGTACTCACTGGGGTTTTCACCGCTATCGGCATATGGCGCGATCGCGCATTATCATGTCGGAACCCCAAGGAGATCGCCATGACCGTCAGATTATTCGTCGACAAGGTCCCGCAGACGAGCACGAAAGCAGATCTCGAGCAGATGTTTTCAATTTATGGTGCCGTGGAAGCAATCCATTTGGTTCCACCATCTGACACGCGCACGACCGCTCGTTTTGCAATTGTGGACATGCACAGTGCTTCCGATGCGCAGAAAGCAGTTGTTGACATGCGCAACTATGTGCTTGGTGAACACAACATGACCGTGATGGTGTCACGGACGGATTCAGAGTCCTTGTCAGAAACTGCCAAGCTGGAACCAAAGTATGCATCTATTGCTGTGTCTCGAATTGGCTCAGATAGGAATTTGCGCCGGGCGTCTTAGTACCAATCTTTTGAGGAATCACGGCGGTCGCCCCGGTTCGACGAATTGAGAAGCTGTTGCTCAACCAATTGAAGACTCCTCGACTTCAGTTGGTTGCAATGGCAATCAAAGAAAACGCACCAATTCAGCGATGTTCAGACTTTGGAAAAAGAAAAGGAGATGGGCGCATACGCACTCATCTCCTTTCGAAATTCATTTTGGAGACGATCTAGATTGCTTTGATTAGTCGAACATTACTTCGGCACTTCGATGTCGATGCGCTGCGGAACTGTGTACGGGAAAATCAAATCGATGGTCTTAACTCGGTCTGGAATGTTGAGCCAGACGTAGCCGTCACCGTTTTGCCCAGGCTTGAACTCAGAAGTCCATTGATTAGCCGAATAGGTCTCATTGCCAGATGTCGGTTCCCACACAAGGAATTTTTGTCCTAGTGCTGGATCTCTTGCTTTGATTTCACGTGGATAAAATTTGTCTTTGTCGTACGGCGGATCCCCTGACGGATTTCCGCCTTCTTTACGTAAGCGGTATTGCACCACGACCACTTGATTCGTACCGAATCCTGGAACGTGGGCACGAACACACTTCAAAACTTGGATGCTCACATTCGTGTCCAACCCGGTGAGTACTTTCGGAAATTGGGTTGCTTTGGCTGGAGCTTTAGCAGCGCTCTTGCATTCCCCGGGTGTTGCAGCTGATACTGCCCCCGAAATTGCAAGCATAGCCATCAGAGCAACAACTTTAACTTTCATCGCTTCTCCTTCCTTGCGGTCGCACAATTGCATTTTTCCCGCCTGTCGTCTTATCGCCACCCCTTTACAACTGGAGAATCCTAAATTAGGGAAGCGATTCGACGAGTTAATGTGGATTGCATCTACCTACAAGTACAACAGTCCCGATCTTGTCGTCTGTTTCTCATTCACTATCTTATGCTTCTCGGCTCATGAACTTGTGATACCACATGGGAATTTGCACTTTTGGGTCGGCCAGATCGAGAAACAGTTATCGATGTCTGCAATTCGAAAAGTTTTTCTTTGTATTCTTCCGAAACCATTTATTTGTTCGCCCGTGCAATCGCCAAAATACCTTTGAGTGTTAAGAGTGGATCGATCCGTTCTATGCAAGTGGTCATTGGTCCAATAAGCTGGCTCCAGCCGCCCGTTGCCACAACCATCATGCCTGGTCCAAGCTCGGCTCCAAGTATGCTGACCCATTTTTCTATGAGTCCAACATGCCCGGCAACAGTACCGCGGCACAGCGCACTGTATACATCAAATCCTGGATTCAGATCAGACACATCGTTCGGATCAATGGCAGGGAGTGCGGGCAAGGCCTCAGTAAGAGACTGACAGATCGGTCCCAATCCTAAGGTCGTAAATCCGCCGCTGAATCTGCCATCAGCGGAAACGGCAGTTATTGTAGTTCCTGTACCAAGTGCAACAACCGCCACAGGAGAGGCTCTGCCCAACTCCGTCCAGGCGCCGGCTATATTAGCGACTCTATCGGCTCCCATACCTGCGTAAAATCCGGACACTGGATCAGTTACATTGGCATTTACCTCTACAACAAGAGGGACTCCACAGTTCGATAGCGCCGCCTTGATCACATCGGCTGCAGCTGGCCTGACGCAGCTAAGAGCGACTGGCATACCAGCATTTGCAATTTCTTCTGCTATACGCCCAATATCTTTGGTCGGATTGCGCGTTACTTCTCCTAAAGTGTCGCCTGTTGCCACCGCGCGCTTGATGTCAGTGTTTCCAACATCGACGATTAAAAGTTTCAACTGCTGCAAACTCCTACTGCCAGTCAGCAAGTATCACGTTCACTTTAGCGGGCAATGATTGTGCGCTTCCTCGTGCACAATATACCCACTTTCCTTACCGACATCCAATTAACCAAAAGTCAGTTGGTAGTATATGCCACTATATGCGGTGCGAGTCTTGCGGGCTCGTAATCTGAACCGGTCGAGGAGGTCGCGCTCATGGATTTGTCACTTGGAAACGGTGGCGTCAGCGCCAGCCCCAACGCGTTTAAAGACCGTGCGTAGCGGGAATGTGAACCAAGGCAACAGTGGAGTCACGCCTTTTGGGAGAGCCCCTTGAACGATGACGTCGACGCGAGCACCTTTCAGCCCAACGCGGGTTCGCGTGGTCTGATTGGCGGAAAGTACGAAGTAATCGCCGAACTGGGTCGTGGCGGTTTTGGTACTGTGTTTAAGGCACGTCATGCCGGCCTCAATAAACTGGTAGCCATTAAAGTTCTTCATGCCTCATTGTTAGTAGATGAAGTCACCAGATCGAGATTTGAGCTCGAAGCAAAAGCCGGAGCAAACCTTTCTCATCCAAACCTCGTTTCCGTCTTAGATAACGGATTTACTGAACGAGGCGAACCGTACCTCGTTATGGAGTTCGTTGAAGGCACAACTCTTGACCAGTTTCTATCGACTGGGTCGCCCCAAACAGACGATTTGTTGAATATTCTCATTCAAGTGGGCAAAGCGGTACGCTATTTGCACGACTCGAACATCATTCACCGAGACTTGAAGACCAGCAACATATTGGTTCAAGACATTGGTTGCCAACGCTACGCACGATTGCTCGATCTCGGCATCGCTAAAGTGTTTTCTCCCGATGGTGGCGAGAAGAATGTTCAATTGACTTCCACGGGGATGATCTTCGGGAGTCCTGCGTTCATGAGCCCCGAACAATGTCAGGGCCAGGTGTTAGATGCCAGGTCCGACATTTATTCTTTTGGATGTGTCATTTATCAATGCCTGATGGGCGATATTCCATTCTCTGGCGAAAATTCGTTGCAGGTAATTCTCAAACATCTCCATGAAACGCCGAAGGCGTTGCCATATAAAACCCAGAGGCAATATGAGCTAACACAAGTGGTATCAAAGTGCTTGGCCAAAGATCGGACTCACAGATACCACAACATGAAGGAATTGCTCGACGCGCTGCAAAAGATTGCTGTTGCGCCGCCGAACGAAAAAGCGCAAATTAGGCAAGATAACCTCAGCCGTTCGTACGCTGAACCGAGCGGTATGAGTGATAAACCGAAGCAGATACTCGGTGCCGTGGCTGCATTATTGGTGATCGCAATAGTTGTTGCATGCGCAATACCACTTTGCGGAATGCTCTTGGGACAAA
>JADYXS010000384.1 GCA_021772155.1 Candidatus Obscuribacter sp.
GGGGCGGCGCCATGCGCCGCCCGTTACTTGTGACAGCGATTCCATATGTCCTGGCAAATCGCTCACTTGCGCGCGATACTAACATGCACAGATTTCTGTAATTTAGTATCCAACGTGTCGAACAACGCCAATCTGCCTATGCTACGCGCAACTTGCGTGGTACGTGAATTCACTTCCGTGCGCTGCGCTTTAGCAGACAACAAGGTAGCGGGATTAGTGCCACTTACCTTCATTGGTTGCTTCGTTGCGACAATGGCGTCGGTAGCGCGGACGCAAAGCATCTTCGGCCACATCTTCATAAACAAATCGTGACTGATGTAACTGTCACCAGCCACATACTTACCGTCCACAAAAGCCAGATAACCAATACTGGTCTCGCTCTTCTCCGGCAGATCGGAAAGCGGATCGATGTAAGGTAAACGCGCCTTTTGCATCGCTGGTCCTTCCAGCGTCAATTCAAAACTGCTATCTGAACGTGAATCCTTCACATTGGCTCCAGTGCTATAACCGAGGTCTGACTGCGCCTTCGATACAGTGTTCCACACAGCACTTTGGTCGCCGGCGAGTCGTGCAGCCGAAATCATCGGACCGATGCATCCATTGGTAGCTCCTTGGAGTGCAGGGCTACGCTTCATCTTAGCCGGAAAGTAGGACGGCAAAGAGGATGGCTTCGGTACTGCGAAATTTTCCGAAGACTCCTCGCCTCGTTTAGTCCAACGATCTTGCTCGACGCAAAATGCGGCCAGCGCCAACGTTTGTCTCGGCGGAATCATCGCATCGTATTGAGACATGCGATCCTGATTGCCGCCTTTCAGAATATCGCCAGAGTGAATGAAAACCACCTGGTCGCTCTTGTTGGTAATTGAGAGCTGGTTGACGTCACCTGTCTCGGCGATCTTGGCTTTCTTCTGCTCGATAGCATCATGAACGGCAAGGAATGGCCATTTCTCTGCTTTGTTCGCACCAGACAATAAATAGATTTGGAGGTTCTTACTGCTGTATGGACCGGAAAGCTTGTAGTCACTGGAGAAGGTCTTCGCGTAAGCCAACGGACTGGACTCGTTGTCAGCAATACTGACAGGACGAATCATCTTCGAACCCGCATTGGCGGGCGCCGAATTGTGCACCGCGCTCGGCGAGCCATAGCTTGCACCGTTAATGGTTACGTATGCACCACCGCACACGGCACTAACAGCACACATATAAATGAGAACGGAAGTTGATTTCATTGACTACACCCGCAAGACGAACTGCCAGCACCACAGTCGGTGAAGACATCGAAACAGCTTATTGAATGCAGTCTAGTCTTATGAAGGACTCTTGAACAATGCTAAACGTAATGGATGAGGCATGACGTTTGTCATGACTTCCGACTAGGGTTTACACTTAATCAACTAAATAGCGCGATGGTCTAACATGGTCGCGGAACAACGTTCATTTCGCGGAGAACAACGTGATTAATCGCATCTCGCCCACTTTATTAGGTCTTGCGCTTTTCGCTGCAACGATTTTACCAAGCAGTGCAGTCGAAGTGAAAGTCGTTGACATCACCGAATCCAAAACATCCAAGCAAAGTACCGCCGCTACTTCGCAGGACAGCACGCAGCCAGCACTAATGGCGGTGACCACTGCAACAGTCGAACGCACCCCTTCGGTTATTGCCCATCGCGGCGGAAAGAAGTGGGCGCCGGAAAACACAATGGCGGCTTTCAAGAAAGCAATCGAACTTGGCGCGGACGGAATTGAACTGGACATCCACAAATGCAAGACTGGCGAGCTGGTAGTTATCCACGATGCAGACATCTCGCGCACTACAAATGGTGTCGGGGCAGTGCCTGATTTAACTTTCGACGAATTGACAAAAGCAAGTGCTGGAGTGAAGTTTGGATCGGAATTCACTTCAGAACGCATCCCGCTACTTTCAGATGTCTTAAAGCTTATCGATGGAAAGCTGGTGCTAAACATCGAGGTCAAAAACTGGCCGAAGCAATACCCTGGTCTTGATGATGACCTGGTCACGATGCTGAAAAGTTATCCGTATCCTGATCGAATAGTCATCAGCTCGTTCGATCATGAGATTCTAAAATCGATTCATAAGAAGGCGCCACAATACAAAATCGCAGTACTAGACACGGCAATTCTTCTAGAACCAAAGAGCTATACGAGCAAAGTCGGAGCGACTATCTGGAATCCGGACTTTCACACGTTGCGCGCCGATGTTGTGCAACGCGCCAAACGTTCCGGACTGAAAGTGAACGTCTGGACGGTCAACTTACCTAGCGAGTGGGAACAAGCTGTGTCCATGGGCGTAGACGGCATCATCACTGACGATACCCCTGGACTCATAGAGTTCTTGCGTACCCGCAAGAGCCACTAGCGCCGGAGACCGAGGGCGTTCCGCAGTTAATCGGCTTTGAAATTCAATTTTTCAAGAATGTAACTTGGGTACTTATCATTGAAATACGGACCGGAAAAGCCCTTGCCGTCATCGGACCAACTAATCTGCATCCACGCATAAGGCGTGCTCAATTTATCTGCAGGTAACGTCGGAAATGGTTGCAAGTCAGCAAGCATAGCTTTAGCCTGTTGAAATGCCGATTTCTGATCGGTTTCACTGCCGACGATCACTTCATCCAACTTCCCGTCAGGCAATACGTGAACCAAGGCGTATAAATTGCCTTTTCCAGACTGTTTCCAGTTCTCCATTATTCGGTGGCGGAACTTAGAATCGTAATCCTCCGGCGGCATCGCTGATTTGGTGTCAGAATCGCCTCTGGAATCGCCTACTTTGCTGTCCGGATCACGGCCAAAACGGATGGTGCTCTTGGCTCCCGATTCATTCGAAATAACAGTCCAGTAGTCTTTGTAGATTTTCCAGCCTCCGTTATCCGTAATGACAATTGCCTCACCGGTCATGGAAAATCCTGGTTGCTTGGATTGCTCCTGGTACTGGGTAGGTATGTCAATTGGTACCAATTGGAAGGTCACTTTGTTCAGTTCTTCCTTCTTCGAAACGATCTTCACTCTGGCTGGGTCGCCCTGGATCATGCTTAATGCAAACTTTGCGAAAACTGGATCCTTTAACATTTCATCGGTCTTCGGGTCTTCCTTAGTGGTTAGGTAGAACTTCTTCATTTCCATAACCGATTTAGCGTTCGCCAACGTGTAGAAATAGCGGTGCAAAAAGTCTTCCGCTGATTCTGCATGTGGCACCGCTTTCGCTGAATGCCTGATTTTAACTGACTGCGCATGACAGACGTTATTGACGCTGGTCAGCGAAAAGCATGCAGCGACTGTAAGTAGCGATATAGTTCTGGATAATTTCATTGAGCCGTTTCTCTCTCAGCAGTAAAGTTCTTGCGACACACGGTTTTCTGGGCGACAGCCGCCCCAGCCAGCATCAAGCCAGCCACAACCGGCAAAATGCGTCGCGCAATTAGACAATGCAACTCTTGCAATCTCCGGGTCCGGCAGTTTCAACTCAGAGAATACCGCTTGCGCGGCTGAGCCGCAAACCTTCATGTAGGCGTACCGGCAGCAATCGTGCAAAAATACACTCTAAAGTTCCCCCGATATTTGTCTGACCCCGAGGGATTTCGGCTCGGCTAGTTTTTCATTTCAACCCGTCGATGCCCAGAAGCAGGGTCTTACTTGCGAGTTCAACTAGATCTGATGTGATGATCGCCGCAGAGCGCTAATGCCACGATCTATCGAATATTAAACGGCTCGGAAAACTGAAAACTGCTGGGTTAAGCCTCTCTGTTTCCACCTTCTTCAGGATGTTCGAGAACGAGACGAGTTTCTTGCAGAAGCTGCTGCTGAGCGTCAGCGGAGAGAGGTTGATCCCTAACTAAGTGCACAGCCAGGCAATAGGATACGTCAATCTCTTTATGTCCAACCATGCGTTGGGTCAGGCCCCTACAATACGAGCCAATCGAATCTGCTGAGGCGATACCGTCCGCGTTCATAGTCGACTTGAACTCCGATGCAATCTTGGCATCAACAACAGCATCACTTACTTCCACTCGAAAAAGGCATTTTGAAGTGCACGCGCAACAGGCGGGATATGGACCCTGGTCACGCTTCTGTAACTCGATAAAATCATCGCGCCATTGTTTAAGATCTGATATATCGATCCTACGATCCGCCGTGCTCAGCACCCATGCCGGCTCTACTAAAGCTAACCAACGCTTCTGCTGTTCGTCTATCTGGTCTTCAGTCCAGCCATGCTCCTTGCCCTTTTTCTCGAAATAACGTCGTGTTGCCTGTACCAGAGCTCCCCAGGTTATCTTAGTTCCTGTTGTTCCACCCAAATCGCCAAAGACTTTGCGTGGCGCTTTGCGAGTGCAACGCTGGACCTCATGAACGATCTCTCGCCGAAAATGAACTAATTGTGTCAAGTCGATTAGCGTGGTGAGGATGTAACGATCAAAAATCCGCTGGAAGCTTGCGTCATTCGCCACGAGCATGCTGTAGTGATCTACTATCGAATCTTCGTCCTGTTCCCAGTTGGCACTCTCAGACATTCCGCCTCTCCTCGAATTTACTTACGAACAATTGTAACTTTGATACGACCCTTCTGTTCTGTTCCACGCTTGTTGGCAGGTAGCTTCCCTGGTCATCGAATTGCGTAGAAAAAGAAAACCGACCAGTGAACTCGAACAAATATCAGGGAAAAACGTTGGACCTTTATCAGGGAAATTCACACTACGCCAATGAGCACTTTATATGGTGCCTTACCGTAGTTTCTCGAAACCGTCGTTTGGTCTTAGTGGCAAATTTGAGTCCGACGAAAACGACAAGTAGTCAGCCTCCCAAAAGGAATTTGATCGACGATTCGCAAACGGGCCCCGGCGTCTCGCCAGCACCTGTCCATTTGCCACAACGGAGCGTGCGGGACGGCCGCGCTCTCCCGGGATGTCATCCGTTTTGCGATCGGCCGCACCTTTGGCAGCTTGACGGCATTTGGTACAAACTGAGCCGGTACTGGCGAACGGAGCTTTGCAAAGGAAACAGCAAATTGGAATCCTTTGCATGTTCTTCTCATTTTGATTTTCGTTTTGAAATTGCTTAATTTCATGGGCATCAGGAACCATAAGATTTCGTCCAGGAGCCAGCATTGCACGCGGCGCACCATGTGAGTCCTGTTGTATAGAGATGGTATTGAGCTTAGCGAGCAATGTCCACAATCTTGCGTCTTGCATTTGCGGATGTTTCAAAGCAATGGATCGCAAAGTGTCGCCAAACCGAACGCGATACGATTCTCGCGTATTGTCCTTAGGATGCGCGCCGAGCAGTTCTTTCACGAAATCGAGACGGCGCTTAACCGGAATTTGCACGTCGCTAGGCTCACTGATTTCCGGGCGAGGTTGACGCTCAATGCGCTGACCGCGAGTGACATTCTTATCACCGATGATGACGGGATTGGTATCAGAAGGAACGAACGCTCCGGCTTTGCTCTCTCCAGCCTTGTGTTGGGCTAAGACGGGAGGCCTTCGTTCGCCGCTAATCTGCTCCATGATCAAAGTGAGGATCCGTCTATATGCAGAAAGGGTCTTCTCATCCAGGCCTTCGAATCGCGGCGGTCTGCCGTTTTCAGATTTCTCAATTAACTGGCGAAGGTCTGCCAATCGTTCTGTACCAATCTGTCGCGCAACGCCGGCAAGCCTTTTGGACGTATCATCAACATTCGGATTGATCTTGCCTTGCTCCAACATCTTTATCAAATCGATGGTCGTTTTCTTGGTATTCGAATCGGAAAGTTTCACAGCTAACGAGATGTCCAACTTCGGTGCGGCTGAAGCACCAGGTGATTTCTCACCTTTGACAGTCTTTGAAGTTCTTCCATCAGCCAAGTTGAAATCCGGTCCACGGCGGCCCGATACCAAGTTCTCCGGCATGGTCAGGATCGTGTCGATTACGCCGTGGTCGGGTATTCTAGCTGCGTCTCTGGCGTCCTCGGTTGAGTCAGACTCGGGACTTTTTCCAATGGCGACGGTGGAGGGAAATGTTTTGGCGTCTGCGTTGGATGGTGTTGACTCTGTGGCAGATTTGAATGCAATTTCCCGCCGGGCGTTCCACTCCGAAGACTTGTCCGATGTCTCACTCACTTTATCGGTGATAGCTGCATCCACCGTTGAAGCATGTTTCGTGTTCATTACTTCTGCTTTGGCATTATAGTTCGATTGTATTGCGGTGTTCTCGCTTGCAGACGGACTAACCATATTGGCGCTACACTGCGCCTCATTCTTGGCGTGATGACTGGTAGTTGATGAATTGCCTGCGTCGTTCTTGCTGCTGCCAATCTCCGTTGATGTATGGCTTACCCCGCGCTCGCTGGTTCTAGCTTCACAGCGATTGCTCACAGTTGTTGAGGCATCTTTCATAGGTTGAGAGTTGGTCAGTACAACTTCTCCGGCTGTTCTTCCGAGCTTTATTGGTTCTTGAAAAATGCTTCTGTCTCTCGCTACAGAAACCTTGTCGACCGACGCTATAACATTTTCACTGTTCTCACTTGCCCTTCGAAGTTCTACAGCAGTTGCGCGAGCCTTGGATTCAGCAAACACTTTGTTTCCATTATCAGCGGTGAAAGCCAAGTGTTCACTCGTCGCCTGAAGTTTGCGCGAGGGACCTTCTGCTGCCAAACTTTGCTGACGCGGCGTCTCGGCTTGGACGGACTTGGTATTTACGACAGGCGTTGCAATGGTCTCAACCTTCCGATCAGCCGTCACAGACGACTCAACAGGGGTTGGCTTTACCGGCTTGGTGCTTTGGAAAATCGCGTCGAAGCCGTCGATTGGTTTCCGGCTCACAATTGCACTGCGCTCGCCTTGACTGTTTATCAGGTACCCTTTTGGCGAATTGGAATCCGGAGGCGCAACAGTGTGTCGCGAACCCTGCGCGCCGGTCAATGTCTCCTGACCTCGATTCTGGGACTGAACTATTCCGCTGACCGTAGTGCCGTCCGCAGTGGTAATAGATGTAGAACGCATCCGCGAATTGCCTTGCGCGATATCAGCGTTGTTCGAATACGCGCGTGCTGTTTGCTCTGCTCCGACTCTCTTCTCGTTCGGCTCACCTGCTGGCAGAGTTGGGTATGAAGCTCGGTCAGACGTCGAAGCGATTTCGTGCACCGGACGCTCAGTATCGTCAGTTAGCGACCACAGCATATTGGACTCGGAACGGACTGCTTCGCTTTTTGCCATCTCGGAGCCTCTGCAGAACCAACCGAGATATAAAAGCCGAAAGAAACGGCAAATTGCTGGCAAACTAGAATGAGGTCAGTTCAATTCGTTTGTCTAATAGCTTGATCTAATTCCTTTAACTTCAAATCACGCCGCGTTGATTGCACTGGCGTTTTAACAAAAGTGCTTGTTCGCCGAAGCACCTCTCGGGCTTTGACCAATCGACCTCTCCTCGCCAAGATAACAGCGTATTCAGATTGGAGATCATACGCAGTCGGTTCCAGACCAATAGCCTGCTTGATCAATTTTTCTGCTTGGTCCAAGGTTTTCGGATTCTTACCATATGCGATGGCCGCGTTCATATAAAAGTCCGGGTCAAACGGATAAAGATGAATACTCTCTTCGAATAGTGGGAGAGCAGCACTGATTTTACCAACGCGACAATAGTAGTTTGCTTTGTTGTAAACGGCAGAAGCCTTGACCCAAGCAGCGCGCGACCCACGACCGGGGAACTTGCCGCCCTGTGCTTCCGCGACAGGGCAACCAACAAAGGTGCATGTGAGCAAGACAGCAAGGAAAATGGCAATTCGCATAGCTCAAATTATAAACCAGCGCATCCTAAATCCCTGAAAAGGATTACTGGTCATGCCATGTTGAACCATGACGCTTCAGGAAGTCGGTTATTGTCTGCTGGAACAGTGCGGCATCGTTGCAACCGACGTCGTTGTGACCGCACGTAGGCAAGGTGACCAGTTGTTTGTCCGGTGCAGCGGCAGAATCCAAAAGCAAGCGAGAGTGCCCTATAGGAACAAGCGTGTCGCGGTCTCCATGTATCAACAGCAAAGGTGTCTTGGACCGCGCGAGCAACACAGTGTTGTCGAGCTGAGGCGTGGGCCAAATGATGTCCGGAAAGATAGTTAGGAAGGTCAGCTTCGACTTTGCTATTTTCGGCAGCGACGCGATGCCGGATTGCAATATCAGCAAACTCGCAGATCTATTTGCATCTACGTGACAGGCGACGCTGGAACCAATTGATTCTCCGTAATTGACAACGATCGGATATCTGAAATTATCTTTGACGAAATCAAAAGCAGCCACCCCGTCATTGAGGATCGCAATCAGATCGGCGTTACCATTGCTTTTCCCGTATCCGGAGTAATCGTAGAGAAAGACCGAGGTCCCAGCATGTAAGAATTTGTTGGCTAGAAATAGCCTGTTAATCAGATTACCGGCGTTTCCGTGGTGAATGACCACAACGGTGTTGCTAGCGGGGTTACGGAATAACCAGCCATGCAGCTTGGTTCCGGAACTGTCAAAAAAATATTCCTCACGCCGAGCATCCAGCATCTTGTATATCTTGTACAATTCGCTTTGTTCGCGGCTGGGGCGCAGCACCACCTGGGTGTAGAGCGGCGAGTACAAAATCGCCAAAGGCGCGAAGGCAGCCACCATCGCACAGCAAGCAAGTCCAAATAGCATCAAGCGCACCACGACCTTAGTCTTCCCTGTCATCGTCGAAGAAGTCGCCTTAGTTGTGGTTGTTTCCGGCATCGAGTAGCGTACCTGGGAAGTTTTTTCATCATACTGAAGGAACGATCGGGCCACCATGGCAACGATCACTTCATCCACTGTTCATCCATCGCGGACTAGAAGTAACATCCCACGGGTAGCTTCTCGCTGAAGTTAAGTCAAGTAGAACACGGAGTGAGGTCTAGCAAATTATCAGTTAGCTGTCCGTCGCGATTGGCTTGCAGGTACTTGCTATACAACCCATTCACGACAACAACGTCAACACGTTGTCCGTCAGGGGCAAGCATGTAGAACATGTTTGTATTCGCATCGATGGAAGTAATTACCTGTGCTCGGGTCCATCGCCAGCCGTTGCCACCAAGGTGCGTGATGCCCTCATGCGTATTATTTCTAGTCGATTTGGTCATGCAAGTTATTTGGACGTCAGCCATTTGTGATCCAGCGTCGTCGGACTTCCATGCATCTTCATACCACAGTTTTCGAGCCGTGCAAAATGGCAGCATTAGATGCTGCCATACAGATTTTTGCAGCCGATAGTCTCAGGCTCCGGCGCCGATGCTGCCGCGGGTGGAAGCTGGAGACTGCTGATTGGCGGTCGCCACTGGTCCCGCTTTTGAAGTAAAAATGGAGAAAAACCCAATTACCGCACCTACAAACGTAATTGCCAACGTTGATACGAAACTAGGGCTGCTGACGATTATTGGCAGAAAAGTTATTGCAAGCGCTAAGGTCAAGGAAAAGGCAGTGACGGCCAAAATTGGGCGTTTGACATCGCTGGACTCCGGGAGCAACGCCATGAAAGCGCCACTAAGAGTGCCGAAAAGGATGCATAGGACTTCAAAGAATTGCATAATTTTTTCTCTCGATACGCTGACAACAGCACTATCTTGATTGATTGAGAGCAGAAGCGGCATCGTCACAAAGTATGATTCGACGATGCACAAGAACTCATCCCTACGGATGGCCCCGATGACACCTAGAGCACAGCACCAGCGCCCGCGATCTTAGAGTTTAAGGTTTCAGATGGCTTGCCCCTCAGTCCTCGTGATTTCGACTTCTTTCGAGGATCTCGATTGCATCCACTTCGGATATCTCATCTCGCCGCAGCCGCGATTGAAGAAGAAGGGCAGTGGTAATTGTTTGCTTGGGCAAAGCCTTATGCCGTGCAAGAGCCTGTCCGAGAGGGCAGCCGTTTTCAGCGGCAATTCTTAGAAACTCGTTGATTTGGCTTTGCGACAACAACTGCGAGCCGACCAAAAGCGCGCCGAGTTT
The DNA here is from genome assembly GCA_021772155.1 of Candidatus Obscuribacter sp. Classification (GTDB taxonomy): domain Bacteria; phylum Cyanobacteriota; class Vampirovibrionia; order Obscuribacterales; family Obscuribacteraceae; genus JADYXS01. The sequence continues at coordinate 9,987 of JADYXS010000384.1, forward strand.
GTGACTGGCACCATCCTCAACAACATACTCTTCTTCGGCAAGTGCCAGTTCCAACTGAATCACTTCAATGGTTCTGCTCGCCTGGTGCTGTATGTGCGGATGGGCATCTTCTTCTAGTCGTTTCAGCACCATCAGCGGTGTATGTGGGTCTTCGGCAAGTGCAAAACGCACCGTGGCGGACTCATCGCGGGCGAGCTTTCTGCGAAGCCACAGCGGAGTAGATGGATTACGACTGAGCCCGATTCGAACATCAACGTCTTCATCCGCGGCAAGCGCCGAGAGGAAGGTGACCGGTGTGCTGGGGTTCTCCGCCAACCGTCGGCGGATGATCAAAGCTGGTCGAGTTGCCGCTATTCGCTCTAACTCACTCTGTGGGGTCGCAGGGTTCCCTGCTTTTAGGTAATCAACCCTTATGTGAGTCGACATGTAAGACTATCCTCTATCTCGCCGCCAGCGAGCCGCCAAGCCAAAACCGAGCGCCGTGCTTCCAGTGGGATCGGCCTAGGCGCCATATCTACCTATCATTATTCCCTTGACATCAAGGTATGAAACACTTTTTCCTTGATTCTCAGCGCTGGCCCAACAGGCGCTGGCTGCAGGACCAAAGCTGCCTGAATTTAACGCGATTACTCAAAGCGGCAGCCGAGGGTTTCGCCACTTCATCGGCCCGGCATGACAGTCAATGTGTGCGGTCGGACGAGAACGGGAACGATGATAATGTAATATTCGTCGAGAAAATCGCCTAGATGCAAAGGATGACTTCCATGTCGCAACAAGATGTGCCCGTCGACAAACAATGCCCATCTTGCAAAATGGTTGACCGTACAAGTTTCAGCAAATGTCGTTCTTGTGGCACCAGATACGATGCCAAGATCAGCGCACCTTCGAATAACGTAACTCCAGTAATCGCTTGGGTTGTAGGAATTGGATGCCTTTTAAGCTTCGCTTTCATTTCTATGTCCAACAAACAAACCGAAAACGCAGCCGCACACGCGCTAGACCGAAAATCCATAACGTCAGAAATAATTCTTGCGAAAAGACCGCGAGTTGTAGAGTTCTACGCTGATTGGTGTGGCCCCTGCAAGGCGTATGGCCCTATCGTTGAGGCTTGTACGAAACAATTCGCCGGACGAGTGGATTTTCAACGTGTCAATATCGACGTGAATCACGATCTACCAAGCGCATTCGACGTTACCGCAGTGCCTACGACTTGCTTGCTGGACAAACAAGGACAATTGATCGATCAGTTTACGGGCGGCGTCAGCGCAGAAGAACTAAACAAGCGAGTGGCTCAACTGGCATCGAAGTAACCGTTCTCTATGTATCGAAGCGCACCAGTTTTCCGGCAGTCGCACCGAAAGACACATGTGCCGACAGACTTTTCACTCTTCCTGCGGTCGGCTTTGTCGGAGCGTTTCCACGGCTTCGACCTCCGTTATCTCTTGCCGCCTCAGTTTTGATTGAAGCATGAGTGCCTTAGTAATTGACTGTTTCGGTAACGCACGATGGCGCGCAAGCGCTTGTCCCAGCGGGCTTCCGATCTCGTTGGCAATTCTCAGGAGCTCATTTACCTGTATCTGCGAAAGCAGTTTCGCCTCGACTAGCAGCGTCCCAAGCTTGTGGCTGTCGCCCTCTGCAGTCACATACTCTTCTTCGGCCAAAGCCATCTCCATATTAATCACTTCGATGGTTCTACGCGCCTGGTGCTGAACGTGTGGATGTTCATCCTCCTCCAGCTCATTTAATACGCTTACCGGAGTGTGCGGGTTCTCAGCTAGTGAAAACCGCACCGTCGCCGAGTCGTCGCGTGCCAGCTTTTTACGAAGCCACAGAGGTGTAGATGGATTGTGACCAAGACCGATCCTCACGTCAATGTCTGCATCGCCGCCAAGCTCGGTAAGCAAGGTAATCGGTGTGCTGGGGTTCTCTGCCAGTCGACGCCGAATAACTTGTGTTGGTCGAGTCGCTGCTATTCGCTCTAACTCCTCTGCTGGGGTGTCCGGATTCCCAGCCTTCAAATAATCAGCACTTATGTGACTCGACATCTCTAAAAATCCTCAAAATTCCACGCCCGCAAGTGAAAGCCAAGGCACGGGTGTTTCCAGCGGGAGGTAGGTCAGCGCCTCATCCAGCAATTATTCCCTTGGCAACCACTTCTGAAACGTTGCCGTTCAAGGATTTCTCGAATATTTGAGAAAAAGCTTCCCGCGGCAACATGCATAAGTGGCGGATGCACAGCCGATTTACACGCATGTCGACGTGTTTTCGAAATTCATTAATAGAGCAAATCAGCCTGCCCGTCCCCGTCAACGGGGTTGGACAATCCGCCTACTTTCTGGAGACCCATAGGTTAAATGCCGCCTAAGGAACCAATATAGTGACAAGATGCAGATATGTCGCAGCGAAAATTACTAGAATGATCTTGAAGCGACCTCTATCCTCAAAATGTGAAACTAATGATTCAGCGCATTGCCGCCCTACCTTTCCTCCTAATGATATGCGCAGTCCTGTTCACTGTGTTCGTGCCCGATGTGGCAGCCGAACCAGTTCACGGCACTGTCATTTCTGTCACCGATGGCGATACCGTAATCATTGCGCATGAAGGTGTTCCGGAAAAAGTGCGACTGGTAGACGTCGACTGTCCAGAAAAATCGCAGCCATTTGGTCGGGCAGCCAAGAAATATCTGAATGAACTCATCTATTTGCATGAGGTGACATTCGAGCGTACAGGCAAAGACCGCTATGGACGAACATTGGCGACTGTGGCTCTTGATGATGGCACCAACGTCAACCAAGAACTACTTCGCGCAGGTTATGCCTGGGTTTATCGAGGACGCGCAAAAAACCCTGCTTTGAAAATCATGGAGAACGAAGCTCGCGATTCAAAAAGGGGACTGTGGGCAGATGCCAATGCCATTGCGCCCTGGCACTACAGAAAGGCGCAAAAGGAATTATCGTCGCGCAAGAACCCAGCGAACATCGCCAGTCCGAGCGGCCTCATTAATGAGTTGCTTAAGGAACGCACGACTTCTAAGACCACAAAGAAAGACAATTAGTCGTCAGTCAATTTGGGATGTAAGTTAGCACCTAGCTAACGAGTTGACGTCCCTTGCGAAAATGTCCCGGAGATTGGCCGGTTGATCTTTTGAAGGCTTTGCTAAACGCAGCCTCTGAGCCGTAACCGACCGATGACGCAATTTCCGAAAGCAGCTTCGAACTTTGCCCGAGGAGTCGCTGTGCTTCTTGCATGCGCCATTCAGTCAGATAATCCAACGGCGTGCTTTGGGTAAGTTCGCTAAAGCGAACGGCAAATGACGAGCGGGACATGCCAACGGCCGAAGCAAGCGACGCCACCGTCCACGGTGCACTGGGTTTCTCGTGGATCAGAAAGAGGGATTGTCCAACTTGCGGATCTGCCATCGCCCGAAGCCAGCCAGAGCTGTTGGGACGCTGCATTTCTTGCGCTACGTAAACGCGGATGGACTGAATGAAAAGAAGGTCGGTCAACCGACCGATGGCAAACGAAGAGCCAGCCTTTCCGGTAGCGCACTCCGATGCCAGGAACCGCAGCGTGGTATCAAGCCACGGCTCCGCTTGCAAATCCTCGGCGCGCACATGGATGAACTCCGGAAGCGAACGCAAAAATGGATTGTTCTCGCTCATATCCAATTCGAAGCAACCCATCACGAGCTTCGTCTGGCTGCCACCACCGCCATGCTGAACCACACGATGGCAAGATGGCGCCCCATCGCCAAGCACATCGTCAAATCGCACCACAGAACTTGAAGGAAAGTCGCTGAGAATATAAGGTCGCGAGCGAGGCGACATTACAAAGTCGCCCGCCGCGAGCGGCACAGGATCGCTAAATTGATCCGCTTGCAGGTAACACCCGCCGCGCACAACCATGAAAAAGCCTGCTCGACCAGGTCGACCTTCCCATTTCACTCCCCAGGGCGCGGTGAATTCCGTCTGGCAGTAAACCGTGCCGCGAAATTGGATCGAATCCAAAACAGATGCCAGCAAATCCACCAGTCTTATTTCTCCACCAACATTCGGACTATAGAACATGAATACTGGATGATTAACGTCCGTCATCTAAAGGGATCACAATTCCAAAGCTGCTTAGATTTGAAAAAAGCGATTGGCGAAATAGGTTCAAGCAAGTTGGTCATTCGATTCTTGCGAATTGGCTTACCAGCTTGCTTGCAAGATATTTCCATCCTCGTCAGTTCCCTCGGCATCTTCTACATACTTTCCATGACGCATGACATCACTGCAAGCCAAGCCGCTTGGGCCGCCGGGTGGCGCGTGGAAGAAGTGCTGGCCATCATGCCGATGTATGGGCTGAACATGGCTGCAGCAACACTGGTCGGACAAAACTTAGGAGCCGGCAAGCCTCGTAGAGCCGCTCTCATCGGCTGGCAAATCGCCTGTATCGGTGCCGCTATCAACGCGCTGGTAGCCATCGCCGTCTATGCAAATGCGGGATCGTTATCGCACCTGATGGTGTCCAGTAATGCCGGAGCGATTGTGGCCTGCGAGGACTACCTGCGAGTGGTGGCATTGACCGAGCCATTCTTTGCCGTCTGGCTTATCTTGTCGGGCGCGATGCAAGGCGCTGCAGCTACCCGCGGGCCTATGGTAGCAACTGTTCTCTGCTTCAACGGTCTTCGGCTTGGCGCAGCGTGGATGCTGTCAATTTCGTGCGACTTGGGAGCGCACGGTACGTGGATTGCCATGGCTGTGTCCACGGTCGCCGCCGGTTTAATGATGATGTGGCAATGGCGCCGGCTGGAATTCAGCTCCACCAAGACTTTGGATGGTCGTCGACTGCAAAGAACCTCGGTTTTGAAGTCCTATCCCTGAACTGCTGGCGATACATCAGCATTCGACTGAAATTAATGAGCGCCGGCTAATTCTGCGCAATTTCCCCCATGACAGCAATCCAAAAGCCCCATATTATGGGAAAAATCCAGGTTTCTCGTCAGGCAGGAAGTCGGCTGTGGACTCCAAC
>JADYXS010000385.1 GCA_021772155.1 Candidatus Obscuribacter sp.
AGCTGCTGGTTGAAGTGCTAGTTGAACCCCATGTGCCTTGCCCGTAGTCTCTGGTACTGCCACTGCTGTTCATAAGGACGACTGTCCAGATGCGGTTGGCATTGGCGTTGCCGCAGGTTACGCAAGGCTGTTTCGACTCGTCGCACATAGAACGCTCAACAGTGAACGACTGTTTGCATTCGTCGCATCGATAGTCGTAACTCGGCATTGGGCAACCTCGCAGAAACTTGGCACCATAGGCGCGCAGCATCTATATACCCTGTTTTTGGCAGTTTACTCTGGTTTTGTTTGCGGGGTAGTTGGCGCCGGTGACGGTGTCGGTGCAATCGCCGGTGCCGTTACCGGCGCAGCAATCGGTGTTGAAGGTGCTATCGGCGCCGTGCCTTGCGGTGGCAGGGTCGGAGCTGGGGCAGATGTTCCACCGGCAGGCGCGTTTGTACCTTGGTTCGGTGCCGGAGTACTCATCTCTTCATCTTCCTTCTCGGGCTTAAAGTCGAGCTTGCCGGTGACAAGTGCACGGACGTCGTTAAACATAATCACAGCCATCAGCAACAGTAAGCTCAAGAAGCCCCATTTGACGATTTCGCCTTGATGGCGTTCTTCCATGGGTTTACCGCGAACTGCCTCAAATGCCATGAAGGCCAGGTGACCGCCGTCGAGCGCAGGCCAGGGCAGTAAATTTATGATCGCCAAATCCATGCTGATCATGATCGTGAACAGAAAGAGTTGGCTCCAGTCCTGTTTGGCAATGTCGGCGCCAATTTTCACTACAGCCAGCACGCCATGGAGATCTTCAATGCCCATCTGTGGTGGCGCACCAGGTACTTTCTTTGCTGCTGGATGGGTGAAGCTGCTGGCGATGTTTCCAACCATCATCCCGAGAGCGTCCACCATGTTACCGGTCAGCTTTACCAGGCGCTCTGAGGACATGACAGCCAATTCGCCAGTATTTTTGGATACTTTGCTGTAGTGAATTGGTCCTTTGGTAATCAGGGCCATGCCCACTTTGCCTTTGGCATTTGTTGTCATGGTGAGGTCGACTGGCTTCTTGTTGCGCAGTACGTGAAGAGTTACTTGAGTTTCGGGCAGCTTCGACAGGTATCCAACGACATCGTCGGGCGTATCAACTTTCTTATCGTTGATCCTGACAACCTTGTCTCCCACCTGAACTCCGGCTTGTGCGGCGATCGGATTTTCTGGAGGCAGCTGCTTAACAACCACGTTTTGGACCGGTTCGCCGACCGTTGACAGCATGGTAAACATGACTATCCAGGCGAATATGATGTTGAAGCCCACGCCGGCAAATGCCACAAGAGCGCGTTGCCATATAGGGAATTTGCGGAAAGGCTTAAGGGGGACGCCGTAGGTTTCTTCTTTGGCGTTTGTTTCGTCACCAAGTTCAGGAATTGCCACATATCCGCCGAGCAATGCAGCGTGGAGGCGGAATTCGGTGCCCCATTTGTGGCCCATAACCCAATAAGGACCGAAAGGCAGTCCGATGCCGAAAACCGGCGTCTGAAATTTAAAAAAGCGTGCTACGGAGAAGTGTCCGAATTCGTGCACGATGATTAGAACGCTCAATATAGCGAGCATCATAAAGTATGCGAAGAACTCGAGCAGCATGTCTTACCTCAGTGCAGTGTCTTAGTTAAGGCGTCCAGAATGCTTATAGAGACGGAAGCTGATCTATATTGTGGCAGACCATTAGCTCAAAACTGATTAAGCGTCACGTCTTTATAGTAATAAGAAAGGATTTCTAACGCCGTATATCCTATCTCTGCGAGCTTTTTTGCGCCCCATTGTGACATGCCGAGACCGTGTCCGTAACCCCTGCCGGCAAAAACGTACGAATCGGACGCCGGCCCTACGTTGAAGCAAGAACTTGGAAGCCCGAATACACGGCGCGCGTCTTCACCTGTGATGAACACTGAACGGTCGCTTCCTGTTATCAGCAATAAGCGGACGCGCGGACTCACTCCACGGCTGAGCGTGCTGACTGAAAGCAACGAGCCGACACCTTTACCGCACTTGGCAAGTGCCTTCTCAGCAGTTGCCACGTTTGCGGTTCTGGTCCAGGCAAAGTGCGGCGAGTCATCGTCGTAATCCGGAACAGCTCGCAAGTATGGTAACGGGCGGCACCATACGTTTTCTGAAAGTTCGGTGTGTCCGCCGCTGGAGCTGTGAAAAAAGGCACTGACCACTTTTCCTTCGTGGCTCAAAGCTTGACCGGTAGTTTCATGGACTGCGCGGTTGGTCTGCGGATGCTCGGCGGCTACCCCAGTGTAAGCCTGATCATCGACCGTGGCTTTTATGTCGTAGCCATCGCAAGCGTGTTTGCCGACATTTGCCAGAGCATATGATCGGGCAGCGATTGCTTGTGCTTTTAGCGCCTCAATTGGCCAAAGCGATGGCATTTCTGAAGGCACGACCGAAAGTAGGTAGTCTTCTAATTCAATGTTGTTAACGAGGTCGACGCCATTCACTTTGCTGGCGGAATGAGGTCTTATCACCAAGGCTCCGCGGTACAGTCGGCCGCCGATGCCAAAGGTGCCATCTGCCAGCGCTGGCACCAAAACATAAGATTGTGGTTGCTGGTCTTTGCTGTTCTGAAGCGGCAACCAGAATTTCGGATCGCTTCGAGACGGTAGTGGCGTCAGCTCCAGGTTCGGAACAGCACCTTTATAAAACGCGACATCACGATAACTGCTGCCAACTGCAAGTTTGGTTTGTGCATCTGACGCGTTCTTTAGCTGTCCGGTAAAACAAACTTGACTGAATCCTCCCGGTGCACGACTGGTGACCAGCCAATGGCTTTGCGCTGGAAGTTCTGCCAAGGTATCGCCGGTGGTTACATCGCGAACTACGGCCCCATCTGGAATCACTATCTCAATTTTGGTGGTATCAACGACAAGTGCCACTTTCAGTCGTGTCGGGGTTGCAGAACTGGGCGGTGGCGTATTTGGTGCGGGAAAATTTGCTGCTATTCTAAAGTCTGGTGCCAGTAACGGCATCTCTGGTTCGCTTTGTCCGAATGCAGGCAGAGTCAGGCACATTGAGGCTGCACATAGCAGGCTGATAATAGTCAACGAGGTCGCGGTGCTCCAGGCACTTTCGATCCGAGCATCCTGGAGGCGATTTACGTTCTGTCGCCGGCCAGTGCCTTCAAGCAACGCTGCTGTTTGCCAGG
>JADYXS010000386.1 GCA_021772155.1 Candidatus Obscuribacter sp.
CAAAAAAGCGATCATTTAGCACTGGAAGTACTTGACCCGTTGACCGAGGAAAAATGATTCCTCATCGGCTATGATCTCGCGGCAATGCTCAGGAGATCATCGTGTATAAGTCATCCGTGTGCGGTTCTCTGGTTTGGATGCTTTTGCTCTGCGCCTTGCCCTCATCAGCCGAGACCAACTTGGCAGCCGATCTTCAAGTTAGCAATCCAGAAGTGGTGGCTCTTTTTGATCACCTAATGCCGACGGGCGTTACCGTATCGAAAGAAAATCGTGTCTTCGTTAACTTCCCGCGCTGGGGCGATACCGTACCATTCACGGTCGCTGAGTTAAAGGATGGAAAACCGGTCGCTTTTCCGGATGCAAAGATCAACATCCATGATCCGGAGAACGAATCCGATTGCCTGGTGTCCGTTCAAAGCGTAGTTGTCGATCCGAAAAACCGGCTCTGGCTCTTAGATACCGGCAGCATCAAATTTGGACGAACTAAGTTTGGCGGACCGAAAATGATTTGCGTGGATCTTGCCACCAACAAAGTCATCAATAAGATCTTGTTTCCATCTAACGTTGCATTGCCAACCACGTACCTTAACGATGTCCGATTCGACATGCACAGCGGCACAGAGGGCTTTGCTTACATTAGTGATTCCAGTTCGTCCGGACCAAATGCAATCATAGTCGTGGACTTGAGCAACGGAAAGAGCTGGCGGAAGCTTAACGATCATCTATCGACGAAGGCCCAGAAGGGCTTGCTGCCCATTGTGGAAGGAAAGCCATTAATGAATCGCCCCTTTGGCGGGCAACCTTCTCCTTTGACGATCGGAGTCGATGGTATCGCACTTAGTGCCGACGGGAAGCGCCTGTTTTACTGTCCAGCAACTAGCAGAAGGCTATACAGTGTAGCTACTGCCGCTTTAACCAACGATAAACTAGGCGACAAAGCTGTTGCTTCAACCATCATCGATCTCGGGGATAAAGGCGGTGCGGCCGACGGCCTGGAATCCGATTCTGCCGGCAATCTATATATAACCAACGTCGAACACAATGCGATCTTGTGCCGAAAGCCTGATGGGCAGTACAACACCATTGTTCATACCCCACAAATACTATGGCCTGATACTTTGTCTATTTCAAATGATGGCTACCTGTACTTCACGGTGAACCAACTGGAAAGGCAAGCTATCTTCAATCAAGGTGTTGATCGCCGTCAGCCACCGTTTGCAGTCTATCGACTAAAACTTCCAGCTCAGTAAGTTACAGTTGCCAAACGCACCACTTGCGGTGCCAGATTAGCCCATAGTTGGGGAACCAAACAGCACTGGCAAAAACCGGTATAATCAATTAAATGGAAGCTAAAGCTTGCTGTTGACTACTAGGGAAAGCACGTTGGTTTATTTGCGCCGGTCAATTACATTTGGGTTTGCCGTGGGACTGTTGTCCTCGTTAGCAGTTTGCCCTGCTTTCGCGTGGAATGTCTATCCTCTTAAACTGGACTGGAACCTTAAACCCGGCGAGTCAGCGACTCAAGTTTTCATGGTGGACAACTCAGATTCCTCCGAGGGACGACGAATCGAGATTGTGCCAGTTGATTGGATACTTGATTCCGATGGTGGGCTGACCATGGCCAAACCCGGCACCTATGAACACTCGCTGAATTCTTCATTGACCTTTTCCCCAAGACAAATGAAACTCGGTCCTGGCGAACGCAAAGAAGTGCGCGTGACGATCTCCGCGTCGAAAGAAATCAAATCTGGCGAACATACCTTTGGCCTTGAAGTCTTGCAGAAGCAACTACTTGGCGGCACAAACCAAACCGGAAAAGTCCAACTAAACATCAACCTGCAATCAGGCTACCTGGTAACCACAAATGTCAGCGTGCCAGAAACAACAGTCAATCCAGTAGAAGTTCTCGATCTTGCCGTTCTGCCTGCTAATGGAAAAATGCCCACGCGGGCAAACCTCAAAATCAAAAACACAAGTAACGTCCGCGTACGCCCGCAGTGGTCATTCAACATCCTCGATGGATCCGGCAAGATCGTGTTTGAGTTCAAGCCTCAAGAACAAATATTTTTGAGGGAATCCGAACACTCCATAGTGGTTGCCCTTCCCAAGGACCTTCCGGCCGGGCAATATTCTCTAACTGGCCGACTCGATCAAGGGAAGTCGTTTGCAGTTCAAGAACTAGGCAAGACGTTTTCTATCGACAAAACTGCGGCAGTCAATAAGATCGCTCCAGCTGCTCCAAGTGAACTTATTCAGCTGAAAGAACTGCCTCCACCTGGTGCACAAAAGAAAACTGTCGCGCCAAAGGTTACTGCACCATCAGTTCAGAAGAGCAAGACAGTAGTCCCAAGTAAGCCTAAGGGCACTATCAAATCTCGCTAATTTAGTTAGCCACCAACATGTCACACGAAGCCCCCATCATAGTCATGGGAGAAACTTCCTCGCGCAATCGGCAATCTGTCACCCAGTTAGGGTAACTGTTGCTGCGCGCACGTGTTGCAGCGTGAAATTTCTCGATGACCCGCCTATGGTGGATGGCAGGCCTCCGCCATGATGTCAAGCTCGAAGAGTCGAGGGAGGCAGAAATTTTGAACAAAACACTTCTTGCCGGTCTTCTGGCCATGGTGCTCACATTCATGTCGCTAGAGGTCCACGCACAGTACGTAGCAAGCATTAATCTGTCAGTTTCCATTCCTAAAATTGTCCGATTGGAGACTGAGGCGCCCGGAGTCCAAATTTCTGACAAAGCAGTGACGTCGAATGTCACAAAGAATGCGACGTCACTGCGCCTGACGATAAAAACGAATGTTCGAAACTGGTGCGTAAAG
>JADYXS010000387.1 GCA_021772155.1 Candidatus Obscuribacter sp.
CTATCAAACGGACTAGTCAAAGATGGGAAGCTCTTCTTCTCCTTGCCAGCGTCGGGAAGTTTCCCGGAATGGAAATCGCTTTGCTTACGCGCCGGTGTTGCTTTCACCGCAAATGACCTGCCAAAGATCTCGGACTTACGAAACTTCGCTGCAGAGCGCGGCTACAAACTGAGCCTATACGAGGAGTCGATCAAAGTAGGCTACCGATCTTTGCATGACTTCCTCCAGAGCCTGAAGTCTCTCGGAGCAAGTACCACCTTCCAGTCGCCGACTTTGTCTGTGCCTGAAATGCGCCGATTACTGAGCTACGCGCGAACTCTACATCCAGACTCATTCGAAGTGACCTACAACGTACTCTTTGGCAACTACACGCGGCTAAGATGAACAACGTTTCTCAACAAGCTATCTTCCTAACAGGGACAGACACAAACGTCGGCAAGACCGTCGTAAGCGCTCTTCTGTGCCAAGCATTTGACGCCGGGTATTGGAAGCCCATTCAGTCCGGAATCACGGATGGCAGCGATTCTGATACCGTTCGCTTGCTGACGCAATTACCCACGCAGCACTTCTATCCCGAATCATACGCGCTTACAGAGCCACTATCGCCGCACGCCGCAGCAGCCATCGACAAGGTGCAAATAGAACTTGAGCACATTGTACTGCCGAACTTCCAGCAACCACTTCTGATTGTGGAAGGAGCAGGCGGCGTAATGGTGCCATTGAATTCAAAAGCCCTGGTCATCGATCTTATCCAACATCTGAACATCCCGACGATTGTAGTTGCGCGAAGCGGCTTAGGCACCATCAACCACACACTATTGACGCTACAGGCGCTACGGTCCGCTCACATAGACGTGCTTGGCGTAATTATGAACGGTCCGGAAAATCTGTCCAACGCCTCAGCAATTGAGAACTACGGAAATACCGTTGTTCTGTCTCAAGTTGACTGGTTAGAAACTATAAGTACATCAAGTATCACTACCGCATCCCGGAAGATTCAGAATGAGCTCCGCCACCGATTACCACATCTGGCATCCATTCACGCAAATGAAGACCGCCGGACAGCCTCTTTCAGTAAAGCGGGGCCATGGATCATTCCTCGAGCTTGATGATGGGCGTCAGATAATAGATTGCATCTCCAGTTGGTGGGTGACAATTCACGGACACGGCAATGAGCGAATTGCAGATGCAATTCACAAGCAAGCGTTGGAGCTCGAACAGGTAATTTTTGCCGGATTCACGCATGCACCAGCACAGGATTTGACCGCATTGCTGCTCAAGCAACTGCCAGATCACTTCAATCGCATTTTCTTTTCCGACAACGGTTCCACAGCTGTCGAAGTTGCGTTAAAAATGTCCTTTCAATACTGGCGCAATTTGGGGAAACCTCAACGCAAGCGCTTCATCGGGTTTGCCGGCGGCTACCACGGAGACACCCTAGGCGCGATGTCCGCCGGTGGCAGCTCAGGATTCTGGGACAGCTTCCGCCCATTGATGTTTGAAATCGACACTATTCCATTCCCTGCCACCTACGACGGCGACGCAGTCCGGGAGCAGAAAGAGGCTGAGTCTCTCACGGCCGTAGCAAGTCTTCTGTCTGCAAATCCAGATATGTATGCTGCGGCCATCATTGAGCCACTGGTGCAGGGAGCTGCCGGGATGAAAATGTGCAGCGAAGAATACTTGCGCAAGCTGGAGACCCTTCTTCGCGCGTCTGGAACGCTGGTGATCTTCGACGAGGTGATGACAGGCTTCGGTCGAACCGGCGAATGGTTCGCTTGTCGAAAAGCCGGCACAAGACCGGACATCATCTGCCTTTCCAAAGGCATCACAGGTGGTTTTTTGCCGCTAGCAGTAACAATTTGTTCAGAGGCAATCTATCAGGCGTTTTACTCCGATGACCTGGAGAAGGCCCTCTTTCACAGCCACTCCTACACCGGAAATCCGATCGCCTGTGCGGCCGCTGTCGCCTCAATGAATTTGCTTTCGGAAACTGAAGACCGATTTCTCAGCATGGAAAGTGTGCATCGGCAATTAGCAAAACAATACCTTTTCGACATCCCTGGAGCAGGCTGTTTCCGGCACTGTGGCACCATTTTCGCGTTTGACGTAACCGTGGAAGGTAAACCGGGATACTTCAACAAAAATGTGCCTGAATTACGCCGCAAGTTTCTGGACGCAGGATTACTCATTCGACCGCTGGGCAGCACGGTGTACTTAATGCCACCATACTGCACCGATGCCGACACAATGGAACTGGTGTATTCCAAAGTTCGTAAGGTATTGACGCAAGACGGGCAATCCACAAATTGAAGCTTACTGGCCCCAAGTGTCAGCGTGGCGTGCCAGGAGTCGCTCCAACGAGCTTCAAAGCGTCTCTAATAGCGTCCGGAGTCCATGGTCTGGGATTAAAAAAATAAATGCGACAATCTTTTTGATTTGCGGCCGCCCATGCGAGCACAAGTTTGTTAGTTTCGCGCTCGGCGATAGACAAACCAAACGCTTGCCGGTAAGCGCCTTTAAGCACTCTATTTCGCTTCAACAAATCAAAGACCTCAGCCTTACCCGCGCCCAGCGAAAAGAACATCGGCACAATTTCGTCCACCGGCGGATTCTCGCCGAGCCAGTTATCGAAAAACGACCAGGAAGCCAGAGAAGTCATCGACAAAATCTTTTCCCGAGGAAGTCTTGCGCGTATGTCCTGGAGCAATCGTCGATAAAACTCACGCTCTGATACCTTGGCATCGAAATCAATCTGTACTCCACGCGAGGAACCGCACGAAGCAACAATCGACGCGGATAGCTGCGTCAGCTGTTCATCTGTAAGCGCGGCGCCAGTCCGCCTGTCTGTTTCAACTCTGGTGACTGCAATCGTTCTAATACCTTTCGGAAGACGAAGCGATTGTTCACGTTTGCGAACTTTTACTGAAGCATCCGACAGAAGCACACTCTGGATTAAAACCGCAACCTCAACTTTATCCGGATCGATGTAATGCAGATCCTCAGGACGTTCCCAAGCCCAAACAACTATCCGCGAAGAATGAATTTGAGTTTGGTACGACTGCGACGTTGGATTTGCGAACACGCACGACGCACTCGACATCAATATGATCAGATATGGCAGAAAGCGCATGACTACGCAATTATGCAACTTCTCTCGCAAAAAACAAATGACGGATTTGTGAAATATTTCTGTCGAACTTTCTAAGCACCGGGATAGATATTGGTGGCAGGCTATCGATCGACCACACAAATGGTCCGCTTTTTAGCGTCGAGGAGCCAGTCAATGAGCCCACCTGATAATTCGTACAGCAAAAATGTATCCGGCGACGTTGCTGGACATAGACGTTCATTAGACGCACAATCCTGCAGAACCGACGAATTGTTGCTTCGAGAATCTTATACTCCGTCCACTCGTGCAGCGCTCACTGCCCTCACGCCGGAGGCGCAGGGTAAAGAGGTCCGAGAGGCATTGTTCCGGGCCAACAAGACTGAACGTGATCACGGATTTCCATTTGCTATCGCACAATACAAAAGCGCCATCGATCTGTCCAAGAAAATAGATCCACAACAGATTGTCCGAGAACTGGCCGAAATAAGCAATCAGCGGCCCGAACCAAGAACCAGTCATCGACCGGGGCAACCTTTGACATCCGCCGAGCGCGCGGTAGTTCAGGCCAGACAAACAAATACTTCACGAGAAGACCAGCTTCGTGCTGCGGCAATGACTCCTGTAACAACTCGTTTGAACTTTGCACTTGCATGCTTGCGCAGTGGTGATGTCGACGCTGTCGTGCATGCACGCAAACTTCTGGACGAAGCAGAAAACATTCGTCGCGGAACTCGATATGACAAGCAATTGAATGACTCAATTGCGTTTGCGATCAATCAAGCGGAAACGGCCTTTTCGCAATCAAAGCACAAACCCAGCCCGCCGAATGACAAAGTAGTTAGTGCCAGTCCGACCAAAGATAAAGTCACCGACAACTACGGTATGTATGGTGCGACTCCTCGTGATGGTAGCTCAGAAGTGCAGAGGCCGGATTCAAGAATTCCAAAAACAATAAATCTTGTTGTGCCGCCACCCCCGGACTTCGCCCGATTCTACGCGGGGTCGCGAGACTTGCCGGTTCTAGGCGGTCAACCGCCGAATGGACGCCCTGGAACGGACATTCCGCCAATTACCCTTCCGAGACCCGGCTCTGACACTAATCCGATCATCGGTCCAAGACCTGGCTCTGACACTAATCCGATCATCGGTCCAAGACCTGGCTCTGACACTAATCCGATCATCGGCCCGAGACCTGGGTCTGACACTGCTCCGATCATCGGCCCGAAACCTGGGTCTGACACTGCTCCGATCATCGGCCCGAAACCTGGGTCTGACACTGCTCCGAGCCCCGTCTCGGACACCCGCACCATCGAAGAAAAACGCAAAGATGAAGACGAAATGTGGAAGTACTTAGCTCTCTTTGCTAGTGCAGGTGGAGCCTTCGGTGCCTACCGCCTGGTCAAAGCCCTCGTTGACAAAGCTGCGGCTGACAAACTCGCGGCCGACAAACTTGCGGCCGACAAACTCGCCGCTGACAAACTCGCTGCCGACAAACTCGCTGCCGATAAACTCGTCGCTGACAAAGTCGCTGCCGACAAAGTCGCCGCTGACAAACTCGCCGCTGACAAACTCGCTGCCGACAAACTCGCTGCC
>JADYXS010000388.1 GCA_021772155.1 Candidatus Obscuribacter sp.
CGCGGGACATTTGCTGTCGGGGCGGAAGGAGAACCCAAAGTTCTACTTGGTAAAAATGCTCCGGAAGGTGTTGCAATTACCACCGCTAAGGACGGTCGAATCCTGATTGAGGGAATTGACACCGAGGGCGTGCAACGCTTCCATTTGGAGATGAAGGCTAACGGAAGCCATACGGAACTTGCGTTCTCCGAACGCAATCGCAAACCACGGATGGTATTGATTGCGGAAGATAAAGGACCGGCTGGACTATTCATCTTGGATCAACATGGAAAAGCGTTGTTCAGTACAGCCCCATAGCCGTTGTGTTCGGTAAACATCACTGCAAATAGAATCTGTTCGATTCGTTGATTCTGACTGTACCGAACGGAATCTCGTATGTCACAATTTAGATTGGACTACTGCAGATAACGGCGTCGGCGGATGATTCCCATTGTTGAGCTTGGTGCAAGTATGAATAGATATCTCTTGGCTATAAGTGTTGCAGCGGTCCTTGCGAGCAACCTGTCGGCCTTAGCGCTTACGACCGAGGAAGACGCTCTTGCTCACAAGAGAAAGGCCATTCAATTCCAGTCCAAAGGTATGTTGGTACGCGCAATAGGCGAATACCAAAAAGCACTGCAACTCAATCCTTCCGACCCGAGCTGTCACAACAATCTCGGACTGGCGATGAAAGAGATGGATTTGCTCGATGATGCAGAAAATGAGCTGCGAGCTGCCATTGAACTGAAGCCGACTGCTAATTATCATTTCAACTTAGGCGTCGTGCTTATGCGCAAGAGCAGTTTGACTGCAGCCGGGGAACAGTTTCGAAAAGCAGTCGAGCTAAACGATAAAGATGCCGATGTGCATTTTCGCCTGGCACAGATCGCTATGCTGGAAGGAAAGGCTGGCGATGCTGAGCAGGCGATTCGCTGTGCTCTGGAACTAAAGCCTTCAGTTTCGGTTTACTCCCAACTCTTAGGCGATGTTCTTTTGCGGCAGTTAAAAACGGACCAGGCTTTGCTCGCGTACAAGAGAGCGGCATTCATTCTGGGCCAGCGACACGACTACATTCTGGATAACAAGATTGAATACGCAGCTTATCTAATGGCTTTAAGTAAGGCTGACAGCAGTGCTGCCGCGACGGAACCATCGCCTACGTCGTCGTATTAAACGGCAGGGCGTACTTTGGACTGTGTAGGGAACGGTATGTGTGCCGCCCGGGGCTCGGGTGGGAGCGTCGATCGTTTGCAAGAGGCCCAAGCTCCCAGGGTGAACATCCTGTGTTGCCCTCGCCATAGGTGTTCTGCGAATAAATAATCGTTTCGGTGATACCACCGAAGCACTTTTATTGGAACAGATTTAGTTTGCAAGAGTCATTGACCCAAGTAAACGGATCAGATGGCACCACTGTGGCGTGGTGTTGGACTGTCCGTGGCATGGGAGATTAATCATGAGTCCAAAACTTCTGCGAAATGCTCTTATGGCAGCCGTCCTGGCTGTAGGGCTACTTGTCAGTGGTGCACCGTCTGGGCTGTGCCAACGCGCAGCGCTTACAAAAGATCCAAAGACTGGTAATTTTGAGTTGAAAGCGCTATCTAGCAAAGACTTGAAGGAAGCGATAACCCATGCTGTTACCACAGGTGAACTTGAAGCAAAGGATGGTAAGGCACTGATTGATAAGATCAGTGACGTCGAAACTTTGATGGATCAGTTCGACTTCATTCGCGATCAGCAACGGCGATTGATTGGCTCCTATGGCTCAGTCATCCATTAACGCATTCATCCGGCCAGTTATTTAGTTGCCTTGATCAGGCGGAAAGGAACCTATGTCCGAAAAAATGAGTGATAGCCAAAAGGAGCAGAACCGCCAATTGCATAAGCAATTGAACGAACATGCAAATACCGGTTCCGACGAGGAGTTTGCCGAACAACTCTATGACGATGAGGCGCCGGCTCCTTCGGACTCCAAGCAAGAGCACCGTATTTCTACAACCGGCGCTGAACTTGAGAAATGAAGCAAGCAAGTTCCTAACTCGCTAACGGCGTCTTTGTAGTTCTCGCTCCCTTGGTGCATATGCCTGCACTTTCGTCCTTGGCTGGTCGCCAATGATGACTCCTAGAAGCGACCCATAGATACAGTGTGCAACGAACATTTCGATCAGCACGGTCACAGCATGGTCTTCTCCCCCCAGACCAAACAAGCCTTGCCCCATAACAGGCGAGACGATAAGCCCGCGAAGCGCAAACAGAATAACACCCCAGAGCAATCCCTTTTGCCAAGGCGATCCGGGAAGGTCGCGGTAGAGCAAGGTGGCGTAGAGAAATGGAAAAACAATTACGCTTAGCAATAAATATTGAGTCAGTGGAACCAACGGGCCAAATTGAGCTGAGACTGTTGAAAGTAGTGCAATTGCGTCAACATTCGGTCCTCCCAATAGCGGCATGAACCTCATGAACGCCCACATTGCAGCTGATGAAATGGCGCCGGCAAGCAGGGCTCTAATAATACGACTACTGATCATACAGTCCAGCTCCTCATGAGGCTCGGAAACGGCTGAGCAACCCGTTTCAGCATGAGTAAACCGACGCGCATGATTACGGCTGGTTCCATGCGGCTTGTAAGTGTCATGTTTAATTACTATTTCTTGCGCCCTTAAGGCCGAGTTCCGAATATCATTCACTGTCCAGTGGTCCTTTGCGCGCCCTCACCGCTGAGCTCCCATGCTCGGCGTACCGGTTCCAAAACCCAAAAGAATAGACGAGCTTTCGCCCGCCTCTTCTTATGCCTCTGGTTGTGTGGCGGCGGCTCGTGTGAGCCGCCGGCGGATGAAGCGCTTATGAGAAGCTCTACATCGGTCTCACTTCAGCGTCTACGATGTCGTCACCACCTACTCCAGTTCTTGCGCCATTGGCGGACGACCTGCTACCTGCACCGGCAAATGGGCTTTGTTGGAAGTCCGTCGGATTAGGAGCAGCAGCTTGTGCGGCGTGAATCTCTTGTTGAATCGACTGCAGGGTCGATTTCAGTTCTTCCGTCAAACGCTTGATGGTATCGACCTCGGCATTCTCCTTGATCTTTTGGCGAATGTCGGCAACTAAGGTCATCGCTCGCGATTTACTGGTATCGCCGACTTGTCCACTGAGTTCATTGAGTTGATGCTCAGCGGTGTAACAGGTCGAATCCGCTTCGTTGCATGCATCAACTTGTTCCCTGCGAAGCTTGTCTTCGCTCGAGTGAGATTGTGCTTCTTGTACCATGCGTTCAATGTCGATCTTGGTGAGGTTTGTGCTGGCGGTGATCGTGATCTTCTGCTCCTTGCCAGACGAGAGATCTTTCGCGCTCACATTTAGGATTCCATTAGCGTCAATGTCGAGATGCACTTCAACGCGGGCCATGCCTCGTGGGGCTGGTTTGATACCATCCAGTCGGAAGTTGCCCAAGGTCTTGTTGTCGCGCGCCATCGGACGCTCACCTTGGAAGACATATACATCCACTGCTGGTTGATTGTCTTCGGCAGTCGAGAATATCTCCGACTTGTGAGTCGGAATTGTCGTGTTGCGCTCGACTAGTTTGGTGAACACACCACCCATGGTTTCGATGCCCAACGAAAGAGGAGTTACGTCAACTAAAACGACATTCTTCACTTCGCCGGCAAGGACTCCTGCTTGAATCGCGGCACCTATTGCCACCACCTCGTCAGGGTTGACGCTCTGGTTCGGCTCTTTGCGACCGGTGAGACTTTTTACGAGTTCTTGTATGGCCGGAATTCGAGTTGAACCACCTACCAAAACAACTTCATCAATATCTTTGTAGCTGAGTTTGGCGTCCGTCAGTGCCTGTTGAAGCGGCTTGCGGCATTTTTCTACGAATTCGCGGGTTAGTTCGTCGAACTTGGCCCGGGTCAGCTTCATCTCAAGATGCTTAGGGCCGGCTGCATTGGCCGTGATGAACGGTAATGACAAAGTGGTTTCAGTAACTGACGAAAGTTCGACTTTCGCTTTTTCCGAAGCTTCCGTCAGACGCTGCAGAGCCTGAGAATCTTTGCGCAGGTTGATCCCCTCAAGTTTCTCAAATTCATTGGCGACCCAATCCACGAGACTGCGATCGAAGTCGTCCCCACCAAGGTGCGTATCACCAGCGGTTGACTTAACCCCGAAGAGCCCTTCACTTACCTCTAGTATGGAGACATCGAACGTACC
>JADYXS010000389.1 GCA_021772155.1 Candidatus Obscuribacter sp.
GAGGTGGCCGCCAACGGACCGACGAAGAGACCCGTGCACGTCTACTAAGCTCCCGTCTTTTGCAAAAAATTGACGCATTATTTACGCGCAACACCTATCTGAAAAATATTCTCGACAAAGATCGGCAAGACGAAGTTGACGAAGATCGAGAAGAGCTCGATGAACTTAAGGCCGCACTCGAGCGCGCGGTGAATTTCGATGAATGCATGGATTTGGCCGACAAACTGATGGCAAAAGTGGAAACATTCGCATACCACACTGGTTACCTACGCAGCAGGCTAGACACCGTTTCAGCGCAACTAGAAATGGTGGAACGAGTTCGCGACGCAGAGGAATCAGCCGCGGCTTGGAAAGAAAGAGCAGGCACCGTCGTAAGCAACCCGGCAGTCTTAGTTGGACGCCAAGACAACCTTCCCGGTTCGGCTAGCGCAGAGGCGCTAGCCTCGACGTTAGCCCCAGCAACACTGGAGACGAGCCAACCGGAACCATTCATTCTCGCGCATGACGTGTTGCAATTGGTATCGCCTGCAGTAGCAGTGAAGTACGAGCAAACCTCAACTTCCAACGAAAGTTCTCAGGCTCCAGCGAAAGCAAAAGCCAAAACTCGCAAGAAGAAACGCTGATACAGAACCACACAATTGGCCAGCCATAGCGGGGTGCGCAGTGCGGGTCTCAGTGGTGAAAATACGCAGGTTGTGAAGAAGCATACATGGAAGCGGTGAAACACTGGCAGACTAGCGGCAGTGGCTTGATCTAAATTCCGGTACCTCCCTTTTTCACTTCCCCACAGGCCTTACAAGCACAACAAGCCGTCATTTCAACACCACGACACCGAGTCTTGCATGCGCTGAAGCGTATGTAATGACGGCTTGAGGGAGGCGGACCAACGCACACAGTCCATTTACAAAGGTGTGCAGAGTTAGCGCAAGGAACCAAGAACGATGCGTCTCCAAGACACACGTCGGACCTTCTCGACCATGCTTCAGCCATTTGCGCTGGGAGCCCTGGTCATCTTCGGGATGAACGCTTTGCCCTTCACCCACGTCCAGGCCAATGAGCCGATGCCCCGAAACGGCGCCGCAGAGGTCACCCCCAAAACCGCGGCGGCCTTCGCGCAACCAACCACCGACTCTGACCTCGTCACCAGCGACCCGGCGGACCAGTCCGACATTACCGTTTACGGCAACCAGTTTGCCCAAGTGCAAGAGACCCGCACGGTTACGCTGAAAGCCGGGCGCAATCGCGTCCAGCTGAATGGTGTCGCCGCCCGTTATCGCGTGGACAGCCTCCGGCTCGTCAGCGCGAAGGGAACCGGTACGTTTGCGTACCGCTCAGCGACTTACCAACCGGCGAATCTGTTCAACGAACAACTGCTGGCCGGCTCCATCGGTAAGCAAGTGAAGGCATGGCGTTATACGACCAAGCAGGAAGTTACGGGGACTCTGAAGAGCGTCAACGGCACTGCCCTGGTTTTGGTCCTGGCTGACGGCAAGACTGAGTTAGTGAACACCAACGATGTGACGTTGCTCGATTCGCCCACCGGGCTGTCGAACACCGCTTCGCTCGTGGTGGAAGCCGACGTCAGCGCTGCCGGTGACTACCAGATCGACTTCCTCTATGAGACGGAAGGCGTCACGTGGTCGGCCAAGCACTCACTCATCTTCGACGATGAGAAGAGCGAAGTTTCCAGCTGGGAAGCCACGGTTTCACTGGTCAACGAATCCGGCACCTCCTTCAAGAACGCCACAGTCCGACTGCTCTCCGGCAAGGTCGCGGGCGAAGACGCCCCCGGCGGCCGAGGCCTGTACCAGGCCGCCCGTGCTCCGATGAACGACGCCTCCGAGTCTGCATCCGTGGAAAACGTGGGAGACCAGAAGGTCTACACGCTTCCCGGAACTTTGAACATGGCTTCCGGCCAGACCCGCCAGGTGCCGCTCTTTAACGGCAAGAACGTCCCGGTCAAGCGGACCTATGTGGTTGGAACCGCTACGGCTCGCTATTCCGCCGATGGCAAGGCCGACGCACAGATTCGGCTGACTGTCGAGAACTGCGAAAAGCACCATCTCGGACAGCCCATCCCCAGCGGACTGGTGAAGGTGTATCAGTACAACGTCGCGAAGAAGCTGCAACTGACTGGCAGCACCCGCGTGTCGGAAAAGGCTCAGGACGAGATTTTCGACCTGAACATCGGCACATCCAGCGACGTCAAGTGGGACGTCAAACTGGTCGAGGCCGTTCCGGTCGATGGTGGCGATGCTACCGTCACGCCCAACAAGCCCAAGACCTCCGGCGGTGCGCGAGCCGTTCAGCCGACGCCGGTTGCCCAAGGCGACCAGGCGCAATTCGAGGACCACACGTACCAGGTCACGGTCTACAACTACAAGCGTGATCGCAATGTGGATGTGCAGGTCGAAGTGGCGGTGCCCGTCAAGCAGGTGCTTGATGCCACGTGGACACGCCCCCGCGCTGACCGCGCGAACAAGACCTTGACGGTCCCGAAGAGCGACAAGGCCTCGGTCAAGTACACGATTCGTCAGCAAGTGCGGTAACACGCACAGTTCGAACCGGGGAAGCGCTCTTTGGCAGCGTTTCCCCTTGCCTCCGTTTGTCGGCGCGCTGTGCGTCGGCTTTGTGCCGGGGTGCCTCTGTTGGGCGCCCCGGTCTATCTCTTACGTCTCACAATGAGGTGGTTTATGAACCGCATCCGTGAAGTTGGTACATCGTTCATGGGGAAGGCAGCCGCGGAAGTTTCGCAGCGCTTTCACAACCCCATCAGCCGAGTGTGGCTCGGTCTGTTCGTCGTCTCGGTACTCCTGCAGGTGTTCTTCAACCTGCCGGCTGCTCTGACCCCGGCTCTGTCCTTGCTCCCGCACGGCACGCTCGTCGCTATCACGTTCCTCGGGTTCTGCTGCAGCACGCTCGGCGTCAAGCGCGGGTTGGCGGCGGCAGCGGTTTCCATCGCGGTGCTTGCACCTCTGGTGCAACCGCTGTTGGCGATTCCGGCGGTCCTGGTATTCGCCGGGGCCGTCACTTACCTTGCGGCATCGCGAGGCTTCAAACGCCCGGTGCTTACCTTCCTGGCATGCGTGCCGGTGGCGTTCCTGCTCTTCGTGCTACTGGCAGTGCTGGTCGTGCCGGTGGTCCACACGTTGATGATCGCCGCCTTCTCAGCGCTGCCCATTGTGGTGACGCTGGTGGCAGCTTCTACGGCGACCTTCCTGGTCATCCGTAAACGGCGCGCGGCCAACGCGGAAGGTGCGGCCCCGGCTCCGGCTCGGAAGTGGTATCAGGTCTACAACATCTCTGCCGTGCGCTATTGCGTGCTGGCGGCCCTGTGGTTGACCGTTCCGTTCACCATCATCACCAACCGCAGCGAAACGATTCAGTCGCTCCAGTTGCGGCACAGCATGAGCCCCGAGTCGCTCAGCGGTTTGCCGACGACGATTCAGGACCGCATGCTGCCTCGGACAACCGCCGAGACCTACATGCAAAACCTGAACGACGACTACATGACCTCGGTCGAACCGCCGCACCTTCAGCAGCGTTCGACAGGTGGTCTGTGGTGGCAGTCTGCGGTGCACAACAACAACCGTTGGGGTCGCATCTTCGGTAGCTCAACACGCGTGGTGGCAGTCGATGCCGACCGCACCGATTCGCACTCCGAGGACACGCCGAACTCCGGGTTCGTCTTCAGTGACCAGAGCTGGGTGACCAAGTCGGTTTTCCCGGCGCGGCATCCGTTCTCGGAAGTTGCCGAGACATGCTATTACCTGAATCCGGACAAGTCGTGGTCCATCCTGTTGTCGTACACGTCCAAGCGCATGTCCTGGACACTTCCGGCTCCAGGGACGATGATTCCCTACTTCGCCGGCGTGATGGAAGTGACGCAGAACGGCGTGGTGCACGACTGGAGTGTCAGTCAGGCATCCGAGCGCTTCAAGGGTGCAGTGCTCTACCCCGTCTCGCTCTTCCGCAAACAGGCCGAAGCCTACGGGCAATGGCGCAACGGCTGGACGGGCAGCAAGATCCTGCAGAGAAACGTGCTGGAGATTTCCGAGGACGACAGCGAAGATGCCACCATCAACCGGCAGCCGTACGTCCAGAACTTCAAGGCACACGGTCTGCAACTGATTGTGTCCTTCGAACCGAAGGGCGACAAGCAGTCGGCGTTGGTCGAGGTGCTGATGTGCGA
>JADYXS010000390.1 GCA_021772155.1 Candidatus Obscuribacter sp.
GCAGGAGCCGTATTCTTGTTCCACGGTTGCTTGTATTCCATCTTCACTGTGGTACTGCCAGCAGTGGCAGTCGTGAATTTGGCTGTGAAGACACCACCATGGCCCAGCTTGGTGCTTTGATCGCTCTTGTAAGTGACGGCGCCGTCTTGCTTGGCGGATTTGCCGCTGGCAGACGTGACGCTCCATGAATGGCCGGTGGTGATATTGCCGGCCAGTTGAATGGTGACATCCGAGCCTTCCGTCACGGTAATCGTCTTTCCGTTATCGTTCTCGCTGATAACCACCGGATTGGCAGCAGCAGCAGAGGTAGCCGTTTGGGGTGACGCGGGGGCCGCGAGTGCCAACTGGTCGGTATCACTGCGCGTAGTGGCGAGTGCCGTGAGGCCGACGAACAGGGCCGCTGCGGCAATGAGGAATGTGATCTTGCGCATCTTTCGATTTCCTTTGCTCATCATCTTCCGCCTGACCGTTCTAATTGTTGCACTACAAATGCAGCTATTGTCTCAAGTTAGAGCGAGTGTGAGAAGGGCGTATATGGTCTTGCAGGGGGAGGAAGAATGAGCACTCGAGCATAGCGTTCTCTAATACACAAATGTCGCAGGACGGTGCGGGAAACCGTGGGTAGAAAGGGAAGCCAAGTGGTTGCGCTAGCGCTTGACTACGGCACCTGTTGAAAAGGTTAATAGCAGGCGAATATCGCTACCTTGCGCCGCAGGACGTTGTTGGTGATATTGCATAGAAAACCACACATACACAGAACGTAAAAATGGTTGATAGGGCTTTCCCCCGCTACTTAGATTAAACGTCCTATTCCTCCCCCCATTTCTATCCGGTGACTTTCAACCAAGAACCTGCGCCCAACAGTTAGACCTTTACCAATACTGGATCTTTGTTTGATCCTTTGGTTGGCCGTAGAGATATGGGAGTTTGGAATTGATGCGCCAAGCAGGCTGTCTTCGCCTGCTTTCACCACACAAGCTGTCTGCCTGAGGCGCTTTGCCGCTTGCCGAGACCTTGTGCCATCTGCGTTTAACGCGCTCCAACAACAGATTCGAAAGAAGAATTTCCATGATTACCCGAGCCACTGTCCGTTTCAATGTTGCCGATGTTCAGCCCTGCACCGAGCGTCTGCCGACGATCACTCACCGCGCCGCCCTCGAGAAGCTCGTAAACGGCAAGGTCGAGGCTCTGTGCCGTCCGGGGGACCAAGTCGTCGAAGGTTACGGGTTCAACCCGTTCTTCGATGCGGTTCACCGCGCGTTCGACAAGCACTATCCGTTGAAGTTCAAGCCGGACAGCATCTTCGTCATGATCAATCAGGGCTTCGCCGCCGCGGTGAATGCCAGTCCGGAAGCCTACCGCCAGCACTTCGTGCAGCACGAGGGCAAGAAGACCATCTCGATCTATCGTCCGGACTTCAAGGTGGGCGATCCCCAAAACAACTGGCCGTCCTGCTTCGCGGACTTCAGCCGGGAGATCAAGGGGCACATCGGCGATAAGAACCATGGACGTTTCACCGCCGAGTTCAGCACCACCGGTGAGGTCTCGCGCGTGGTTTCGCAAATCGTGCTGATGGATGTCGTCCAGTCGTTCTTCAAATTCATGGTCGAAACCGACTGCGGCATTCCCACCATTGAGCTGGAAGGCACCACGGCCGACTGGAAGAAGCTGCGGGACCACGTGAAGGGGCTGAAGGACTACGGTCCGGACCTCAACTGGTGGTTGGACGCGATCCTGCCCATCATGGACCAGTTCGTGGCAGCCACTCAGGGCAACGTTGACCAGGCGCACTGGGAGAGCATGTACAAGTACCAGGGCATGTCCGGCAGCCATTCGATCGACGGCTGGCTGGCCAAGCTGTTGCCGTTCATCAACGTCTGGGGCAAACAGGAAAAGAACCCGCTGCTGGTTGGCGGTGGCGAGCGCTCGGGCATTGACGCCAGTCAATTGCCCAGCGGCCTGTCCACCGTTCCCTTCGAGTTCGACGGGGCGCCCTACCAGTTCATCGGTGGTCACACTGCCATAATTCAGGAGAAGGACGGCACCGTGCGTCCGGGCTTCGGTTGGGCCGTGCGCCCGGCTCCGGCCGCCGCAGCCAGCGCCGCTGACGATGACGGCGCTCTCGAGTGCCCGCAGAGCTGAGGTCGTTGCTAATCCGCTGAGTCAGGGGGCGGGCACGTTGTGCTCGCTCCTTGATTTGTAGCGGATGGTTGACTGAACCGTCGCGGTCATCAGGCTTGGGCAAAGGTGGTGACCTGGTAAAAACTTTTTGCTTCTTTAGTACTACGGCATATAAAAGTTATCGTGGGAAAAAAGAATACAAGTATGCCGCTCCCAAGTCGGGCAGAGGGATCTGCACCGACCGGAGAGGCATACTTGTACAACTAAAATGAGAACCGCCGCCCTTGCGGTCGGTCCCCTTTTTAGTTCAGCTAAAGGCTGCCTTGCCACTCTGCACTTTAACGCGTCGGGTCGTTGTCACGCCATTCGTTCGAGCGGCGTTCTTGCGCGCTCCGGCAGGAGTAGCAGGACACCTCGCTAGTCTCCGAGCAGGTGCAGTCCGGGTCCCGCTGTGAGACGTATGACTCCGACCGATCCTGCTCCAGATGCTGTTGTACCTGGTAGCGTCGGTGATGGGCATCGGCTGTGGTGGCAGTTTCCAACACCGATGCAACGGCTGCATGGAGGACCGTGTGGGACTGCACCGCTTGCATCGCCACAGCGAGCGCCGCTTGGGCCGTGGCCACAGCTTGAGCAGCGACCGCTTCGGCCTGATTAGCAGCAGTTAGTCGCTGCGCCGTTGAACCGGCAGCTTTCTTATTTGCGGCAGTGGCTGAAGCAGCCAGAGCCGCCTGCATGCGACCATTGAGGCTCGTCGCTTGCCTGGCAGCCAATTGCGCTTGCGAATAGGCCTGCCCGGTTTTCTCGACAGCCGCTTCCGCTGCAGCAATTTCCCGGTGCTGAGCCTTGGCTCGCTCCAGCGCGGCGAAAGAGTGGTTAAAGGCGCGGCTGGCATACGCTTCGTTCTCGCCGTCTCGAGCCCTCGTGAGCGCTTCGAGTTCGGCATTGAGCGACAGGTATACCTGCACCGGCTCAAGCGCCGAAGCCAGTTCGGACTGAGCCGTCTGCAGATCCTCCTGAGCTTGGGCTTGCAATTGCGTAGCAAGCGATTGTTCGGATTCCGCAGCAGCTACTGCTTCATCCATGTCCTTCTTGGTGTCCACCAAGACATCATGGGCGATGCTCAACTGGAGCCGCACTGATTCTTCTTCTCGGGCTGCCTGCAGCACTTGCTGCTGGGCTGTCCGTGCGCCCCTCAAGCGCGTGTTGGCTTGAGTGAAAGCGCTTTCCGCGTCCGCGGCCTTTTGGCGCGCCTGGGCGATGGCTTTCACGTGTGGCACTTCGGCTGCCATCAAAATTTCGGTCGTGAGTTGTTGGGCGCGTCTGATTAGTTGCGATGACATGGTTCACAATTTCCATAGGCCAAGTATGACCTTGCATCTGAGGCCTGTTCCGATGCAAGCATTCAGGGAAATAACATAGTGCCGATGCCACCATTTTGTGGCATCGCGTCACCAACTGAGAGTTGAATGGGCAGGCAGTTTCGCTCGAGGGAGCTTGTGCGTGACAGTGGTTACGGCAAGTAGATCACGCCGATAAGACCGATGACGATCGACGCGATGCTGCCGATGAGCAGTGGCAGACACCACGAACCGAGCGACATACCCAAGAAACAGGCGATCCCCAGTGCCACCACGCCGCCCAGGGTGAGCACATGCAACGTGGTCTCTTTGAGCGCATGGAGCAACGTCCGACGACAGCCGGACAGCCGATCTCCAAGCGTTCTTCCGCCAAACTTGAACCGCGGTTTGGACATCAATGAACTCCTTCTTGTGAGAAAGTGATTGTGTTGTGAGAATCTCTGGAATCGCTTGCTCTCAGCCGGCAAGAGCCAGCGGTAGAAGCTGCTCCAGGCTGATTGGCTGGAAGTTCCAGACGTCGACGCCCACGTTGATAATGCCGTCTTGAACACGCCAGCGGTCATGAACATGACCGCAAAGGGCGATGTCGTAACTGCCAGGAGCTGGCGGACGGCGATGCTTTCCAGATCCGCTTTGCGGGTAGTGGTTTACCCAGCAGCGGACCCCGTCAATGCAAACGATCTCGTTGCGACTGACGTGGTCGAAGCCGCCACAGTACCACTTAGCCGAGCGATCGTGATTGCCTCGGACAAGTATCTTGCTGCCGTTGAGTTGCGACAGCATTGAGGGCCACTGGGTAGGTATGCCCATTCCAAAGTCGCCCAGGTGGACGACAACGTCGTCAGCATTGACGACGTTGTTCCACCTGAGTTTCATGTCCTGGTTCATCTCGTCGATGGTGCCGTATGGACGCCGACACTTCTCGATGATGCTATCGTGCCAGAAGTGATTATCGGCGGTGAACCACACTCGCCGATTGCTGAAAACAAGCATGGTCCACCTCCTTTCTTGAAGGGTTTGAGTACCGACATCGACTAGTCCAGCTCGTTCAAACGATCCCGCACCTGCGAACCGAATGTGCCCTTGACCCAGTAGGCATCGTGTCCCTGAATTTCGATCGCCTTGGCTGCGGTGTCCAGCGACTCACGAGCCTCATCCAAGAGCGCCGCTTGATCGACGGAACTGTCGGCCGTTGCCCGAGCTAGGTGCACTTGTCCCAGCAAGCAGTCCGCGCGCAGGGTTATCAGCGCTGCAC
>JADYXS010000391.1 GCA_021772155.1 Candidatus Obscuribacter sp.
CAGCGCAAGTTAATCGTGAAGGGCCGGCAAGGTTATTGTTAACTGCGGGCAAGAATACAGTTAACGTGCAAACGAAGAAGAAGATGGATCCGCTCCAAGACAAAGAAGATTCAACAGGACGTCGGCGATTTTTGAAATCGCTGTTCGGACTAGGCGCGGTTTCCGAGGTCAAGGAAGCGGAAGCTGCCGTTAAAAGGCAGACTGCGAGCTTCTTTTGGACAAATCTGCGCAACGGACAAATTGGATTTCCTACCGGAATGAGCGTGCCTAGCGGCTTACCTGGCTCCGTGATGAAACTTGTAACGGCTGCCGCTTTATACGAATCGGGAATCGTCACCGATCAAACCGTTGTTGAGTGCCGCGGGTTTGTCGAAGAACGGGGACAAACTTATTCATGCCTTTATCCTCACGGCAAAGTTGATCTGACGAAAGCTATCGGTCTGTCGTGCAATGTCTTCTTTGCCACCATGTCAGTACGACTGAGCTCAACTGCAATTTTAGACTACGGCGCTAAATTCGGATTGAACAAAGCGATCGCCGGTTTTCCCAGCGGAAAGTTTCCACTTAAGCCGGGCATAGATAGTATTCCTTATGCGCTAGGGCTTGCAGAAGATCTCCAGCCCAACGCTTTGCAGTTGCTTCGATTGTCGGCACTAGTTGGTCTGTCTGGAAAAACGCCGCCACTACACAATGCCATAGATCAGCCGCGTGATACGGACATCCTGCAAATACCTTTGCAAGTGCACACCTGGCAAATCCTCCAGCAGGGAATGCGGATTGCCGGACGCCAGGGCACGGCCAAACAACTGGACCCCGATGACAAACTTAAAGCCGCGTTCAAAACTGGCACGGCTCCTCACGGCAAAACATTCCAGTCGTGGATAATTGGCTATTTTCCCTATGACTCGCCCTCATACGCATTCTCGTTACGCGCTACTGACGGCACAAGTCAAGACAGAGCAGTGCCGGAGGCGCGCAAGTTCCTCCTTTCACAGACCTGGCCGTAGCTCGCTCTAACGGAAGCAGCCGTTGATGGCGCTCACCCAGAGAGCTCTTATTGCCTTAACTGCAACTGCCACCATCAGGCAAGTGGTGGCAGCCAGCGTAATTTAGTCAGCATGACTGCGTAATTTGTTCAGCAACAAATCTACTCAGCAGAGAAGTGATCAGAGCCAATATCGAGCAATTCTTGCATTGACTGTCTCTTACTAATTCCCGGCACGTTAGAAAGCGAGGTGCCGGGCAAAACGTCGGCTTTAACTGGCTTGGCAATGGCGCCTTCATTCCCGCAAGACAGCCGATCTGGCTGGTCTGCCCAGCGCTTAAAGCTGCCAGTGCTAGTGGGCTTCACCTGATTGACGGCTTTTGCTTGCAGCGACTGCATTCCCTGCAATGTGGACCTGGCCTGCATTTGAGAGAGTCTATTCAACTCCGGAGGCGTCGGCTCAGCAGGCTGTTCCTTCAGGTTCTCGGCAACGGCCTTGGGTTTGAATAATGACTGAAGTCGTTGCCAGATTCCATTCATCATGGTTCGTCCTCACCTGCTGATATTAGTTATACGCAGCAGATGTCAAGAAGTTCACCGATGTCACGAATTATGAAACAAATATGTGACGAATTTACTGAACCAGAAACATTTTGACTCCAGCCAAAGCCAGAACGACGGCAAGGAAGCGTCGAATAGTAGCGTTCGGCAGTCTACGGGCGCCGGCCTGGGCACCGAGCAAACCACCGAAAACGGCAGCCGGAACCCACCAAACTATTTCGGGTGGGACCGCTGAAACGACGCGCAAATGCCCGAGCAGGCCAGCAACGGAATTAACGAGAATGAATACTGCCGAAACTCCAGCGGTCACACGCGCATCCGCCCAGCGACAAAAAAGAAGCAGCGGGCTGAGAAAAATGCCGCCACCGACACCGGTTAACCCGGAAAGAAATCCAATCACTGCCCCCAGCATGCACGCTTTACCGACAGCAACAGGAATCAACGGTTCCTGGATAGTGGCATTGGCTGTCCATAACAAGCGCACCGCACAGAAGAGCAGAGCACAACCGAGTAGCTGCTTATAAATTGGTACTGGCAGAGTCATGGCCCCGCCAATAAAAGAACAAGGAATCGATGTCACAGCAAATGGCCAGAACAAATTCCAGTTGAAGCAACCGGCGCGGAAGAACTTATAAGAGGCAATTGAGGCAACAAAAATGTTCAGCGTCAGGGCCGTCGGTTTCATTACTTCCGGTGCCAGTCCGGCAAGGGCCATGCAGGCAAGATATCCTGAGGCACCGGCATGACCGACCAGCGAGTACAGCCCTGCAACAAAGAAGACTGCTAATGCCAGAATTGCAGTTGAACTAGCAGCCATCAAGTTTGCCCAACCAACGATTCACAGAGAAGCCCGGCAACTCTGACAAAATAATCTGCATAATGCCATTGTCGAGTTTTAAGGTGGGCTGACCCGGTCATATATTGGATGTGGCTCTGTGAGGAATGGTTATGAAGCGCTTGGGATTGCTAATCGGAATCGCGACTGTTGGTTCGATAGCTTTCAGCGCAGCAAATGCGGCGGCAACTGATTATAGCGAAGGCCAGAAACTCTTCTCCCAGAAAAACTACCGCGCCTCGGCAATAAAATTTGAAACTGCCATGAAGGCAAATCCGCGCGACCCCAACGGCATTTACTATTGCGCGCTGGCAAATCAACTGAGTAACAACCGCGCTCGCGCCAGACAGCTCTATGAATATCTGATAACCGGTTTCGGCGGCTCACCGGCCGCAACCATGGCTTCTACAGCCCTAAATCAACTCGGCGGGGCGCCGGCAAGCGGCGGCGGCGGCGGGGTTGCAGGCAGTGGCAGTAGTGGCGGATCCGCTAGCAAAGCCTCATCTGATGACAATGATGGTTTCTCGGCCAACGGAACTGCACCGCGCCCGGCATCAGTAGACAGTCCTGAGGAATTCCGTGTGCCATTCCAAAAGGGTGCCGGCGGCCACGTTATGGTGGATGGCTCGGTAAATGGGCAGGGCGTTCAATTTATGCTCGACACAGGAGCCGGTACAACTGGCCTCGACTTCAATCACATGGCCGCTCTTGGTTTTGGCCGCGGCCCAAGCGGCCAGACATTCAAAATCGGCGGCGTCGGCACTGACAAAGTTAAGGGATGGGAGCAAAAAGTCACTCTGCGCATCGGCCAGGCATATGCCAGAGACTTCCCGCTGACCGTCCAAGATCACGACGCTCCACCTTTACTGGGGCAGGACTTTCTGCGGAACTTCGAAATAGACATCGATCCAGAAAAGAGCGAAGTGGTGTTCCGCAAAAAAGGGGCACGCAAAACATCCATCCTACAGCCACGCGGAACAATTGACGTGCCTTTTACCAATGGTTCCGGCGGGCACATGTACGTCATGGTAGAGGTAAACGGCAAACCATATAAGATGATGTTCGATACCGGCGCCGGAAGCGTTGCTTTCTCCTTCAAAGATATGCAAAGGCTGGGGATCGAGGTTCCGGACAGCGCCCGGGAAGGCACTGCCACCGGAGTTGCCGGATCGGTGCGCACCCTTTCTTTCCCGATCGGCAAACTAAAAATGGGCAAAATCGAGAAGGAAGACTTCACCATCTCGGTGTCCGAAGGCAAAGATATCCCCCCGCTGCTAGGTCAATCGTTCTACGGCGAATATAAGCACAAAGTTGATCAGGAAGCACACGTCATTCACTTCTATCCGGCGCAATAGCTTCTCAAAGACATCGTTGAGTATCACAACTGAATATCATCAGGCTGACTGCCCATCCACGAGTAGACCGTCGACCATTGGCACTAAATGCGGTGGCATTTTTCTGGCAGCGATCGCGAAGTTGGACCAGCGACAAGGGAAGCCCAGCCGCTATAAATACTTGATTTGCTTCAGGCACCCAGGTAATTGATCAAGCTTTACTCTGTCGGTGATAGCGCCGCTGTTTAACAGCCAGAAGCTCTGGTTCCGGTGATTGCTTGATGATCTGCACAGTGGCAAATCGACAGGCATCGGAGCAAAAACGCGATTTTTGCCCCCCTGTCACAATAACCAGAGTCGCACAGCGGCTAATCTCGGCAGCTTCAGCTTCAGGTACCGTCGCCATTAGCTCGCTTCGCCATTGCTCTTCAAGCTCTGGCGCATGTTTAGCGATCTCAGCAATCGGCTGCAATACAGACGTTGGCTGCAATCCTTCACAACGACCGACCATACCATGAGACTTGGAGTCTAATGTTTCGCCGATATACTCGGCAAACTGAACCAGCAAAGTTTCCTTGAAAGCGCGCAGCAGATCCGCATCCTGCATGCCCTTGATGCGCGCGCGGAAGCTCGGCAGCTTACTGTTTTCGCCTACTTGCGCCCCTTGATGGTGCAGCAATCCGAGCGTCAGCGTCTTCAACTGCGTATCTAGCCAGACAAGATCAATCGGCTCGTCAAAATGCCGGTTAGCGATCTGACGTCGCATATAAACAAGAGCTTCTTCAAAACCCTCTATCGTGCCATCAGACAGATTTGTCGGCCGGCCAACGAGGTCTGCAAACCATTGCTTGAGGTCGGCCCTTTCATACCAGCGGGTCTGCTCATTTAGCACGTCGACCCAATTCAATTTTGATCTCATAACGTTCTCGCCCCTTCGAACGTTTTGGTTTGTGACTCCGTCGACAGCCTTTAAGCTTAAGCAGCCATCATTTCTACTATAGCTGTCGCCAAATCATTCGTGCAAGGCTCCAGTCCGCGCCGAATGGGCCTTGTAGAGCTTGTCCAATTGTTTTATTTACCTCTTGCGAACTAATTTATGAATTGAGGTCGTAAATACGATACTGCCGGTGCTTGCCACACGCCGGCAAGCCGCAGGAAACTGACAAGGACGAGCGAGCGATGAATACAAAAACTTTGGGCAAGGCTGAAATATCGGGGTCCAATCTGGATACTGTCCGCCAACGGGCAAAGAAGCAGTCAATAGTCAAATTGCCCAGGTCTAACGGCCAGGAATGCCGAACCTCATTGCGGGGAATCAAAAGCCTTAAGAGCAAATCCGCCGATGATTGCTGCCCGGCAAAACTTCTCGACGGCAACTTGATCGACAGAACTTGGGACTGGTTCCAGCGTGCCATAGGTAACCGCTGAGTCCAAAGCTGAATAAAAGCAAAACATCCGCGGCCGGCCGGCGAACCGTTTGCTGCCATAAGTCGTCTGTTTATGCCGCTTAGACGTCGCGCAACCGCTTCGTCGGAAGCCGTAAACGCAAAACTCGCGTGATATATTGAGTTCGATCAATCTTGAGGTTTGCCTCCTGATTTGGGTTGAACAAGACATTCTGCGCGGGTTGCAGGAGGAATAAATCTATGTCACTGGTGATGGATGACAAGGCCAAACATGAGGCCATGATGGAGAAGATCCAGTCCGGGCAAAAGCTTGAGTCGCTCGACGAAATCACCGAGGACTACAAAGACAATCTCTTGAAGCTGATGATTGCTCAAGCTGACTCCGAACTTGCTGGCGCCTATGGTTATGTACCGTGGATCGAAGGCGCACCAAACATGCCGGAAAAGCTTGCCATGGCCAATATTGTCAAGGATGAAATCCGCCATGCCCGGGCGATGTACGATCTCTTGGAACGCATGGGCGTCGATACCGATAAGCTCATCTACGAAGACAAGATGCAGCACCGCATGAAAGTCTTTTACGAACCGATTAATTCCTGGGCCGACCTGGTCATGTTTAATTTTCTGATGGATCGCGCCGCCGGACACCAGTTGAAGGACGCTGCCGAATGCAGCTGGGGTCCCTGGTCCCGGGCAATGATCCAGATAGAAAAGGAAGAATGGATGCACGTGGCCCATGGCGAACACTGGGTCAAACGCTTAGCTGAAGATACAAAAACCAAACCAGATGTACAGAAAGCTCTGGAATTCTGGTTCCCGAAAGTGAACAAAGTGTTCGGCAAGTCTGGCACTGATACAAACAAGACGTTCCAGCAATTCAAGCTAAAACAGCGAGACAATCACGACGTTCGTGAATCCTGGTACGAAGAAATGAAGCCGTTGCTCGAAGGTTATGGACTGACCGTTCCTGGTATTGATGTTGTTGGGCAGTGAAATCCTTCTTTCTCGGCCGGAGCTTAAAGAGCTACAACTTAAGCGCCTGCGCGAGACGCTAGAGCGGATCATATCGAGCGTTCCGTTTTACACGGAAGCGTTAGCTGCAACTGCCCGCCGTGATCTGAAGTCCAGCGAACAAATCACAGATCTACCCTTCACTACCAAATCTGACCTGAGAAACAATTACCCGCTAGGCTTTCTTGCAGTTAAGCAAAACGAAGTTCTGCGCATTCACGCCTCCTCCGGCACGCGTGGCAAACCAACCATTGCCGCCTATACAGACGGCGATCTGCGCATCTGGGCCGAGCTTTGCGCACGCTCACTGGAAACAGCTGGCGTCCGCCCGGGCGATGTCCTGCAAAACTGCTACGGATATGGATTGTTCACAGGCGGCCTGGGTCTGCATCAAGGTGCAGAAGCACTCGGCGCCACAGTGATCCCATCTTCTTCCGGACGCAGCCAACACCAATTGATGCTGATGCAAGACTTTCAGACAAGGGTGCTCTGCTGCACACCGTCCTATGCGCTAACTCTGGCGCTTTTTATAGAAGAGAAGAAAGTCGACCGAGCCAAGCTGAAACTAGAAA
The DNA here is from genome assembly GCA_021772155.1 of Candidatus Obscuribacter sp. Lineage (GTDB taxonomy): Bacteria > Cyanobacteriota > Vampirovibrionia > Obscuribacterales > Obscuribacteraceae > JADYXS01. Next base: position 6,705 of record JADYXS010000391.1, read on the forward strand.
TTGGGATTTTTGGCGCCGAACCATGGAGCCAGGAGTGTCGTGAACAGATCGAACAACGC